>JAGCXX010000139.1 GCA_017961115.1 Prevotella sp. | reverse complement strand
TCCCGAGATTCCCGAACTGCTTATCGACAACACCGACCGCAACCGCACCAGTCCGTTCGCCTTTACCGGCAACCGATTTGAGTTCCGTGCTGTCGGGTCGGAGGCCAACTGTGCCTCCGCACTGATAGCCCTCAACACCGCTGTTGCCGAGGCGCTCTCTCTTTTCAAGACGCGTGTCGATGCCCTCATCGCTCAAGGTGAGGACAAGACCGGCGCCATCATTGATGTAGTGCGCGAGGACATCCGCACCTGCAAGCCCATCCATTTCGATGGCAACGGATACAGTGATGAATGGGTGGCGGAAGCCACTGCCCGCGGCCTTGACGTGGAGAAGAGCTGTCCAATCATTTTTGACCGCTACCTCGATGCCGACACCATCAAGATGTTTGAGAGCATGGGGGTGATGAACGCCAAGGAACTGGCGGCACGCAATGAGGTGAAATGGGAGACTTACACAAAGAAAATACAGATAGAGGCGCGTGTGATGGGTGACTTGAGCATGAACCACATCATACCCATAGCCACACAATACCAGAGCCAGTTGGCAAAGAACGTGCTCAATATGTATGAGATATTCCCTCACGAAGAGGCAGAAAAACTGACGGCACGCAACAAGGGCATCATCCGTGAGATAGCCGAGCGCTCACAGGCCATCGAGACCGGTGTGGAGGAACTGGTGAATGCCCGCAAAGTGGCCAACATCATTGAGAACGTGCGTGAGAAAGCCATCGCCTACCACGACACGGTGGAACCGAAGATGGAGGAAATCCGCTATCAGATAGACAAACTCGAACTGATTGTCAGTGACGAGTGCTGGACACTTCCCAAGTACCGGGAACTGCTGTTCATCAGGTAGTTGATGAAAGATTGAAAAATGTCCACACTGAAGGAAAAGGCAGCGAAAGGACTCCTCTGGGGCAGCGTCAGCAACGGCTTGCAGCAGTTGCTCAACCTCGTCATCGGCATTTTCCTGGCACGCCACCTGTCGCAGTCCGACTACGGCATGATAGGCATGATTACCATCTTTGTGGCATTGGGCGCCTCGCTTCAGGAAGGTGGGTTCATCTCTGCCCTCAACAAGCGAAAGAACGCCAGTTACAATGACTACAACGCCGTCTTCTGGACCAGTCTGGGCGTGGGAGTCGGATTCTACCTGTTGCTCTTCGCAGCAGCACCGCTGATAGCCCGGTTCTACCACCATCCCGAACTCACTGCCCTCACGCGCTATGTGGCACTGTCGTTTGTCATCTCCAGCCTCAGCACCGCTCCCCGTGCCTATCTGTTTTGCCACCTCATGGTGCGCGAGACCTCCATCATGACCATCACCGCTCTCGCCATCTCCGGCATCGTCGCCATCACCATGGCGTTCATGGGTATGTCCTACTGGAGCATCGCCACGCAAAACATCGTCTACATCATCATCATCGCTGCGCTGAGTTACCATTTCGCCCGTTGGCGCCCCAGCATCAAGGTGGATTTCACCCCTATCAAGGAGATGATAGGATTCAGCAGCCGACTGCTCATCACCAATGTGTTCACCATCCTCAATACCCATCTTTTCTCCGTCGTCCTCGGAAAACTCTACACAGCACCTGATGTGGGCAACTATACACAGGCGAACAAGTGGAACACCATGGGTTCGTCGCTCATCTCCAACATGATGTACGGCGTCGCACAACCCGTTTTCATACGCGTCGATGACGACCGTGCCCGACAGAAAGCCATCCTGCGCAAGATGCTCCGCTTCACCGCATTTGTCGCCTTCCCTCTCATGCTGGGATTGGCACTCGTCGCCAAGGAATTCATCGTCATCCTCATCACGGAGCGGTGGATAGAGAGCGCACGCCTGATGCAGTTGCTCTGCGTGGCAGGGGCTTTCGCACCAATCTCCTACCTTTTTTCCAACCTTGTCATCAGCCGCGGACATTCCTCACGGCATATGTGGGCGACAATAGGACAATGTCTCGCCGGCCTTTCCCTTGCCCTGCTTTTTGCCAACTATGGCATCCATGTCATGGTGGCAGCCTATGTGACGGTAAGTGTATTGTGGACAGGTGTGTGGCTGTGGCTCGTCAATAGGGAAACCCACCTTGGGCTCGGAGAGTTTGTCCGCGACATCTCACCCTACCTGCTGCTCTCTGTAGCGCTGTGTGCAGTGGCACACCTTGCCGCAGGCAACATAGGCAACATCTACCTGCGCTTCGCTGCCAAGGTGGTAATGGTGGCAGTGCCCTATGTGGTCATTCTCTGGCTCTTGGGCAGCAAGATTCTCCACGAGGGAATAGAGATGCTGAAGGGAAAAGTAATCCATCAATAAGTCGGACTTGTCGCACTTGTCGCACTCGTCCGACAGATTCGACAGACTTTAGGCTCCAAAATCACCTTTCAAGGTACGGAGGATTCTGCGCTTGGCTTTCGCCCAAAAAGAGTTGGTGCGGGCATAATAACGTTCGAAAACCTTGCGAGCAGCCATATTTTCCACAATTGGCGCAATCTTTTGCACTTCAAGTGGTTGCAGATAAAGATTGGAGGCATATAATCCGCCTCCGCCACAGTTGGTGCCCGAACCGTCGAATCCCTCGTTGCTCACCAGCGACCGCCCTACGTTGAGCGACAAGATGTCTTTTAGGAACAAGGAGGCATTCCACCGAATGGCCCATGAGTTGTTTTTCCCTTCTATCTGCCTCCGCAGCATTCGGGTAAATCCATATTTACCATTGAAGTCGAATGTTCGTGTCAGACCACGCTCCTCCAGTTGTTGGAGCAGTTGACTTCCGTCGGGATTGAAATGCTGCCAAGCCCGCTTCCACGTAGCCCACCCCCAACTGCCAGTCCACTTGATGAGGAAGGTGTCGGGAAGGTGGGTATCCTGGGTGAAGTCACATGCCTGGATATGCCCTACCCGTGGCTCATCCTCATAGACATCCAAGGCATCATTCATAAATTGCAGGAAGTAAGGCGCCACCACCAAGTCATCCTCCACCACAATCACCCGTCCGCGGCTCTCCACCAACCGTGTCACGCCGTCGATGATGCTGCGGGCAAGTCCCCAGTTGGTGTCGCGCTCCACAATGCTAACCGAATGAAATCCATGAATATCCCTCAGTGCGGCGCGCACCTCTTCCACACCCGGTTTGTCGGCATCGGTCTTGGGTGCGTCGGAGAAGACAAAAAGGTCGCTCTCTCCTGCCAATGTGTTGGCGAGCAATGATTCCACACACCTCCTGATGTGTGCCGGACGGTTGTAGGCAAACAGTAGGATAGGTGCCCAACGTGACTGTTTTCGCTGACTTTCAACCATATCTCCCATCATCAATAGTTTTTCAAATCCACATGTTTTGACATTCTCCTCGCCTTGGTGACACTTACGCTCTTGCCCATCAAGACACATGTATTACGCACATACCAGGCTGCATCACCCATCTTTCCTCGGACAGCAGCGGAAAAAGCCTTCTTCATCATCGCCAATACCCCCTTGGCAAAAGCCATACCCCATGAATAGTTGGGGTTGGCATACTCCGACAGGTGAAAGACATATTCACTCCATCTTATCCGCTCACGGTTTTCCTCACGGTTCTCCCTGTCGTGGTAGCCGATGGCTGAAGGGACATACCCTGTCTTGTAATGATAATAGGCCATCCTGTTTGCCAGGTCCTTGTCCTCTCCGTAATGGTAGAAGAGCGGTGCGAACAGTCCTGTCCTCTTGAGTGTAGCGATGCTGACCAACCAGATGGCGGCATTGATGAATGGTGCCTCCACGATGGGGTACTGGGGAAGATGATTCAAATCCCTCAGTCCGGTATAAACAGAAAAACCCTTTTCTATTCCATCCCCTTTTCCCGTCAGGTGGATAGGCGACACCACACCGTATTCCGGATGGTTTTCCGCCGCCTTCGACAATTTGCCCAGTGCGTCGGCATCCAACCAAGCGTCTTGATTGAGCAGAAGCACGGCATCATACCCATGTTCGATGGCATAGTTGATGCCGATGTTGTTTGCCTTGCCGAAACCTAAATTGCAGCCATTCTCCAACACCTTCACTTCAGGGAAATGTTCTCTGATATAATCTACCGTCCCGTCCTTCGACCCGTTGTCAATCACCAACAGGTCTGTCGGATACTCCGACGCCAGCATGCTCGACAGACATTTGTCTGCCCATCGCATGAACTGATAGGAGATGATGATGGTAAGGATGCTCATGAAAGGGATGAAGGATGAAAGATGAAGGATGAAGGATTATTCCTCTTTGTACAAGTTTTCTTCCTGGATAATCTTTGCCACTTGTGGGGGTACGAGGTGTCCGATGGGCAGTCCCTCACGGATACGGTTGCGTATGTCGGTGCCGCTGATGTCGATGAGTGCTGTCCGCAAGACCCGCACGCGTGGCGGCAAGGAATTCTTGTCGATGACAGTGCCACGCCGGGGATAGACGGCGATGTCGTAATTGGCAAGTATTTTGTCATGCTCATACCATCCGCCGAAACGCTCCCAGTTGTCACCGCCGATGAGCAATGTGAATTGCCTCTCCGGGAAATCATGGGCGAGGGCCTGCAACGTGTCCCATGTATAGGAAGGCTTGGGCAGGTGAAACTCATAGTCGCTCGCCACCACTCCGGGGATGTTTTCCACCGCCGCCCTCGCCATTCTCAACCTCATGTCATCGTCAAGCAGGTCAGCCTGACTTTTCCAGGGGTTCTGCGGTGTCACGAGCAACCATACCTCATCGAGGTGTGCCGCCTTTAGCATCCGTTGGGCGAGTTTCACATGCCCATTGTGGATGGGATTGAACGATCCACCAAAAAGACCGGTTCTTATGATGTCTTGCTTTTCAGTCTTCGCCATTTAGGTTGCCGCCTTCATCTATTTCCTCTTTGAAGAAGTCCCGTACAATCTTATAGGCCTCTTCCTCCGCCACTGCCAGGTCATCATTGACGACCACGCAGTCGAAGCGGTCAGCAAAAGTGAGCTCATATTCTGCCTTCGCCAATCGGTCCTCTATCACCTCCAAGGTGTCG
>JAGCXX010000138.1 GCA_017961115.1 Prevotella sp. | reverse complement strand
TCGCGGAGCTTCACCTCGAGGTTGTCACGGTCGTACTTGGCGAACTGGTATTCGTCGAAGCGGTTGAAAGCACGCTGAAGGCCGTTCTGTACCTGACGCGAGAGCTTGCCAAGCTTCTTGCGGGGGTCGGTGGACGGATTGCGCCACTGATAGCACATCAGCAACTCCATAATCTCGTCGGCACGCAATACGGTCTTCTCCACGGCACGGGCCACGAGGTCATCACCGTTATGCACCTTTGCCAGTTCCACGAGCAACAGCAAAGGGATGCTACGGAGATGCATCTGGGTGCGTGCATAGACGGCGAGACGGGCGACGAACTCCGGAGTTACCTTTTTCACCTGGGCAGCGATGCGGTTGACACGCTCATCCTGCTTCTCGTAGCACAGGTCGCTTAGCGATGCTGTCACCACGGCGGTGTACAACTCCAGTTCAGGAGTCATGGCATAAGCCTTGGCTCCCTCGTGATTCGTCACGGTCATTTGCTCTTTCAATTTCGAATTCCAGTTCATCTTCTTACATCTTTTATAGTTAAACATCAAATAAAACGGTGCGACAGTCGTGGAGAGTCTTGGATTCCTCGATCACGGATCGAGTGCTTTTACAGAGCTAGTGAAGTATCTCTACACTACGGCAACCGCTTATGGTGGCAGGAGCGACGGGCGGACAGACGGTCGGGGTATCGCGGTAAGTTCCCCTCAGATGGTAGCGAAGTATCCGTCGTCCTACGGCATCCTGATATTGTCGCGGAGGCAGGACTCGAACCTGCGACCTCAAGCTTATGAAACTTGCAAGCTGACCATCTGCTCCACTCCGCTATGAAAAGCAAGGCGACAGGCGAAAAGACACTTATGACGACGCTCTAGCCAACTGAGCTACATAGAATTTCTCCCATGGCCGGACTCGAACCGGCGACCCCCGGCTTAACAGGCGAAGTAAGTCTTATCTACGGCACTTGCTTATTACTTGTGAGGCGACAGGCTGAGAGGGAACCGCTGCGAAGCAATCCTCTTCTACGGCAATCACCTTTATTATTTTAGGTGGGATGCTACAGGCGCAAGGAGATTTTTGGGAAACCCCAACATTGGTGGACTTAAGTCCTGAACCTTCTACGGTTTATCAAACGAAGTAACCCCTCGCTACGGCAATCACCACCTTGTTTCACTCATCCAAAGATCACTTTTCTTCTAACTGAGTGCAAAGCTAAAACACCTCTACGCATTGTTTTTGCGTAGTGGAAAATATTATGAAAAAATAAACAAACAATATAGAAAAGATGCCATTATCACCTACTATGGTCTGACAACATCAGCACCACGGTGACAGACGACTATGGGAAAGAAATACAAGTTGGGTATGTGAAAAAATCAGATGCTAATCATCTTTAAGAGTTTCATGAGGCTCTTCGGGTCTGTCCAACTGAAGTTAGGGTCGCTGATGGCTGTCTTCATCAAGCGGTGGCGCTCTTTGTTGAGCACTACCCACAAGTCACGGTCATGGGCAAGCACGAATTTCCCATCCAGGTAGAAATAATAGACATTGACGATGGGGAACATCCTATCCTCATGCTCAACAAAATTGTCTGCATAGGTCTCGAGTCGCTCACTGCTGAAGTCAATATGGGTGAAATTGCGGTTGTTGATAAGGTTCTGCTTCCATGCATTTATGTCAATCAGCTCTACGCAGTAAAGGCTGTTTCCTTTGATGGAGTCGACAAAAAAAGCGAGTTGATTCTCGATGTTGATATATTTTTTGTCGTCGAACTCCACGCTTGCGACAATATTCATATTCGCAGACTTAGCATCTTTGCCCTGAAAATAGAGCAATGAAGCATCTTTCATAAAAATATTGGCAGTGGGGGCAGTCACCTGTTTTCCACTGGTCAGTGTGACGACCGCTTTCTTGTTTTCCGTGTATTTGGTAGGCAGTTCCTGTTTCTTCTGCGCAAAAGTGCTGCCTGTCAACAATAATGCCAACAGCATGCACAGGAATCTCATGTTTGTTTTCATATGAGATATTATATAAATGAATACGTACGTTTTTGTTTAATCTCTTATTCATTAGACGTATGAAAAGGGGAAAAGATTAAGCCATAATGTTAAATGAATGTTAACCCGATGCCCAAATATCGAAAAAAGGATGAAGATAATCGTAGAAGAAACAAAGAATTATCATCATTTCTTGTTGATATCTGCCAAAACGTGTAATTTTGTGCAATAATTTCCACCTTATGAATTCAGATTCAACCATTCAACACCGCATATCAGGAATGAACAAGATAATCATCAGTTGTGCCTGCTTGTTTTTTGCCACCGCCCTGTCCGTCAGCGCACAAGTCACAGAGAAGAAATGGACCTTGCAGGAATGCATCGACTATGCCCTGCAAAACAACATCACCCTCAAGAAAAACAGAATACAGCGGAAGTCTGCCATAGAAGACGTGAAACAGTCGAAAGCAGAACTGCTCCCCTCTCTCAATGCCTCCACCAACCAGAATGTCATCTACCGCCCCTTCATCGCATCAGGCCAGAGCACTGTGGCCAATGGCTATGTGCAGTCGAGTATCGACAAGGTGTATTACAACGGCAGTTATGGCGTGAATGCCAACTGGACTGTATGGAATGGCAACCGCAACCACAACACCATCAAGCTCAATGAACTGACTGCCCAGCAGGCAGAACTGGACTCTGTGACCAGCGCTCGGACGATAGAGGAGCGTATCGTGCAACTCTACACGCAAATCCTCTACACCAACGAGGCCATCTCCGTTGCCAAGCAGAGTTTGGAAGCGAGCAAGGTGAACGAAAGCCGCGGCATCACGATGGTCGAAGTAGGCAAGATGAGCAAGGCCGACCTCGCCCAACTCAGTGCACAGCGTGCCCAAGACGAATACAACCTAGTGGCAGCAGAAAGTCAGGTGAAGAACTACAAATTCCAGCTCAAACAATTGCTCGAACTCACTGAGGCCGCTGACTTCGACGTGGCAATTCCCCAATACACCGACGCACAAGCCTTGGAAGCCATCCCAGCCCTCACCACCGTCTATTCCGATGCACTAAACAGCAGACCCGAGATCAGGAATGCCTTGCTCGCCATTGAGAAGAGCGATGTGAGCATCGATATTGCCCGCGCCACCAAAAGCCCAACGGTAAATCTGAACGGTTCTTTAGGCACCAACACCACCTCGATGGACGACAGAGGATACGGCCATCAACTCAAGACCAACTTCGACATGGCTGTTGGAGCCAGCCTGAGCATCCCCATCCTCGACAACCGCCAGACAAAGACAGCAGTGAACAAGGCTAAGTTACAACGTGAGAACAGCCTTCTCGACCTCAAGGACAAGCAGAAGACACTCTACAACACCATTGAGACCTATTGGATAGACGCCACCACCAACCAAAGCAAGTTTAAGGCTGCCAAGGTGGCTACAGAGAGCCAACTTACCAGTTATGAACTACTCAGCGAGCAGTTCCGCCTCGGACTGAAAAACATCGTCGAACTGATGACGGGCAAGACCAATCTGGTGCAGGCCCAGCAAAACGAGTTGGAGAGCAAATACCTCACCATCTACAACATCTATATGCTGAAGTTCTATCAGAAGTGACAGCAGAGGAATCAGGCCCCATCAACATCCGACACAATCTTAAAGATTTCTTCGGGACGGGTGATGAAGGTGGCAGCTCCGTGTGACATGAGGAAATCGCGGTCGCGGAACCCCCACAACACGCTGATGCAAGGGATGTCGCAGGCTGTTGCGGTGGCAATATCCACATCGCTGTCTCCCACATAGACGGAGTGCTTGCGGTCGGCACCAAGCTGCCTCATAGCCTCAAGGACAGTGTCAGGGGCAGGTTTTCTCCTTATCCGCTCACTCTCGCCAATGGCCACATCGATGAGCGTGCCGAAAAAATGGCGACACAGTGATTTTGTTGCAGCATCAAACTTATTGCTCACCACCGCCGTGGCATGCCCCTCCTTTTTTAGTTGGGTGAGCATGGGAAGAATACCTGGATAGGGTTGTGTCGTATCCATGCTGTGATGCAGGTAATGCTCACGAAAAGTAGCCAAGACCTCCTCAAACCGAGGATATGCCGAACCATCGGGCACGGCCTGCTCCATGAGCCGTCTGACCCCATTGCCTACAAAGCGCCGCACCTCATCCCGTGAGCGCTCAGGAAGTCCGAACGCTCTCAGTGCGTAGTTGGTGCTGGCAGCCAAGTCGTCCAGGGTGTCCAGCAATGTCCCGTCAAGGTCGAAGATGCAGTTCATTTTCTCTTGCTGTGTTTCGCCATCGTCCTTATTTTCATATTGTATTTTTTACTCTCAAGGAGTTGCTCAATGGTGGGTTTCATACGATAACACCAATGGTTGTACACATCGTATGGAGAGTTGATGCGCTCGTCGGCAGCATTGCCGTGGCGCAGCTCGCCATCCATTGCCAACCAATCCTGCAAAGCGAGGATACACAGCATCGATGGCGAGTACATCTGCCTTGCCACAATCTGTTCGGCGAGATGTGGCGGCAGCTGCTTCGGCGCCCTGCCCTGCTGCTGTAGGATGACAGCATAGTAGCGCTGTGTCCTACCGAGATTCTCCTCCCACCACAGCCTCAGCGGCGGCATATCGTGAGTAGACAGAGTGCAAACACTGCGGTATGGATTTGTCTCGAGGTGAACGAACTCATACCCTGGCTGTTTGGGCATCGCCTGGATTTCCAATGAAAGCAAGCGCAGTCTGTCGAGCACCTGAGGCACGCAGGAAGGCAGCATTCCGAGGTCCTCGGCACACACCAGCATCCGAGTCTCCGCCAGCATACCTTCCAAGAGTTGTTCTGCTCCCCATGCCCAGAATGCGTTGTGCCGCTCATAATAGTAGTTGTTGTAGAGCCTCATAAAGGCATCTTTCTCGTCTGCGCTGAGGATATCATAAACAGGTTCGTTATATACCATGAAACGAGGATGATACATTCCTGCGATATGCAAATCCTCCAAGAACAGCACATTGGCAATGAGCCGATATAGTCCATCCCTAATCCAAAGGCTGTTCTCATCGGTCAGTCCTCCAAAATGGTTGCGCACTTTCACCTGTGTGTCATACTCCTCACGGAGTGCATAGAGTCCATATTGCTGACGGATGAGGAAATGTTCCTTAACGTAGTTGTCGTGGATGCCGAAAAGCCGTTCCAAGATTGCATCATTGATGAACGGACGGGTATGCAGTTCACGCCGGAACACCAGTCCGGTGCGTGAGATTTCCTCCTCGCTGAGTGGCAGTGAGGGTTGGAAATGTCCCATGGTGGCAAGGACGGCATGGTCGGGAATCTCCCAGATACGGAAATAGCCCACAGTATGGTCGAGGCGCAGTGCGTCGAAATATTGCTCCATGTGAGCCAACCGACGGCGGAACCAGCCAAATATGCCCTGCTGAGCCATGATGTCATACCTGTCATCGGCATCCGTCCACTGATAAGGCGGGAATCCCCAGTTCTGTCCGTTGAATGACTCTTGGTCGGGTGGTGTGCCGATTTGCGCCCCAAAGTCGAAGAACTCAGGATGCTGCCATGTTTCCACGCTGTCGCGGTAGATGCCAACGGGAAGGTCGCCCATGATGGCCACTCCCCGCTCATGGGCATGACCGACCGCCGCTGCCAACTGCCTGTGTAGATGGAACTGGATGAAGCAAATGCGCCCATACTCCTCCTGATGCTCATTAAGGAAGGAGCGGATGCGTTGCTCATCATAGACAGCATGGTCGTGCCAGTCGGTGAAGCGTGCGGTATGGTGTATGTCCCTTAGAATGCAAAAGGCGGCATAGGGCAGCAGCCACTCCTCGTTTTTGGCCACGAACGCCTTGCAGTCGTCACTCTCCAGAGTGGCAGCACCCGTTTCGGCAAACACCTCATCGACATAAGCCATCTTCACCTTGTCCACTGCCATGTAGTCGCTGCAATCGAGCGCATTGAGTTCCCTTCGCTGTCGGTTGTATGCCACCAAGTGCTCCGTAGCACGGATGGGCGGCAACTGCTCCAAATCGAGATAATGTGGATGCAAGGCAAAGGCCGAGATGATATTATAGGGATGAGAGTCGGTCCAGGAATGCATGGTAGTGGTGTCAGCCACCGGCAGCAACTGCACGATGCTCAGTCCTGCCTCCGCCGCCCAGTCAACAAACCGGCTGAGGTCGCCGAAGTCGCCCACCCCGAACGAATGTTCTGATTTGAGCGAGAACACCGGTATTGCGACTCCCGCCGCCTTCCATTCTGATTCTGCCACCCTGAGCGACTCACCATAGAGTACGAGCACCTCGCCGTCGCGCATCTCCGCATCCATTGTCGAGCGGTTGTCGCCTTCTTCCCATGCTTTGAGTTGATTGGTCTTCTCGTCCACCACCACATATTTATACTCCAGCGGCAACGGCATGCCCTCAATGTTGACCGAAAGCATCCACTCACTGTCGCCAATGGCATTCATCTTCAAAAAGCGCGACGGACTCCAGCAACCGATTGCAGGATGACTTCCACACAGTCCAACGACCTCCCCCTCACGCAGTTGGGGTGCTGAAACACGGAAGATGACCGTTCGGCGGAACAGCGGCATCCGCATCACAGTAACCGGTTGATGCCGTGCCTGTTGACTGACCACCTGGAAGGCATGGCTATAAAGATGTGACTGCAAGGGCACATCGCGCCAGCAGTCAGGGAAATAATAGTCGCGTGTGCTGTCGAAAGCAAACAGCCGCGGCACCTTGTTCCACTCCTTTCGGATGAGATGCCCTTCGCTGTCCATTACCTGATAATGATAGGTGAGCGAGGTGACAGGCCTCTGCCTCGACTCCATCACCGAGGTCTCGAGCGTCCATACCTCCCCGTTCTCAGTGTTCATGGGCAACAAGTAGTTGCGTGTGCGCCCGTCATCGCTGTGATAAGTAATGGCAACATGGAGGCTCTGACCCCATGGCGTGCTATAGTGTATTCTGAATTTGAGTTTCATAGTGATACCGTTATACTGTCGGAAAAGTGAGTTTTTCCGACTATCAACGCAAAATTACACATTTGTCGCCGCTTATGCAAAAAAAAATTGATTTTTCTCCCACTGATGTTGAAGCGTGAGTTTGAACTCACAGGAAAGGTGTTGTCATAGTGCTTCATATCAGAGTTGCAAAACCAAAAAGTAGGATGATTATTTTGCATATCGATGAAAATCGATTATCTTTGCTATCGGAAATGAAAGCCATTACTGAAAGTAAGCGGCAACTTGACAGCACAAAATAAAACGCGTTTTATTTTGTATTGTCTCCGTCTTGCAGTAACTTTGCATTCAAATCAACAAAAACGACATGAAAAAGGAGAAGAAATCAGGCAAGACATTGAAAGTCATCGCCATCGTTCTGGGCATTCTGATATTGGCAGCCCTGGGCACTGGCTATTATTTCACGCGCACCGCTCTTCTAAATGAAGAAGAGACACAATATCTCTACATCGACCGTGACGACAACATCGACTCGGTTTATGCCAAAGTTTCCGCTATTGCGAAGCCCCATGCGATGAAAGGTTTCAAAGCCCTTGCCGACTTCCGAGGCTATGGCGACAACATCATCCGAGGGCGCTATGGCGTAGACACGAAGATGAGTGCCAATGGACTGTTCAACATGCTCAAACGTGGCGAGCAGACCCCACTTAATGTGCCTATCCCCTCTGTCCGCACCATGGATAAGTTGGCCGCCGCCGTGAGCAAGAAACTGGAACTTGACAGTACAGAACTCTACCGCGCCCTTACCGACGAGAAGGTATGCCAGCGCTACGGGTACACATTGGAAACCATTCCCAGCATGTTCATCCCCGACTCCTACAATATGTATTGGACCGTGACCGTGAATGAGTTCCTCGACAGGATGAAAAAAGAGCACGAGCGCTATTGGAATGATGAACGGCTTGCCAAGGCCAAGACACTCGACATGACCCCAACGGAGGTGAGCACCCTTGCCAGTATCGTCACCGAGGAGACCGCCGCCACCCAGGAGAAGCCAACTGTGGCAGGACTCTACATCAACCGCCTGCGCAAGGGTATGCTGCTCCAGTCGGACCCGACGGTGAAATTTGCCATGCACGACTTCACCATCCGCCGTATCCTCAACCGCATGCTCACCACCGATGACCCCTACAATACCTACAAATACAAGGGACTGCCTCCCGGCCCCATCCGCATACCTTTGAAGGAAGACCTTGAGGCCGTGCTCAACTACGAGCATCACGACTATATCTATATGTGCGCCAAAGAGGACTTCAGCGGCACACACAACTATGCCCGCAATGAAGCAGAGCACGCCGCCAACGCAAGAAGATACCACCAAGCACTCAATGCGAGGGGAATCAGGTGAAATTGAAGATTGACAATTGAATATTTGCATAAAAAATCCAAAGAAATAATATATGGCAACAACAGATGAGAACATGAACGTTGAGAAGAGGAGTCTCAACTTTATAGAACAGCAGGTGGAGAAAGACCTGGCAGAAGGCAAGAATGGTGGAAGACTGCAGACACGTTTCCCGCCAGAGCCCAACGGGTATCTCCATATCGGCCATGCCAAGGCCATCGCCTTGGATTTCGGCATCGCAGAGCGCTATGGCGGCATCTGCAACCTGCGTTTCGACGACACCAACCCCATCAAGGAGGACACCGAATACATAGAAAACATAGAGCACGACATCCGATGGCTCGGCTTCAAATGGGCAAATGTCTATTACGCAAGCGACTACTTCCAGGAATTGTGGGACTTTGCCGTGTGGCTCATCAAGCAAGGCCGTGCCTATGTCGACGAGCAGAGTGCGGAGATAATTGCCCAGCAGAAAGGCACGACCACCCGTCCCGGCACCAACAGCCCGTTCCGCGACCGTCCCGTGGAGGAGAACCTGCGCCTATTTGAGTTCATGAACAGCGGTGAGGCCACCCCAGGCACCTACGTCCTGCGTGCCAAGATAGACATGAGCCATCCCAACATGCATTTCCGCGACCCTCTCATCTACCGAGTGCTCAACATCCCCCACATCCGCACGGGCAATAAGTGGAACGCCTACCCCATGTATGACTTCACCCATGGGCAGAGCGACTTTCTCGAGGGCGTCACCCACTCCCTCTGCACCTTGGAGTTTGTGGAACACCGACCCCTCTACGACCTCTTCGTCACCTGGATGAAGGAGTACAAAGGCGAGACAGAGAACATCGAAGACAACCGTCCCCGCCAGACCGAGTTCAACAAACTCAACCTCAGTTACACCCTCATGTCGAAGCGCAATCTGCTCGCCTTAGTGCAGGCAGGAATGGTGAGCGGATGGGACGACCCCCGCATGCCCACCATCTGCGGTTTCCGCCGCCGTGGCTACAGTCCCGAGAGCATCATCAAGTTTATCGACAAAATCGGCTACACCACCTACGACGCCCTCAACGAGATGGCATTGCTTGAGAGTGCCGTGCGCGATGACCTCAACACCCGCGCCCAGCGCGTGAGTGCCGTGCTCGACCCCGTCAAGGTGGTCATCACCAACTATCCCGAGGGACAGACAGAGGAACTAATAGCCGTCAACAACCCCGAGAATGAGGCCGACGGTACCCATGCCATTGAGTTTGGCCGCGAGATATGGATAGAGCGCGAAGACTTCATGCGCGAGGCAGAGAAGAAATTCCTGCGCCTTGCCCCTGGAAAGGAAGTGAGGTTGAAGAACGCCTACATCATCAAGTGCGATGAGGAACATCCCTGCGACGTAGACGAGGAAGGTCGAGTGACCACCATCTACTGCACTTACGACCCCGAGACACGCAGCGGTCTGCCCGGTGCCAATCGCAAAATCAAGGGCAAGACACTTCATTGGGTGAGTTGCGCCCATGCCGTGAAAGCAGAGGTACGTCTCTACGACCGTCTGTGGAAGGTCGAGAATCCCCGCGACGAACTCGCCGCCGTCCGTGAGGCACAAAACTGCGACAATGTGACCGGTATGCGCCAAATCATCAACCCCGACAGTCTTACGGTGCTGACGACATGCTACGTGGAGCCCTACGCAGCCACCATGCAGCCCGGCGACTATCTGCAGTTCCAGCGCATCGGCTATTTCATGGCAGACCCCGACACCACGGCCGAGCACCCAGTATTCAACAAGACCGTAGGTCTGAAGGATACCTGGTCGAAGAAGAAATAAATCTCTTTTTGCCACCGACGATGCAAGGCTATTTCGACACCAAGGAATTTGAGCAACTGCTGACCTCCTACGAGGAGGCTCAGCAACTGGGTGAGAGCATCTATCTCGACTCCGAGCAGATGACCGACATCGCAGAGTACTACCACTGGATGGGGCGCTCCGATGATGCCGTGGCAGTTGCCGACCAGGCCCTCAGCATGTATGAGGGAGCCACTGCTCCTTTGGTGCTCAAGGCCCGCATCGCCCTTCTCACCAACAACGACCCCAAGGGCGCGCTGGCCCTGGCTGAGCAGATAGAGGACAAATACGACCTTGACTACTATTACATCAAGGCAGAAATCTTCATCGTTATTGACAAGGCAGAAGAGGCCGACCTTTATCTGGAAACCTGCCTTGACCAAGTGAGTGACAACGAATACGAGGATTTCCTGCTCGATGTCGCCACCCTGTTTGTAGACTACGAACAGACCGCTTTGGCAAGGAAATGGCTCGAGCGGTCGGAAGAGCATGAACTCAACGACTATCAGGAAACGCTGGGAAGGATTCTCTATTTCGAGAAAGACTATGAGGAGAGCATCCGCATCTTCGAACAACTCATCGACAACTCTCCCTATACTACCTACTACTGGGATATGCTCGCCTGTGACCAACTCGCACTTGGTCTTTACGATGAGGCTATCACCAGCAGTGAGTTCGCCCTTGCCATCAACCCCAACGAGGACTCAGCCCTGCTCTACAAGGGTCAGGCACTCATGCGGCTCAAGAACTACGAGGATGCTATTGCCTATTTTGAGCATTACGGCAGTTTGCGCCCAAGCAATGTAGATGGTCCGTTGAACAAAGGCCTCTGCCTCACCTACCTCAACCGGCATGCCGAAGGCATCGCCAATCTGGAGAAGGCAGCCGACACCGCCCGCCGACACTGTCCCGAGCGCCTGTGGGAGGTATATCAGGAGATGGCATTCTCCTACAGTCAGAACCACGAAGAGACCAAGGCGCTGGAATGCATCGACCAGATGGACAGTCTGAAGGATGCCGACCACAATGAGACGATGGTGCTGCGCGGCCATATCTATCTTGAGAATTTCGACCTAAGTTCCGCCCACGACTGTTTCCGTCAGGCCATCGAATGCTCTGGCTATGCCCCGCAGGTCATGATGCGCGTAGCGGTATCGCTCTACGACAACAATTATGTCCAAACCGCCTACAACATCCTCTCGGGTTTCCAACCCAAAGATTTTGAGGAACTGCCTCAGACCTACGCCTATCTCGCCATCTGCGCCCATGACCTGGGCAAGGGAGATGAATACATCAACTGTCTCCGCAAGGCCATCCAACTGTCACCCATCTCAGCCCGCACCATCCTCAGTCCGCTCTTCCCAGCTGACCTTGAGCCCGCGGACTATTTAGCTTACGCACAAAAACATCATCACCAATGAATTGGATCAGTGCCCTGTTGGGCAACCTCACCTACCCCACTATCTTTTTCCTCATGCTGCTTGAGAGCACCGTCGTGCCCGTTCCCTCCGAATTGGTAGTTTCGCCGGCAGCCTATCATGCAGCAGGCGGCCACCTCAACGTGCTGCTCGTCATCCTCTTCGCCACCATCGGTGCCGACGTGGGAGCCTCCATCAACTATGTGGCAGGCTATTTCCTCGGGCGGCCCATCATCTACAAGTTTGCCAACAGCCACATCGGCCACTTGTGCCTGCTCAACCAAGAGAAAGTGGAGAAAAGTGAGAAGTATTTCTATGACCATGGCGTGGCCGCCACGCTTACAGGACGCCTTATCCCCGGCATACGCCACCTCATATCCATCCCAGCAGGCCTTTCAAAAATGCCATATTGGAAATTCCTGCTCTACACCACCATCGGTGCCGGTGTGTGGCACAGCATTCTCGCTGGTTTGGGATGGTATCTGCACTCCTTCGTTCCCGAGGACCAGCTGACTGAGAAACTCATAGAATATGGTGACTACATCAAGTGGAGCATCATTGCCATCGTCCTCTTAGCCATCGCCTATTTCGTCATCAAGAGGATGACGAAAAGAAAGACAAATCGTTCTTAGAAACGATTTGGTATCAAGGTGGAAACAATACGGAGATACAGAGTTTTTTGTTTTGAAACATTATAGAAAAATGGTGCCAAAACACTGACTGAAGAGTGTTTTGGCACCAATATTATTACTGATTTCTAATGGCTGAAATTTGTCAGCTTACTTTCTCCAGTCGCTTCATCATGGCAAACATGAAGATGGCGGCAGCGAGGCAGACGGCGATGAACACGCCCCAAACCAGCCACAGCGGCAGGTCACCCCAAAGATAACCACCCACGCTCACGAGTTTGTTGCCGATGGCAGTGGCACCAAACCAACCGCCCATCATCAGACCCTTGTACTTCGGAGGAGCCACCTTGGAGACGAATGAAATACCCATAGGTGACAACAGAAGTTCACCGAAGGTGAGAATCAGGTAGGTGGATATCAACCAATAAGGTGACACCAACGGACCAAATTGTCCAGTCTCAGCAAGTGCAGCCTGCTCATTCGGAGTTTTCAATCCCTGAGAGGCAAACATCATTACCAAGAAGGCAGCGCCAGCCACCAACATACCATATGCAATCTTGCGGGGAGCAGAAGGTTCCTTGCCCTTGTTGGCCAGATAGGCGAAGATAGCCATCGAGACCGGGGTGAGTGCCACCACATAGAACGGATTGAACTGCTGGAAAATCGGAGCGGAGATATCAACTGTTCCGGTTGCCTTCGTATATTTGTAGATGAGCACGGCGAGTGCAGCCAGGACGACAAGCGCTGAGATGCCCTTGCCTTTTGATGTCTTGCTTTGGAAGTAGGAGAAACCTCCATATACGATGAAGATAATCATCACCAGGTTGAGCACGTCAAACGGCATGGTATGAACCCCAGAAGCCGACTTCTCCGTGAACTCATCAGCGAAATAGGTCAGGGAGAGTCCGTTTTGGTGGAATGCCATCCAGAAGAAGATGACAACAGCGAAAACGAGACAGAGTGCCACGATGCGCTGCTTGGTCTCCTCCTTGGAGAGTTCGGGTTCTGCGGCCAAAGCGGCAGCCTTGTCTCCATCCTTCTTCTTGCCGCCCTCAGTATGGCGGAATGTTCCACGGAACGCATAGTAGATGGCGATTGAGAGGATGAGCGATGCACATGCCACGGCGAAAGCAAAGTGGTAGGCCTCGCCCGGAGCCGTATATCCAAGGTTGTTTTGGGCATACTCCGTGATTTTGATGGCAGCCGTCGGAGCAAAGAGCGCACCGATGTTGATGGCCATGTAGAAGAGTGAGAAGCCAGCGTCGCGCTTGTCGGCATACTGCGGGTCATCATAGAGGTTGCCCACCATCACCTGCAGGTTGCCCTTGAAAAGTCCGGTACCGAAACTGATGAGCACCAGGGCAGCCAGCATGGCAGCGATACCTACAGCCTTTCCTCCCAAAGGGATGGAGAGAAGCAGGTAGCCGAGGAACATGATGACGATGCCAATGGTGACCATGCGGCCAAAGCCGAACTTGTCGGCCATGATACCACCGAGAATCGGGAGGAAATAGACGAGCATGAGGAAGTCGCCGTATATCTCACCCGCCCAACCGGCATCGAAACCGAAATTGGATCTCAAAAACAGAGCGAAGACGGCAATCATCGTATAGTAGCCGAATCGCTCACCCGTGTTGGCCAAAGCCAACGCATAAAGTCCTTTAGGTTGTCCTTCAAACATAGATTTTATTTTTAAGTTATTGGTTTTCAATAAAACTGTGGACAAAGTAAAGAAAAAAATCTCAATTCGCCAAAATTAATCTGATAAAAGCGCATGACGCATGTCATTATTGTTTTTGGGCGGATTTATAGTTCGGGCGGATTCTTCTGATACAAAAATTTTCCACACCCCCAAAATTGAGGGTGTGGAGATAATCTTTCAACCAACAGGGGAAGCGCGGGCTATTATTGATTTGAACCCGTCAGAACCTGAACCAGTGCGTCAAGCTGTTGTTGGCTCATACCATGAGAGAGCAGATAGTCGGAAAACGCTTTTGCGTAGTCAACATTTGGTAGTTGTGCTTCGTCATCAACGCCGGCATAATACATCAGACACGTGTTGAGTCTCAACGACACCAATGTATTGCATAATTCACTATTTTGTACCGGCTTGATCAGATAATAGTTGTCATAGGTGATCAGATAATCGGCCACTATCTCCTCATACGTTGCTCCGCATAATCCCTCAAGCAGTGCACATACATACCCGGTACGGTCCTTACCTTCCATGCAATGCACGACATAGGGAGCTGGGCGCGACGGGAGTTCCTTCAGTGCCTCTATCAATCGTCTGTTGTAGTCATCAGCCGTTGGGTCAGCCTTCAGCGGGCATAGTATCACGTCGCCTTCCTCCCAGAGTTTACGACTGTAAGGAGGCATATCGTAGGTCATCATTTTCTCCTCTGTGTCGGCGAGGTTGAGCACTGTTTTTACCTTTTCCCGTTCCAGATATTCGGATACATAGTAAGCACGGTTGATGTCGTTGCAGAACGGCGATGAGCTGCGGTGCAGCATACCCTTTGCTATGTGTCCTGCGCTCACGGCGCGTGCATTGGCATATTCTTCGTCAGAGATGGAATATTCAGAACGGATGTTCAAATATTTCATGCTCAGTGCCTGTTGCACGTCAAGTCTGCCGCCTTTTTTCTTTAACCTGACGATGACGTTATGCCCCTCCAGTCCTGTGAGTTCTTTGGGCACTCCGATGTTATTGGCTGTAAAGCAGATACTGGGATAGGTGGGATAGGCAACGCATAGGTATTCTCCATTGCGGGTGTAGTAGCCATCGTAGTAAGGCATGACGATTTCTTTGTCGTCGATAGTGATGCTGATGACGTCACCGAGTGAGAATCCTGCCTTTGCCATGTCTGTTTCCGTGAAATCCAGCATGGCTGCGCCAAACTCGTTATACGAAGATATCTTGCCTTTCAATATCGGCTCATAGATGATGTCATCGTTGTCTGAGCAAGAGGTCATCAACGTCAGCATACTGACAAGAACCAAGAGGAGGGAAGACATCCAACCCCTCTGCAATAATGCGGAGGGGCGCAGTTGTTCGAATTCAAAATTTTTCATTATTTGTTTAGTTAAAATATCTTGTTGAACACTCAAGTATCAAATTCACCCAGATTTCAGGCAATCTGTCCCTCATGGTCAAACTTCAGCGAGATGCCATTGGAGAGTGCTGCCACATAACCGCTGTTGGTCCTTTCGAGCCTGACCACCTTTGCACCGGCGAATTGAGATTTAACAAATGAGGATAACGGAGCGGGCATCAGCGAGGCAGGAACAGCCTCCAACTTGCAGTCAACCATGCCCCAGGCACCATTCGGACTGAACACGACCTCTGTGCCATCGTTGAGACTCACCTCATAAACTGAACCCTGACCTGCAGCCTTTTTCTCTACAAAGGCGACAGACAGACGGGGGAAATTTTTCTGGACGAATACCTTTGCATCAGTGGGCAGATTCTCTGCGAACACCATATTTTCGTTTGCTTTGCAGACCATTGACTTCGTCATCAAACCAATCAGTGCGAACACCGTAATTTTCATCTTTTTCATAATCGTATATTTTTTATTTTTTTGATTTCTGATGCAAATTTAAGGTGACTGCGGGAACAAGAAAAATATGTCGCACTTTTTTGATGTCAATCGTTGCGACACGGTCATGAATAAGCGACAAATACAACAAAGGCACCCGATAATTGACACATCGATGTGAAGTTAAGTCCAGTTTCTATTCTTTTTGAATATGAATTCAAGTTCCGGAAATGTTTATGAGTTTAGGAGTGTGGACTATTGTCTAAACTCCCAAACTCCTAAACTCCAATTTAGAATCGTGTCCTCTCCTCGTTTCCGGCACCTGTGCCTTTATACTTCGAACGAGAAGCATTGAAGTTGTAGCTCAGCGTTATTCCCACGCATTGAGTATAGGTGTAGACACTCTGTGCCGTATTGCCAATGTCATAGTAAGTGGTTACATCATTGTTTGCCGTGCGAAAGATATCGTTGGCATATAGCGTACATGACAGCTTATCTTTCAAGAAGTTCTTTTGCAGACGGGCATTCACGCTGAAGCTGCTGCCACGATACATGAATCCCCAGTGGTTGCTTCCCGTGTAACTTACATGTGCCAGTGCTTTGGTCGTGGGATTGATTACAAACCAACTTTTCAGGTCGAAACTGAATTCAGGTTTGTTCAGCTTCTCAGGAGCACCGTATGCCTCGGCATCAAACATCTGCTGATAGTAATGCAGTGTGACGGTAGGCAGCCAAAATCCGAACTTGGGCGAAGCAACGAGAGTGGCATAGACACGGTCTTGGTGGTCGAAGTTGACAGGCTGGAATATGGCAATCTCTTTCTCCTCATCATACACTCTTCCTATGTGGGTAAATAGGTCGTTCTCGCGGGTAAAGCCAGTGACAAAGTTCAGCCACGAATAGGTCAGGTTGAAGTCTATGCTCTGGCGTACCGAAGGCCGCAGCAAGGGGTTTCCACCCTCATAGAACATACGGCTGTCGTACACAATCATAGAAGTCAACATATTGTAGGGTGGACGTGTGATGCGCTTGCTGTAGCTGAGCTGTGCGCTCCACTTGCCTTTCTGCCAAGCTGCCGACAGGTTGGGAAACCAGTCGTTATAGATGCGACTTGGTTCAGGCTGCCAGATGCCAAACGAATCGTAGTCCATCGAAACATGCTCATAGCGCAGTCCTGCGTTCAGGCGCCATTGGCCCAACTGCATCTCATATTCGGCAAAGCCAGCAATATTTCTTTCCCTCATCTCGTTGTCGGCTTCTGGTATGATGTTCTCCTCGTTGAAATTGTGGCCATAACTCTTCGTGCTTGTAGCCTCAGAACCGCCACTCAACACACCTTTCCAGATGGGATAAGTCAGTACCAGTTTTCCTGCCACCATCCTACGCTCTTCATTATTAAGGGTGGTGATGGTGCGATCTCCCAGTTCAGCGCTAAACTCCTTTTGGTTGAGATGATCTTCCGTTTCTCGCCTCAGCACCGTGGCATTCATGTCGATGCCAAGTTTGCCCACCTTTCCCACATAATATGTATTCAGTTCCCATATAGGTTTGTTAACCTCGTCGATATCGGTCTTCAGAAGGACATCACCATAAAATGCCCCGTTTTTCTGATATTTCTGCTTCATATCAGACTTGAATTTACCATGAAGTAATTCCTCGGATGAGAAGCTCAGTCCAACAGAATGGTCGGCATTGAAGTCGTAGCTCAGACCTGCCTTGTATAGAAACCTCGTCCATTTGCTCCTAACAGGCAGGTCAGCAAAAGCAACAAACATATCTTTTTTGATTTGCAGGACCTGTTCGACATCTTGGTCATTACTGTAATGTCCGTTGTCAAGCGCAACGTTGGCAAAAGCCTCCAATCCTCCAGTGCGGTATTTCAGTGTCAGGTCATCGTAGTTGTTCCACTTGTTGTTTCTCCATGTATCACTGGTAGCCATCAGGCTGAATCCGTCGCCTTGAATCTTCAAGGTCTTGATGCGGATAACGGCATTCACCTCAGCGTTGTACTGTGCTCCAGGAGCAGTGATGATGTCCACGCTCTTGACGTCGACCGACTTCAACTGCTTCAGTTCGTTGGCATTGGTTACTTTCTTGTTGTTGATGTAAATCTCCGGCTCTCCTTTAGCCATCACGTTGAACTTCCCATCGCGCCCCTGCACCATTGGCAGCATCGAGAGTAGGTCGTCGGCTGTACCTACATCGTGGAGGATGGAGTGCTGCACGTCGACCGTCATGCCTCCAGTGGTCATCTTGTATTGCGGAATCTCGCCCTTGACGGTAACACCTTGCACCATATAGGTTTCCGGTTTCATGGCAATGGTGCCCAACTTGCCCACGGGTGCATTCCTCGTCACCGTCTGGTATCCGATGCACGTCACCTTGACAATGAGGTGCTGCGGTTGGCAAGGAACTACGAAGTCGCCGTTCTCATTGCTCACGCCACCAGTGATAAAGGCAGAATCTCTCTGTGTGAGGAGAGACACCGTGGCGAAAGGAAGAGGCCGACCTTTCTCATCGACCACATGCCCGGAAACCTTTGACTCCGACTTCTGGGTACATTCCACATAGATGTCGTTATTCTCGAAACTTACCCTCATGGGGTAGAACCCCACCACCTGCTTGACAGCATCCTTGACCTTGGTGTTCCTCAGCGAGGTGGTAACGGTGAAGTCCTCCAATTCATCAAAGATGAAGTTAATTTTATAAGTTTTCTGAGCGTTGTCAATCCAGATAAGCGCCTCGGAAAGCGAGGTGTTTCTGAAATCGTGTGACAGTTGCTGAGCCCCTGCTGTCGTGGCAAAGAGGCACAACAGAATGATATATAATTGTCGCATGGCTGTATTCTATTCGATGGTGATGGTAGCGTCGGAAAGTGTGAGATGCACTTTCTCGAAGTGGTTGATGTGGTTGATAATGTCCTGGATGGAGTCGCTGGCCTCCCATTTCAGGTAGAAGCGGAGTGAGCGTGCCGCCTCATTGCGAAACACCACTTTCACACCATAGTCTTTGGCTACCTGCTGCATTATCTGCTGCAGTTCCACATTGTTGAAATTCTGGTCTTGCCTAACAGAATCTCTCTCCTCAGCAACCGTATTGAGACCGTATGTGTTTTCCTCATCTGCGTGTGTCTGTGTTGGTTGTTGGAGTTGGTTCTCGACGGCAGCATTTTTATCTATCTGAGTCTGTCTCCAGTGATGGATGGCGGCATAGGAGATACCCGAGAGGGCAATGCCGATGGCAAGGATGGCAGCCCACCTCATTGGGGGATGCTGTCGGCGGTGGCGCCTTGCACGGAAGCGTTGCCATTCCTCATCCACGTCAGGAACGGGCGTATCATTCTCCCCGAGCATTTGGTCGAGTTGCTCATCTGAGTATTGCTCCGGGTGGAGCAGCATACGGATTTTTTCTTCGTTCTTCATGCTTCTCTGTTGTTGAATTGTTGACGTAGTTTCCTCAGTCCTTGCACAATATGTTTGTTGACGGCGGAGAGGCTGATACCGAGTTTTCCGGATATTTCCTTGTAAGACTGCTCGTCATCATAGTGCATGCGTATGACACGTCCGGTCTGAGGAGTGAGGCGCTGGTCGATATACTGTTGTACCATCGCCGTCAACTCCTCATCGGACTGTCCAAGCCATGTTTCCGTGTCGTCAGATAGATTGGCCAAGGCGAGTTGCACCTCGTTGGCCTGTTGTCTTTGCCGTTGTGCAATGATGTTGAGGCAGCGGTTGCGGACGCAAGTAAGGAGAAAAGTCCGTTGCGACTCCTCATGCAGGATGACGCTTCTGTCCCAAAGACTGGCGAAGACATCCTGCACTGCATCTTTAGCCTCTTCCTCGTTGCCCAACAGGATGTGGGCTGCCCGATACATCCTGCCGTATTCGGAATGGAAAAGTCGCTCAAACTGTTGTTCTTTGTCTTGCATCATTTTTCACGCTGTTTATTTATAATACAGACAAGCGGGGGAAATCATTACCCCTGAAGAAAGATTTTTTTTGAGGAGTTTGGGAGTTTAGGAATTTGGGAGTTTAGACATATGTTTTTTTGAGGAGTTTAGGAGTTTGGGAGTTTAGGAGTTTAGACATATGATTTTTTAGGAGTTTGGGAGTTTAGGAGTTTGGGAGTTTAGACATATGACTGACTTGTCTGGGGATTACAAATCCCTATTTTAAGGGCATCGGGATTGCAAATCCCGATGAACGGGGGGTGTAGGAGTTTAGACATATGATTGCTAACGTGGTCCATCATGAGGAAGCGGACTATCAAACCTTCATCCTTCATCTTTCATCCTTCATCTTTCATCCTTCATCTATTTCAAAACCTTCATCTTTCATCCTTCATCTATTTCAAAACCCTCATCCTTCATCTTTTTCAGGAATTTAGGCAATAGTTTACAAATCATGGCGGACACGATACATCGTGTCCCTACACTCGTACATAATGAGGAAGGACTAACCATCATTCCCAAAATCATAGAAGGCTTTTACCTGGTGCGTTTGACATCGAAAAGGTAGGTCATTTTGACCGCGATGGCATTGTGGTTGGATGTACCGAAGAAATCGCGCTTGGTGGAGTTGTAGATATTCCCCAGTCCGTAGTAGTAGCGTCCTTCCAGCAGGAAATGTCCGAGGTGGGGAATGGAATACTCCAAACCCAGTCCTCCTGCTATACCATAGTCGAAACTCCGCTCCACATCCTTGGAATACTGCTGATAGGTCTTATTAGAGCGTTCGTTGAGATTGGGTTGTGAGATATCAAAAT
The DNA here is from genome assembly GCA_017961115.1 of Prevotella sp. Taxonomy (GTDB): domain Bacteria; phylum Bacteroidota; class Bacteroidia; order Bacteroidales; family Bacteroidaceae; genus Prevotella. The sequence continues at coordinate 5,475 of JAGCXX010000138.1, read as the reverse complement.
TGGCATTATAGGACTCGCCGAGGAAGAGTCCGAACTGTGGTCCCGCCTGAAAAAAGAAATTGAGTCCCTTCTGCTCCTTTCCCCAAGCGAGATGGGCAAAGATAGGCAATTGCACATAATTGATGGTGTGGCTGTATTCCTCGGGCTCTTTTGTCTGTGGGTTCACCACCTTGTTGTCGTGCGCGTCGAGGATTTTCTCCTTCCATCCCAAGGATGAATAGTTGACCTCAGCGAGCACAGAGCAAATCATGCTGTAGTATTTCTCGCACACATAACGCACGGCCACACCGGCGGTTGGTCCGCCGTGGTAGCCCTGTGAAACTCTTGGTTGAAAGTTGATTGAAGAGAATACATAGCCCACACCTCCTCCCACCGACAGGTCGTCGCGGTGCTCCCCTATCTGTGCTGAGGCGATGAGCGGAATGAATGTCGCCACTGCCACCATCACCGTCCTGCGGATGAGGTTATGTATTATCCTATGGGGCATCTTATCAATAGTTGACCGACTCTATGGTGCGGTCATTCTTGTAGTGAACGAACATGAAATTAGTGTTCTTGTGGCCTTTGCCGGCACTGCGGAACTTAAGTGGTGACTGCACAGGCTTGTAAGTCATCTGTCCTTTGCCACCATTGAAATTCTTGCCAAACTGCGTGTATCCCCCGATGAAGAAGCAGGCGTGGTCAAAGCCTGTGAGGGCAAAGCGTGGCAGGGCGTCAGCCATCATGTCCTTCTCAAACCATTTCTTGTAGTTGCGCTCCACCCATTTAGTGTCTGCCGACACCTCGTTGTAGTAGAAATAGGTGGGGATATAGGCATCATACTTATAGTAGTAGTCGAGATAGACCTTGGTATACATAAGCCATTCCTTGTAGCCGAAGAGCGACACCGAGATGTCGGTGTTCTTCTCCGTAAGGATGTTTAGTTTAGCCAATGTGGCATTGAGAGAGGGCGAATGTTCGGTGTTGACCACCACTACGTTCTGCTTTGAGAGGCTGAACGCCTTGGCAAAATTCTTGTCATTGGTCTTCAGGCTAGTCAGGGAGTATTTGAGGGCATAGTTGTCGAGTTCTGCACGCAGTTTCTTGGTGAAGTCGCCCTTGGTGCTCTTCTCGTCCTCGCAGTCGATGATGACCACATGATAGTTGTTGAACCACTGTATGAAATTCTTGATGGTCTGCCTGTCGAAATCCTCCTGTGGCTGATACACCTGATAGATATTGGAATAGTTCTCCACGTCATTGCCCGAGATAGAGAACGGGATGACCATCATGATGTCGTTTTTGGCACAGAAATCAGCCATCGGTTTCACCATCTTGGTATATAGCGGACCGAAGATGATGTCGCAGTCGGCAGCCTCTTTCCCATTGAGCACGGTGTTGATATCAGCATCGATAGGCACATTCCATGCCTGCATATCGACAGTGATGCCATCTTTCTTCACGCGGTCAACACCAAGCAGCAGTCCGCGGTAGTACTCCACCATGCGGCGTCCGTCGCCGTCATTGTCATGCAGAGGCAGCATCACGCCCACCTTCACCTCTTTCTTTCCCGCCACAGCCGTTGTGGTAGGTTTGGTGGTGGGCACGGTGGTTGTCTTTGCCTGAGAGGCTGGAGTAGTGGTTGTCGGAGTGGTGGTTGAGGCAGGAGTGGTGGCTGTTGCAGGAACTGTCTTCGTTTCTGCTTTGGTGGTTGGGTCCTGTCCTTTTGCGTATGGTATGTTGATGGTTTCACCCCTCTTGAGTTCATACCCTGGCTGGTTCATCACAGGGTTTGCCTTGATGAGTTCCTCAATAGTGATGCCATATTTCTTGGCGATACCGAAGATGGTCTCGCTTTTCTCCACCTTGTGATTGGTGCGGATGGTGCTGTTTTGTGCCATCGCCGTGGTGAAGATGGCCATCATAATGACCATCATCAGATACTTGATGTGTTTCATGTCGTCTTCACATTATTAATATACTATTCCGCTATCTTCGTTACAGTGGCAAAGTTACAACAAATCATGTGCAGTGCAAAATAAAAACGGTATTTTTTGTTTGAAAAAAAACCGAAAAAAAAGATGATTATCAACCGAAATTCGGCAAATATGCGTAACTTTGTGGTCAGGAATTGAAAATTATCAATCATGGATTATATCGTATCAGCACGCAAATACCGCCCCATGACCTTCTCATCGGTGGTGGGACAGACAGCACTGACGACGACGCTGAAGAATGCAGTGAAGAGCGGGAAACTGGCTCACGCCTTCCTCTTCTGCGGTCCGCGCGGTGTGGGCAAGACCACTTGCGCGCGCATTTTCGCCAAGACCATCAACTGCACGAATGTGACAGCCGACGGTGAGGCATGCAATGAGTGCGAGAGCTGTCAGGCATTCAACGAGCAGCGTTCGCTCAACATCTTCGAGCTCGACGCCGCCAGCAACAACTCAGTGGACAACATCAAGACACTGATGGAGCAAACACGCATTCCTCCGCAGATAGGGCGCTACAAAGTGTTCATCATCGATGAGGTGCATATGCTCAGTGCCGCGGCATTCAATGCCTTCCTCAAGACCCTTGAGGAACCGCCCTCATACGTCATCTTCATCCTTGCCACCACCGAGAAGCACAAGATTCTGCCCACCATCATCTCAAGGTGTCAGATTTACGACTTCGAGCGTATGGACGTGCCCCACACCGTGGAGCACCTTAAGATGGTGGCAGGCAAGGAAGGCATCACATACGAGGAAGAGGCACTCGCCCTCATCGCCGAAAAAGCCGACGGCGGCATGCGCGACGCCCTCTCGATTTTCGACCAGTGTGTTAGTTTCTGCGGTGGCAACCTCACCTACGAGAAAGTGGTCGCCAACCTCAACGTGCTGCGGAGCGACAATTACTTCAAGTTGGTAGAACTCAGCCTTGCCAATAAGGTGGCAGATGTGATGGTGCTTCTCAACAGCATCATCTCCAGCGGATTTGACGGTGGACAGCTCATCAACGGATTGGCCAGCCATATCCGCAATGTGCTGATGGCGAAGGACCCTGCCACGCTTCCCCTGCTTGAGATGAGCGACCGGCAGCGTGAGAAATACGCGGAGCAAGCCAAGCAGTGTCCGCAGAAGTTCCTCTATCAAGCGCTCCGTTTCTGCAACGAATGCGACATCAACTACCGTGCCAGCAGCAACAAGCGGCTGCTGGTGGAACTGACACTCATCGAGATTGCTCAGGCCACACAGGAAGATGATGTCAGTTCGGGGCGGCAACGCCGTAAGAGTTTGAAAAACCTGTTTCGGAAATTGGCAGCATCCGGTCAGCAACAGGCGGCATCTCAGGTGGCCGCGACCGGACGTCAGGCAGAGAGGCATCAGCAGACGGCCTCTGCCACGACGGCTGCCCCCCAGCCTTCAGTCCGTCAGAGCGCAACACCCCAACCTCCTGTCCGTCAGCCCGAAGCCACGACAGGCACAGACAATCAGCCTTCTGCCAGCAGCACCCCCACCCCATTGCGTCCAGCCAATGCCGCCATCCACACAGGAAGGCGCCTGCCCTTGTCGTTCAAAGACCTGCAAGCCAACAAGAAAAAAGAAGGTCAGGGAGATGAACCAGAGATTACGAACCATGGAGAGTCGAACGCCTTCAGCGAGGAAGACCTCCAGCGCGAATGGCTGAGCATGTGCAACCGCATGATGGGTGTCATGCCGGGACTGGCTGCCCGTATGAAGCACATCACTCCTCACGTGACAGAATATCCCAACATCGAACTGTTGGTGGACAACAACCAACTGCTTGAGCAGATTGAGCAAATCAAGGGACGTATCCGCAAGACAATGGCCGTGTATCTGAAGAACGGCAACATCACGTTCAGTCTCCGGCTGGCAGAGGCAGAGGAAATCAAGCCCATTCTCTCACGCCGAGAGATTTTCGAAAAGATGAGTGAGAACAACGATGCGTTTGAGCATCTGAGAAAGATGCTCGACCTTGAGTTGGTATAAGAGAGTCGATTATCAGATAAGCGGCATACCGAGTTGTTCACACTCCCTGCGCATATCGTCGGGCCAAATGCTGGCCTGTATCTCACCGATGTGTGCTTTTTGCAGGAGCATCATACACAGTCGGCTTTGTCCTATTCCTCCTCCGATACTTAGCGGCAGCGCGCCATTGAGCAGTTGTTGATGGAAGAAGAGCTTTTCCCGCTCCTGTTTGCCCGAAAGTTGCAACTGCCTCAGCAGCGACTCCTTATCGACACGTATTCCCATCGAGGAGATTTCAAGAGAACGCTCCAGAACCGGATACCAAATCAGGATGTCGCCATTGAGTCCCTCGTAGCCATTCTCCCCCATCGTCGACCAGTCGTCATAGTCAGGTGCGCGACCATCAGGCGGTTCACCATTGGACAACTTGCCACCGATGCCCATCAGGAAGACAGCGCCATATTTCTTGCAGATGGCATCTTCCCTTTCCTTGGTGGTCATTTCGGGGTACATTTGCAATAATTCCTCACTATGGATGAAATGTATCTCCTTAGGGAGGTATGGTTTGATTTGCCTATACGACTCACACACGAGGTATTCCGTGCGCCTGATGGCACAATAGATGCGGCGCACCACGTCTTTCAGGTAAGACACCGTGCGTTCCTGTCGGGTGATGACAGCCTCCCAGTCCCACTGGTCGACATATAGCGAGTGGATATTGTCAAGTTCCTCATCGGCACGGATGGCATTCATATCGGTATAGACACCATAACCCGGTTCGATTTGATATTCTGCGAGGGTAAGTCTCTTCCATTTGGCGAGAGAGTGCACCACCTCAGCATTGGCATCCCCCAAGTCTTTGATGGGGAAGGTGACCGGACGCTCCACGCCGTTAAGGTCGTCATTGATTCCCAGTCCTTTGAGGACGAAAAGGGGTGCGGTAACACGGTGCAGACGCAGTTCGGTACTAAGGTTTTGCTGGAAGAAGTCCTTAATCAACTTGATGCCCTGTTCTGTCTGACGCCTATCAAGAAGTGCCTTGTAGTTGGAAGGCTTAATCAATTTGCTCATTTCTATAATATCCTTATAATCCGACAAGTTTGGCTTGTCTGTTTGTTTTTGCGGTGCAAAGGTAGACAAAATTATTATTATGAAAGAATTTTTATTGAAAAAATGCTCAAAAAGATAGGAAAAATTAATTTTTAATATCATTTTGATGCAAAAATCACATACTTAATAGAATCATTATCACATTGTCATCGTGCTTTTTGTGCTTAAAAATTTGCGGGTGTCGCGGTTTTTGTGTATTTTTGCGGTCGCTTATTAACAAGGTCCCGTAGCTTAGCTGAATAGAGCGTCAGATTCCGGTTCTGAAGGTCTTGGGTTTGAATCCCAACGGGATCACGAAAGACAAAGAGTCCTGAAGGATGAAAACTTGTTTTCAAATTCTTCAGGACTCTTTGGATTTTGTAGGATGGCTGGCGCTTCCTGGTTGACGCGAAACATCATTTCATACAGAAAAGAC
>JAGCXX010000137.1 GCA_017961115.1 Prevotella sp. | reverse complement strand
TCTATCTCTATGACTGCCTCCGCGCCAACAAGAGCCTCTCTGCATGGGGTGTGGAGGGGCGCGTGCCCTTCCTCGACAAGGAATTCCTCGATGTAGCCATGCGCACCAATCCCGAGGCCAAGATGTGTCCTGGCCAGACCATGGAAAAACGCATAGTTAGAGAGGCCTTTGCCAACCTGTTGCCCGTTGAAGTCGCCTGGCGCCAGAAGGAGCAGTTCAGTGATGGTGTGGGCTACTCGTGGATAGACACGCTCAAGCAAATCACTTCGGAAGCCGTCAGCGACGAGCAGATGGCTCATGCCGCTGAGCGCTTCCCCATCAACACACCGAAAAACAAGGAGGAATATTACTACCGCAGCATCTTTGCCGAGCATTTCCCAAGCGACTCGGCTGCCCTCAGCGTTCCCAGTGAGGCGAGTGTGGCGTGCAGCACTGCCGTCGCCCTCGAATGGGATGCCTCCTTCCAGGGAATGAACGACCCCAGCGGCCGTGCCGTGAAGGGGGTGCATGAGCAGGCTTATTGAACGGCAAGGACCTTTGCGTCCTCAGCTGTTCTTCTTGTAACTCACCACGGCCCAGCAACCCATGAACAGACCGATGCCGAGGAGGGCGAATATCTGGTGGGCTATGGAGAGGATGTCGCCGCCACGGATGAAGACGTTGCGGATGGCCTCGACAAAATAGCACATGGGATTGATGTATGTGGTGAGATACGACCATGAGGGCATGGAGCGCGTGGGGGTGAAGAGACCGCTGAGCAGCATGAGGATGACGACGAAGAACCACATGACGAAGACGGCCTGCTGCATCGTGTCGGAGTAGTTGGAGATAATGAGTCCGAGCGAGGAGAAAAACATGGCGAGCAACATGGCGAGCAGGTAGATGAGCCATATCTGACCCGCTGAGGTGATGCCGTAGACCGCCCACGCGAGGATGAGGCATACGGTGATGACGAAGAGGGCGATGAGCCAATAGGGGATGAGTTTGGCGAGGATGAATGTGCTCTTCGCTACTGGCGTGACGTTGATTTGCTCGATGGTGCCTGCCTCTTTCTCACCAACGATGTTCAGTGCCGGTAGGAATCCTGTCATCAGCATCATCACGATGGCGAAAAGCGCAGGAATCATGTAGAGTTTGAAGTTCTGGTGCTTGTTGTACAGGAACAAGGTGGAAACCCTCGACTGGATGGCAGCGGCGTTGGGGGCAGCGTTGGCGGTGACAATTTGTGAGAGATAGGCACTGCCTATCGAACCCTTCGTACCGTTCACGGCATTGGCAGCGATGAGTACGGTTGGCGATTCCAAATCTCCGGCAATCTGTTTTTTTGTCAGGTTTTTGCTGTAATCCTTCGGTATGACCACCACGATGTCTGCATCGGTGCGCTCAATGTCCTTCAGCGCCTCTGCATAGGTGGCTTTCTGTCCGTGGAAGATGAAGTAGTTGCTGTGCTCGATGTCGTGAACGAGTCGCTGCGATTGGACGGAGCGGTCGTTGTCCACCACATCCACTACTACGTTTTTCACCTCCATGTTCATCACCCACGGCATGACACACATCACCATGATGGGAAACACCACGATGAGGCGGGGCAGAAACGCATTGCGCCGTATCTGTGTCAACTCTTTTTGTATGAGAAATTTGAGCGTCATATTCTTTGGATGAAAGACAAACACTATTCCAGTCGGGTGTTGAACTTTTTGAGCGCGACGATGAGGAGGAGGACGGTCATGCCAAAGAGGATGGCTACCTCTTTCATCACCTCTCCGATACCCACGCCCATGATCATCAGTTTGCGCATAGCGTCAATGTAGTAACGGGGAGGGACGATGGCGGCAAGACATCTCAAGGCAAGAGGCATCGACTCCACGGGAAACAGCAGACCCGAAAGCATCACCACGGGAAGCAGCAGCATCATTGCCGACATGAGCAGCGCCACAAGTTGGGTTTTTGCGATATTGGAGATGAGCAGTCCGAGTGAGAGGGCGAGTAGGATATAGAGCAAACTGACAGCAACAATCCAGAACAGCGAACCGGCGAGCGGCACACCTAATACGAAACGTGCCATCAGCAGGATGATGGTCAGGATGGCAAAGGCGAGAACCAGATAGGGCACTGCCTTGGCGATGATGACCATCAGTGGTTTTGCCGGTGAGACGAGCAGCACCTCCATCGTGCCTCTTTCTTTCTCGCGTACGATGGATATCGAGGTCATCATGGCGCAGACGAGCATGAGCAGCATACCCATGATGCCCGGCACGAAGTTGTATGCCGACTTCATCTGGGGGTTGTAGAGCAATTTGGCGTTGACGATACCGCCTTCGGGATTCATCAGCACCTGTGTGGCATAGTTCGACCACTGCTGCGCCATGTTGGGGTCGGCACCATCAACGATTAACTGTATGGAATGGTTGTGGAGCGGGTCCATGTCTCCTTTGGAGGGGGTCGGGGAGGGGGTAAACACCACCGCCATGTCCGCCTTTTGGCTGCGGATGATGCGCTCCGCCTCCTGTGGCGTTGCAGCAGTCTTGACAATGGTGAAATATTCCGACTGTGACAGACGCTCTACGGCCTGCTGCGTGGTGTGGTCAGCATTGGCCATGACCACCACCGTCCGCACATTTCTCACATCCGTGCGGATGGCGAAGCCGAAGAGCAGCATCAGCACCAAGGGCATGCCGAAGAGTATCAGCATCGTCCGCTTGTCGCGCACGATGTGCTTCGCTTCCTTGATGACAAAACTATAAAATTGCTTCACAACTATCAACTATAAATTATCTATGAACTCAAGTTCTGCATTTGCTCAACTCTCAAGCGTTTCTCGTCGCCTGGCGTGCCAGAAGGGTGAAGACGTGGTCCATGTCGGGTTGTCCGTATTCTTTCTTGAGGGCGTCGGGCGTACCCATCGCCTTGATTTTGCCATCCACCATGATGGAGATGCGGTCGCAGTATTCCGCCTCATCCATGTAGTGGGTGGTCACGAAGACCGTGATGCCCCGTTGTGCAGCGTCGTAGATGAGTTCCCAGAACTGTCGCCTTGTAGCGGGGTCGACACCGCCCGTAGGTTCGTCGAGGAACACCACGCCTGGTTCGTGGAAGATGCTCACCGAGAAGGCGAGTTTTTGCTTCCAACCCAAAGGTAGGCTTTTCACCAATGTATGCTTGTGCTCCGAGAACTTCAGCCGTTCCAGCAGCATGTCGGTCTTGCTTCTGATATCATCGTCTTTCATGCCATAGATACCTGCGAAGAGACGTATGTTCTCCGCCACCGTGAGGTCCTCGTAGAGCGAGAACTTCTGCGACATGTAGCCGATATTTTTTTTGATTTGCTCATGCTCTGTCCGGATGTCGTACCCGCAGACGCGTCCTGTGCCGTCTGTGGGTTGGTTGAGTCCCGTCAGCATGTGCATGGCGGTGGTCTTGCCCGCTCCGTTGGCACCGAGGAAGCCGAAAATCTCACCTTTTCTGACGGTGAACGAGATGTCGTCGACGGCACGGAACGTGCCGAAAGCCTTCACCAGGTGCTCCACCTCAATCACATTCTTTTCTTTGTCGGACAAGTCGGACAAGTCGGACAGGTCAGACAGGTCGGACTGGTCAGACAGGTCAGACTGGTCTGACAAGTCAGCCTCCCGCTTGATGCCAGGAGGATTGAAGATGTCGGCAAATTCTGTAAGGATATCCTCTGGCGTGCCGATGCCTCGGATGCTGCCATGGTCGAGGAACGCGACACGCTCGCATCGGCGCACCTCATCGAGGTAGGGCGTGGAGGCAACGATGGTGATACCCTTTTCCTTCAGCATGGCGAGCATCTCCCACAGTTCCTTGCGGCTCACGGGGTCGACACCTGTTGTCGGTTCATCAAGCAGCAGCACACTCGGTTGGTGTACCAATGCGCAACTCAGGGCGAGTTTTTGCTTCATGCCGCCCGACAGTGCACCCGCTCTGCGGTTTTTAAACCGTTCAATCTGCGAGTAGATGGCGCGGATGCTGTCATAGCCCTCTTCAACGGTCGTGCCAAACAGTGTGGCGAAGAATTTCAGGTTTTCCTCCACCGTCAGGTCTTGGTAGAGGGAGAACTTCCCTGGCATATAACCCACACGCTTGCGTATCTCTTTCATCTGACTGACCACATCGAAGCCGTCTACCGTGGCGGTGCCCGACTGCGGGAGCAGCAGTGAGCAGAGGATGCGGTAGAGCGATGTCTTGCCGGCGCCGTCAGGTCCGATGAGGCCGAACACCTCACCCTTTCCGACGGTGAACGACACATCGTCCAGAGCCTTCACCTTCCCGTAGCTCTTGCTGACATTCCTTACTTCAATAGCAGTCATCATCTTCAATTTTCAATTTTCAATCTTCAATCTTCAATTTTCAATCTTCAATTTTCAATTTTCAATCTTCAATTTTCAATCTTCAATCTCCCATACATGCCGATTTTCACAAAACCATCGTTTTTGAAAGCTACTTTTACGGCATAGACCAGGTCGGCCCGTTCATCATCGGTGAGGATGGTCTTGGGTGTGAACTCAGAACGCGAGGATATCCAGGAGATTGTGCCATCGTAGGTCTTCATCTGCCCGTCGCCGTAGTCAGCGAAGACTTTTACTTTTTGTCCCAGTTTGATGTGCTGCAACTGTGCGGAGGTGACATACGCCCTCAGAAACATATTCTGCGTGTCGGCAATCTTGAACAGCGGTTTGCCGGTAGTGACAAACTCGCCGAGTTCGGCGTATTTCTCCAAAACGGTGCCTGTGAGGGGAGCTGATATCTCTGTGTTGGCAATCTGGTCATCGATTTGCCTTATCTGCGCCTCCAGTCCTGCCGCCTGTGCGTCGATGCCGTCCATCTGTGCTCCTATGCCAGCACTCTGGTCTTTCAGACTGGCGTTGTTGCTGCGTATCTGGTCGCTGGTGGCCTCCAACTGTCTCTCGAGCACCTTGATTTGATAGTTGATGTCGTCGAGTTGCTTGCGCGGCACGGCACCATCGTTCACCAATTCGGTGAAACGCTGCCGCTCGCGTTGTGCGTTGGCTATCTGCTGCTTGATAGACGACAGTTGCTTCTCCAGGTCGAGTTGCCGGCTGTTGTTGGCATTTCTCGATGCGGCGAGTTGTCGCTTGTTGGCGTTCAGTTGACCACGTGAGGTTTCCAGTTGTTCCTTTTTCAGTTGTAGTTGGAAGGCGTCGATACGTCCCACAACGGTGCCGTTCTCCACCTGTGCTCCCTCGGTGACCTCGAAAAGCCTCAGTTCTCCCGATGACTTCGCAGATACCGTGACCTCGGTAGCCTCGAAGGTGCCGGTGGCGTCATATTCCTTCTCCTTGTTCCCGCAGGCAATGAGCAACAATGCCGCGACAGTGATGAATAATGTCTTTTTCATTATATAAATACCTTTGATTCCTAAATCCTACGTCCAAACTCCTAATTCAAGTTTCGCCCAATTTTCAAGTCCAGCATATCAATCATATGTCTAAACTCCTAATTCAAGTTTCGCATTTGCTCACTTTTCAAGTCCAGCCCTTCAATCATATGTCCAAACTCCTAATTCAAGTTTCGCATTTGCCCACTTTTCAAGTCCAGCACATCAATCATATGTCTAAACTCCTAATCTCCTAATCTCCTAAACTCCCTAAGAATAATCTCCTAAACTCCTAAACTCCCTAAACCCCCTAAAGAATTCAGTCATTCACCGTTATCTTTTTGTCATAGATTTGTCTGAGCATCTCTATCTCGTGCATCGACTGCTGCACCTTGGCAGCATTCTCCTGGTTGATTTCCCGCACGAGGTCATTGACATCGATGATGCCATGCGAGAGTTTCGACTCCGCCGCCTTGCGCACTGCCGAACGAAGTGTGATGATTTCATCGTCCTCCGCCATCATCTGCCTGTAGCGTGTGATGTTCTCATCCTGCTGCATCTGTTCCAGGCGGTTGTTGAAGAGGAACACATCGCGGCTGTTTTCCGTCAGGTCGCGCTGCAACTGTATTTTCGCCTTGTCGTTCTTGTGGGTGTAGAGGGCACCGATGTTCCAGGTGAGGCGTGCGCCCACCATGCCGTTGAGGCTCCAGTCGTGCCGCATCATATCCTCAAACATGTTGTAGCCGGGATAGCCATAGAAGCCCTGTGCGAAGATACCCAGTTTGGGCATCAGTGTGGCATTGAGTGCTTTCTCCTGTGCGTTGGCGAGACGGAGTTGGGAGTCGAAGAGGCGCATTTCGGGACGGTTGTTGTTGGAACTGACTTCCGTTACAGGTGGTTTCTGCACATCCCTCACCTCGATGCCGCAGAAGGCGGAGAGCATGGTCTGCAGCATCCGTTTCTGCGACTCCAGACTGGTGGCCACCTGCACTGCATTCAGACGTTCTGCCTTCACGTTTTTCAGGTCGCTCTCGGCAGCCACACCGCTCTTCACCATTGATGAGAGTTTTTTCTCATTTCCAGCAAGCAGTTGTTGCAGGTCCTGGTTGAGTTGGAGTTGGTCGTTGAGCAGCAGCAGCGAGAAATACATCTCGTTGACGCGCTTGCGGACATGGTATAAGTCCACCTCCGTCTGTGCTGCCTGCACCAGTCCTTGCTCACGGGCAAGTTTCTTCTGACTGCTGATGATGCCGCCGTCGAACACCGTCTGCTGCACGTCGATGCCCACACGGTATTGGTCTTTTTTCAATCCTTTCATGTCGAGTCCCATCTGCTGCATCATGGTGCCCATGGCTTCGGGCCAAGCCGTCACGTCACTCTGGTAGGTAGCCTGCGCTGTGGCGGTGACCTGTGGCAGCCATCCTTTTTGGATATTGGCTACGGTCAGGTCGGTGGTCTTCTCGATGAGGCTGTACTTGCGAATCAGCGGATAGTTCTGTTCCGCTGCCCGTTGGCATTCCTCCAGCGTCTGTGCCTGCACCATCATGGGCAGCAGCAATAAAGCCAAGATCAGTTTTCTCATATCCTTATCGTTGATTTCTTTTGCAAAGATATAGCGTTTTTGGTAAAATAGCACTACCTAATGGGACTTGAAAATGTTCTTTTTGTACGATTTTTGTAATTAAATAGATTTTTGTAGGGGAAAATCATTATCTTTGTTGCCGAAAAACAAGAACAAATGAACAAGCAACCCAAACTATTGGATGTCTTTCGGATGCGGGATATCTTTTCGCCCCATTATCCACAGATAAGCGACAACATCTTTTTCAGCAATGAGATGGCTGTGCTGCGAGGTCATCCCACGATATTCAAGTTGATTTTGCAACAGACACCGCCTTTTGTCATCAACGACCACCGCTTGGGTGTCATCATTCGTGGGGAAATCAGTGCCAACCTCAATCTTGTAGACCGATACATCACCGCTGGGACGTTGGTCTACTTAGGACCTGGTTCTGTCATCAACCCCATTCGCTTTTCAGATGATCTTGAGATGCTGGGTGTCGGATTGTTTGCCGATTTTCCCATGCCATTCGCCAAAGGGCTGTTTCCTTCCGCTTTCATCGGACAGGTGCGTGACTTCCAGTTGCAAGTCGCTGAAGAGGACGTTCAGACGGCTTGCCATATCTTGGACACGCTTTGGCATCTGGTACACCAACCCGACTATCACCGGCCTACGGTTTCTGCACTTGTCGCTGCCCTCATGCACCACTACGACCATTTGTTTCACCAACAGGCAGACCATCTGGCGACTATCCGCTCCCGCGAGCAGACCATCTTCGACCGGTTTATCTCCTTGGTCAACCAGCACTGCCGTGAGCAGCACCAGATGGATTACTATGCCGACCGCATGTGCCTCACCAAACGTTATCTTGGTACGGTCATCCGGCAGACC
>JAGCXX010000136.1 GCA_017961115.1 Prevotella sp. | reverse complement strand
GGCGTGCTGAAGTCATACGTCGGCTACGACCTGACATCCGTGGGACAGCATACCGACGGGCGCGACCTCTCACTCAAAGAGCACAATATCTATGCGAACATCACGCACAAGATGCCTTTCGGTCATGGTTTCTCTCTTTTCACTGGCATAGCCAACTCATCCGTGTTCAGGGATATCGACGATGCGATGACTATCGGCGACCATTATCACAATTTCCGCAACGAGGTACACCTGAAGGCTGAGGTGAGAAAGGTTTGTTCCGACGTGTTGAAGATGTCGGCTGGCATGGAGGACTATATCCGCAACAGCGTGCTGAGGTATGAACCCTACCAGTATCATCTCGATTACAATATCCTTGCGGCTCATGTTGATGCCCAGTGGCGCATCATTCCCCGCCTGTTTGCTAATATGTCGGCGAGAGCGGAGATGATGGATACCAAATGGTCGTTCTTGCCGAGAACCACCCTGAGTTATATACCCAACAAATGTCTGCAGGCGGCCTTGGTGCTTGGACGTTACAGCCAGACTGCCGAGGATGACTATCTGGCAAAGAGCGGGAAGTCACTGGGCCAGAGCACTGCCGACCATGCCATTCTCTCCCTGCAATATAAGACTCCGTCGACGCTTCTTAGGATAGAACCTTACTGGAAGAAATACCACCATCTGCCTTTGTTGGAAAACGGCATATACCAGCCTCATGGCAATGGCTCAAGCAGGGGAGTGGATGTGTTTCTGGAGAACAACTCGCTCATCAAGCACCTGACGACCACGCTGTCTTACTCATACAACGACTCCGAAAGACTATATCTCGACTATACCTCCCCGCGTATGCCCGACTTCGCGTCTCGCCACAACCTGCGTCTGACTGCCAAATACGGCATCGGCAAGGCCATCATCGGCGTGGCGGAGTCCTGCACCAGCAGTCGCCATTTCCCACAGGGTAAGACGCCTGCCTACAACAGCGTGGATATCAATCTCACCTACCTGGTGAGTCCCAAGGTCATCGTCTATACCTCACTGAACAATATCTTGGGGCGCACCAATATCTTCCGCTTCGACAAGATGGGCAGTCCCGTCACGGCTACCCGCGACCGTTTCTTTTACATCGGAATATTTGTTTCACTTAAAAATAATAAAGCTTATGACATCTCAAACTTTTAAAGCCATCGTCCTCTTCCTGATGGCATCGTTATCCATCCATGCACAGGAGTCTTCCATGCAGTCGCTCATTCGCCAGTCGCTCTCCAAAATCGAGCAACCCACTCCGGAGGCTATCCTCAACTGCGTGGCGGAACTGAAGCGCATCGATGCGATGTTTCCCGACAGCATCCAACCCAAGTATCTGGTGGCTGTGCAGAGTCTTAACTTCTCGGTGATGAATCCTCATGCACCACAGACCGAGAATATGCTGGCTGAGGCGGAGCAGACCATCTCACAGATGGAGAAGATGAAAAAAGCCGACCCGTCGGACATCTGCACCCTCCGCGGCTTTCTCTACATGGTGCGCATCGTGCAGGATCCCGCCAACAATGGGCAGCGCTACTATCTCGATGTGATGCAATACTTCGAGAAGGCCCTGAAACTCAACCCCGACAACCAACTTGCCAAACAGTTGCAGCAGCAGTTCCTTGATGGGATGAAGCAGGCAATGGGACAGTAATCAAGAAAGAAATTCAACACAGAGGTACAGAGAAATAGGAACATCTGTACCTCTGTGTCTCTCGGTAATACAGGTACATTGACATAATTTCTATGTCGATAAAGCAAGTGGCTCTACTCGTATGACGAGGTGTTTCGTTCATTCCACCGTCAGGGGATCGAAGAGCATATCGCTGATACCATCGCCGGTGAGCACCACATGATAGGTGCCGGCATTGATTTGTGAACCAGTGGTGATGCTCGTCATCTTGCGCTTGGTCTTTTTCTCCTGTGTTTGCAGGAAGGTGATGTCATCATCCTTGTAGACGACACCCTTGTTGTCGGTGATGCGCACATGCAGCACGCGCGACCTCATGGCGTTGTGGTATTTCCAGCGCAGGGCATACACCTTGGCGACACCAACGGTGAAATCCCACTCCATGCGGTCTCTCACCTTGCGCCCCTCCACCTCGATGGCGTGGTAGCTGCTGGGTGGCAGAAGCGAGTCAGGCGTCTTCACCATGATGTCCTTGTTGAAGTCTGCCCACATCGTTGAGATTTGAGATTTGAGGTTTGAGGCTTGGGGCTTGAGATTTGGGGTTTGAGGGGTGGCGATGGCAATGGCGGAGATGATGGCCTGTCCCGCCCTTACCTTGGGGAAGGAGATGACGATGTCGCCCCCATTGTGACGGATATCGACCACACGCTTGTAGGGTTTGCCGTAGTGAACCTGTGCCCAGATGTCGAGGTCGCTGACAACGGTCTTGCCATTGATGGCAATATCGAAACGGCGCAGTCCCTCTGCATCTTGCTGTCTGTACCACGGTTCGATAAAATACATCTCCACGCGGTAATTGCCTGCCTGTGCGGGGAAATGATAGGTCAGTTGGTGCCTGCCCCATCGTGATGACTTGAAGAGGGGCGATGAGATGGAGTCGTTGAAGGTCTGCGAGGCGAGGTAGGGAGACAAACCATCAAACCGCTCGCTCCATGAGTGCGACCATTGGCTGCCGTCTTGCATCCACCGCTCACCATAGAGGTCTGTCCATTCGTCACCACCGCAGTTGAGCCGGTAGAGATAGTGGTATCCGTCTGCTGCCTGCAGGATGCTCTCATCGACAGTGCTACGTGCAGGAGCTATGCGCTGTGGACGGTAGTGCTGCATATAGCGGTAGTAGGCATCTGAGGGCTGCTCCCAGATGGTCAATAATCCTTTGTAGTTGAACGGTCCCACCTTGTCAATACGGCGCAATCCCTCGTCGGGTTGTCGCCGCCCGGGGTTGTCGTGGCTCACCAACAGCCACTGGAAATGACCGCACACGCTGTCGGCTGCACTCTCAGCGAGCAGTGCTTTCTTCAACAACAGGTCGGCTGCCTTCTCTTCGGTATACCCCTCTCCGGTGTGGTTGCCGAGGGTGCGCCAGGCACCATACTCACCGTTGAGCAACTGTTCGGGCTGTTTCAGTTCGTTGCCGTAGTTGTCGGGGTCGCCGCCATAGGTGCC
>JAGCXX010000135.1 GCA_017961115.1 Prevotella sp. | reverse complement strand
TCAGTTCCATTTCCGGAACGAAAGTAGGGTTGTCTGTATCCACAGGACGGTCCTCGGGGTTCACCTGCCCCCCGTTCACCTGAGCTGCTGCCAGCAAAGGCAGTACCATCAGCATGAAGACAAGACTGTGTTTCAAAGCCATGATAAGCAAATCGTATGTCTAAACTCCCACACTCCTACACTTCTATACTCCTAAACTCCTAAATTAGCCACACACTCCATCTCGACGAGCCATTCGGGACGGCACACCTTACCTTGGAGCAGTATGTGGGGGATGTCGGGGTAGGTCTTCTGAAGGAAGCGCTCCACCACTTCGCGGTCGGAGGCGTCGCGCAGATAGACGAAGAAGTAGCGCACGTCATTCATCGTGGCACCGCCGTCATGGAGCAGCGCACCGATGTTCTGCAGCAGGCGGGCGGTCTGCATTTGGATATCGCCCACATACATCGCCTTACCATGTTTGTCGATGCTCGCTGTGCCTGAGATGAAGAACGTCTGCTTATCGCCGACAGTCATGCGGGTACCACGCTCAAACGATACGCCATATTCATGGGTGGGGTTGAGGTTGTCGAGTGCCTGAAGGTATTTTTTATCCTCCTCCTTCACCTTGGGGAAAGTGAGGAAGTCGATGGCGACGGATGCGCTGCGTGTCTGTGAGAAACCGCCGATGCCGGTACTGGCGATAAAATGGGTCTCGGTGGTGAGTCCCTGACTGCGGAAGACATCATTGCGCGCTCTCACCATCCCCTCATAGTTGACGTCGATATCGGCTACGTATATCCATGTGCGCACGCAGTGGTCGCGCAGGGTGAGTCCCATCTTGCGGATGTTCTCAAGGTATTTGTTGAAGATGAGCATCGTCTGGATATAGGAGTTGGCACCCCTGGTCTCCTCCTCCGTCAGGCGGATGCTGTGTAGGATGAAATTGTCCTCTTCGTCGGTGGTCTTGGTAAGGATGGAAATCTTGCTGCCGTCGAGTGGTGGCTGCTCGATGACCGAGCAGGCAGCACGGCTGAGGATGTCGGTATAGAGGACCGAATCTGTAAGGTCCTTGTACTGGTTTTGCGCATCGCTCAGAAATACCTTGACAAACTGCAGATGCCGTCCCGCTGCCTCTTCTTCCTCAAGATATTCGCTGAGGGTGAGATGTAGCTCGTCCAGTCGGGTGACAAATCGTTCACGGCTTTTTGGAGCGAAGATTTCGTATCTGTCCATATCGTTTTTTCTTTTGTGCTGCAAAGGTAGTGCAAGGCGAGAGAAAAGCAAAATAAATTTTCATTTATTTTCTTTTCCGAGGCGCCGCCTACCTTGGATATTGTATCCAAGGTAGTGCAAGACCACCACCTGCCTTCGATGCGAAGCAAAAAGCAGGAGGCAGGCACCCTGCGGTGCTGCCTCCTGATGATGGATGGACTAGGTTATCTAGATGTTTTAGATGTTCTAGAAGATTTTCCCATTGTCGTAAACCTCTGTTGCGCCTTCCGAAGTCAGTGCGTTGAGTGCCATAATCTCATTGTTGAGGTCCATACGGATAGCCTTCATCTCAGGCTTAACATACATTGTTTTCATAATTGTTTGATATTAATGGTTCAACTTATTTCTTGAAATACTTCTTGCCGTTGACAATTACCACACCCTTGTAGTTGCTCTTCACACGCTGACCGTTGAGGTTGTAGGCATTGCCATCCACGATGGCGTTGTTGACAATCTGGCCGATGCCGTCTGCATCCTCGAAGATGAGCGACAGTTTGGCTTGTGCATCAGAGGCCACTACGGGGAAGTATGCCTTGTTGGCGGGGATGGTGGTGCCGAGGAACTTGTAGAAGCCCTCCTCACCGTTGACGAGTGAGAGGATGGAGACTGTGCCATATTCCACCTCAGTGTCCTCAAGCACGCCGATGAAGTCGTTCTTGCTGTTGATGGGGATGGCGCCCTCCATAGTCGGCACGGTCACCTCATCAGCATTTGACTTCACGAGGATACCGGTGCCAGCGGGCACTTTCTCTATCTCAGTGAGGTACACCTTATTGCCGTCCAGGCGGGCGATGTATGCCTTACCGTCGCTGGCGCTGAAGTCAAGGTCTTTGTCACAGCAGAAGGTACCATAGCCGTTGGCCTTGGTCTCGATAGTCACATCGGCCACCACTGGCTCTGCAGCCTTGATGGTGTATTTGGCGGTGAACAGTTCGCTCACCTCACTGGTCTTGCGGTTCTCAAGCACGGCGGTGATGACTAACTCACCTTCGCCCTTGACGACAATGAACTCATTCGGCATGGCCTCCATCACGGTCATCGATGTACGTGGATCACTGCCGTCGGTAGTGTAGGAACACCTGAAGGCATCGCCGTCGAAGCTCATGGTGATGATATCATCCACCTCCACCTCTGCACCGTTCTCCGGGTCGAAGGTCAGCTTGAACTCAGGAGCGGGCTCTTCGCTCTTCTTCACAAGGTAAATCTTCGAGATCTGGACGGTACCTGCTTCAGCAAGCTGGAGAGACACCTGCATGATCTTGGAAACGTCTTTGCCTTCAAACGGGCACTCAAGCTTGGTGACGCCAGCTTTCCAGTCCGACCATGTGTAAGCGGGATCATCACCCTCGCCATTCTTGATCCAGCCCTGCACTGCCATTGGCGTAGGCTCGCTGAACTCAAACACCAGTTTCTCATACTGAGACCAGTCTTCTCCACCTACCCAGTATGCCAATCCACCCCACTGTGCACCGTTGTAGGTGATGGACTTGTCGTCGTTGTGGGTCTGCGAATCGTTGGGGTTCCAAGTATTGGTGAACTTGTCGATCAGGTCGACAGCATTCTCGGGCAGTGGCTCTGGCTCGACGACCTCCTTGACAGTGTAGGTCACCGTCACAATCTCTGAGCTGTAGGTCTTGCCGCCATCATTTGCACGGCAAATAGCCTTGATGGTGGTCTCCTCATTGATGATGATGGGAGCCAGGGCATCAATCTGCTTGGAACTGGTGTAAACGTCTCCCAGTCTCGGGTCGCTGCCGTCGGTGGAGAAGGAGACAGATGTGGCATTCTCGCCGAAGATGATATGCACCTGGGTGCCTTTCTCCACTGCGCCAGGAGCTGGGTCGAAGGTCGGAGCGCCCACCACAATGGGCTTGCCCTCGACGGTGTAGGTGGCTGTCACCACTTCGCTCTCACCGTCTTTGTTGCTCAGGAAGGCTTTGATGGTGAGGGTTCCCTCATTTTCAGCGATGATGGTCTCGGGATTGTTGAAACCAGGCTGAACAGTGTCTGAGGTCTTCGGGTCGCTGCCGTCGGTGGTGTAGTAGAGGGTGTAGGCCTCGTCGTAGGTGATGGTCACCTCGCCGCCGAAGGCGAGAGTCGAACCGCTCTCAGGAGTGAACGTGGGAGTGGGGATGACTACAGGAGCGGGGATGGTATAGGCGGCAGAAACGATGGCGCTTCCATATTCACCGTTCTTGTCAAAGGCGATTGCCTTGATAGTTACGCCTTCCTCTATCTTGATGCCCTCATCCGTGTAGGCTGTGCTCTCAGTGGTTGGGTCGCTGCCGTCGGTGGTGTAGAACACCTTGTCGTCCTTGCAGCCCTTGGTCAGGGTTACTACTGTGCCTGCTTCCACCTCTCCAGCTGCGGGTGAGAAGACAGGCTCGCTGGCAACCACGCCGGGGAATACGATATAGGATAGGTCGCTGGAGTTGCCAGTGGCGTCATCTTTATCGCCTGCAACAGCATAGAGCACACGCTGTCCGCCGGAAGAGGTGGATGCGCCGTAAGAGTTCTGGCCTTTCATGCGGTCTGTGACGAAGTAGGTTTCTTTCTTGCCACCAGTCTTGCTGCTCCAGTTGGTGTAGATATACATGCCGTCCTCCACATTGATGATGACTTGCTGTCCTGTCTTCAGACCTTCCACTGTAGCGCCGCTCTCGTACTTCACGCCGTT
>JAGCXX010000134.1 GCA_017961115.1 Prevotella sp. | reverse complement strand
CAGGACTGGTTCTGCATGGAAGACTACCACGTGTTCTCGTCAGATAACTTGACAGACTGGACCGACCATGGCATGATTGTCACTCAAAACAAAGTGCCATGGGTAAGACCGGATTCCTATTCGATGTGGGCGCCCGACTGCATCGAGAGAAATGGAAAGTATTATTTTTATTTTCCTTCATCACCAAAAGATGGTCGTGGTTTTGCTGTCGGTGTGGCTATATCCGATAGTCCGACGGGTCCGTTTGTGCCCGAGCCGGAGCCTATCAAGGGCATCAACGGCATCGACCCATGCGTGCTTCAGGCATCCGACGGCAATGCCTATATTTTCTGGGGCAATGGACGTTGTGCCAAACTCAAACCCAACATGAAGGAACTTGCTGACGACAACCCAAAGGAAACCGTCAAGTGGGGTAACCGCGAAGTGGAGATGGTGGGTGTCAGTTGCCTCAAGGACCTGCCCAACCGCCAGGCAGAGGGACCTTTTGCTTTCGAGTACAACGGCAATTATTACCTGACGTATCCATACGTGAGGGAAAACACCGAGGTCCTTGCTTATGCGATGAGCAAGAATCCAATGGGGCCTTACGAATACAAAGGCCTTATTATGGCTGAACAGCCCAATGGCTGCTGGACCAACCATCACAGTATCGTCAATTTCAAAGGTCAGTGGTATTTGTTCTATCACCACAACTACTTCTCACCCAGCGATGACAAGCGCCGCTCGGCATGCATCGAGAAACTGTTCTTCAATCCCGACGGCACCATCCAGGAGGTAAAGCAGACCCTGCGTGGTGTAGGTGTCAACAGGGCCACGGAGAAAATCGAGATTGACCGCTTTAGCAGTGCCAGCGCCGATGTGACAGAAGCGCTGATCGACACGGTCAATACCTTCCGCAGTTATCAGGCTACCTTGCCCGCAAAAGGCAGTTGGCTTCAATATAATGACGTAGACTTCAGTGTCATCACCGACGGCTACCTGATTATGAATGTCAAGGCTTCCGACGATACGGAGTTGTGCATCCGTGAGAAAAGTGCCAAGGGCAAGGTCATCGCACGTATCAAACTGACTGTGAGACCGCCGGAGCCACCAGCTGGTGCAGCCCCCAACCCCATGATGAACCGTTTCCGCCGTGACTTGCGCAACCAGTGGCTCACACAGGCTGTCAATCTGGAATATACACCCACAGGTGTAACCGATTTGGTCATCACCAATGAGGGCGACGGTGCTCTCAGCGTAGACTGGGTGCAGTTCAAGAACCGCCCCAACTACTTCTCATCTGTTGCAGCCAATGCTCCGGCTACCAAACCCGACAACGACGGTTTCATACGCCGATGGATGTTGTTGGAGCCCATCGACAAGCCCAACAGCGGAAACACCGTCTTTACCGACAGTTATCTGCGCGAGCATTTCAATAGGCCATATTTCAAGGGCCAGCAGACCATTCTGCCGAAAGATGGCCAGAAAGTAACTGCTGTGTTCCAGCAGGAACAGGCTCCCGCCGGCTTCGGCCGTGGTGCAGCTGCACCTGCACAGCCTGAGGTGAAGACTGTAAAGCAGACGCTGACTTGGCATGCTCTGGAAAGCAATATGTTCAATGTGAAACTGTTCCGCTTCGCTGAGAAATATGGCGAGAAGGTATATGGTGTGCTCTTCTGGGCCGTCACCATCATCGATTGTCCTGAGGACATAGAGAATGTGCGCCTGGCTGTGGGTAGCAACTCCGCTTCCATGTGGTGGCTCAATGGTGAGGAAGTCCTTTTGCTCAGTGGCGACCGCCGCATGGTGAAAGACGATGCCATGTCGCAGCGCATTACCCTTAAGAAGGGCCGCAACATTCTGCGCGGTGCCATCATCAATGGGCCTGGCATGAGCGACTTCTGCGTGCGCTTCATCGATGAGAAAGGCTTGCCCGTCACCAACTATACAGTAACTGTTAAATAATAATCAATAACGTTAAGCAGAAGATTATGAAGACGAAATATCTGATAGGTTTATCATTTATCATTTCCAATTTATCTTTCAGCCCCGTGGCGGCGCAGGTGGGCGAGCCTTATATTCACGACCCTTCGACCATCGCCGAGTGCGAAGGCAAGTATTATACTTTTGGCACCGGTGGCGGCGGCCTCATCAGCGAGGACGGCTGGAGTTGGCACAGCGGCGCTGAGCGCCCAGGCGGAGGAGCTGCTCCCGACGTGATGAAGATAGGCGACCGCTACCAGTGCATCTATGGTGCCACAGGCGGTGGATTGGGTGGTGGCCACAGCGGCCGCATCTTGACGATGTGGAACAAGACCCTCGACCCGAAGTCGCCCGATTTCAAATGGAGTGAAGCCGTTGAGGTATGCTCGAGCGATGGCATGGAAGACCAGGATGCCATTGATCCCGGAATACTGCTCGACCCCACAACGGGGCGCCTCTGGGCAAGTTATGGCACTTATTTCGGTACCATCCGCCTGATTGAGATTGACCCCACAACCGGTTTCCGTGTGAGTGGAAACAAGGAGAAGGATATCGCCATCGACTGCGAGGCCACCGACCTCATCTACCGCAATGGTTGGTATTATCTGCTGGGAACCCACG
Source organism: Prevotella sp. (assembly GCA_017961115.1). Classification (GTDB taxonomy): domain Bacteria; phylum Bacteroidota; class Bacteroidia; order Bacteroidales; family Bacteroidaceae; genus Prevotella. The sequence continues at coordinate 4,751 of JAGCXX010000134.1, read as the reverse complement.
GTACCTGCTGCGATGGCGTGAACTCGACCTACAACATCGTCGTTGGCCGTTCGAAAAGCGTTGAAGGACCCTATATGGATAACGTAGGCCGTGATATGTACCATGGTGGTGGCAGAATGGTCATTGCCGCTGGTGACCGCAAGACGGGCGCCGGACACTTCGGGCGCACGATTATCGACGAGGGCGTGGAAATCATGTCGTTCCACTGGGAGGCTGACTTCGACCAGGGTGGCCGCAGTGTATTGGCCATCCGTCCCCTGCTTTGGAAAAATGACTGGCCAGTGGCAGGTGACCGCTTCAAAGATGGTACTTATGAGATTGAGTCGGAACGCCGTGGTTACTCGCTCGAACTGGCAGTTGACTTTGTGCGTATGCAGCAAGACCGTCAGGGATGGATGAGAAATAATAGCAATCCCCAACCGCCGAAGCCCATCGCCAACCAGACATTGGAACAGGTGGCTTCCACATGGCCTACAGGCGATATCCCCGTGCGGGCAGGTGATTTCATGTTCCGTCCCCATCAGTTGTGGTCGGTGAAGGCTGTGCCAGAGGCTGGCGGCTATCTCGGAGGACCGTATTACAAGATTGAGATTGAGGGTACGGAGCGGGCACTGACCGCCACAGAGTCGCTCGAACTGACCACTACGGCTTTCACAGGAGCTCCTGAGCAGTTATGGCGTGTCGAGCAACTTACCGACGGAACCTTCCGTCTGCTTCCCAAGCAGATTCCTGGCAAGGAGGGTATCAATACCACTTATGTACTCTACTCTGCTGGCGACAGTACGCCAACCCTGGCTCCCTACGACTTCAGCAGTGATAATTCCAAATGGAATTTCCGCAGACAGTAGAAAGGGCATCAATCATCTTTCTGGATGAAGGATAATGTTCCTTCTCCTTTATATCACTCAGTGGGGGCGGATTACAATTCCGCCCCCACTGAGTGATATAATTCTCTGGAAATCCCGGATTCTCCGGAAAATCGGATATCTTCTATCTTTAATTATTCCCAAGTATGATGTCGACGATGCGCATGGCGTCGGTGACATCCACTTTGCCGTTGCTGTCTAAGTCGGCATTCTGGAAGAAGAATTTGGTGGGCTGCTTGCCCAGCACATAGTCGATGATGCACATGGCATCGGTGATATTGATGATGCCGTCGCCTTCAACATCTCCCTTATAGACATTGTTTTCCACGATGAAGTCGTTCGACCACATGAGGTTGGCTGTCGCATTTGATGTGTGATTTGTGTGATAGAAAATACCTATGTAATAGGTCCTGCCGGTTTCCAGTCCGGAGAAATTGAAGGTCAACTCGGCCTCCGCTCCCGGTGAGAGGTTGAGGTTGCCTGTGAAGCTGCCGTCGATGCTCCAATTCTCTTCAGGAACGAAGAGATAACAATACAACGGCATGAAGTAACCATCAGTGCCCATGTTCTTCACTTTAAAACGAACGGTGGTCTCAGGTTTGGCGTCGATGTTGCAGGAGACGACCTTTAGATTGGATGTGGCGGTGGGAAGTGCCCTTATTTGAACGGTGAGTGGTGAGTAGCCGCTCTTGCCCTCAGGATCGGTGTCTGCCCATACATACCAGGTGCCGACAGCATTGGGTGTGAAGAACAGACTGACCGTCTCGGTTGCGCCTGCTTCTACAACCATGCCTGTCTTGTTGACGGCTTTTCCTTTATTGGTGCGGTTTTGTGAGGCAAAGAGATAGACGATGCCGTTGAATTCCTCTCCGCTGTTTTGCATGCCCACTTGTATCTCCTGCACCATATCCACCACTTTGTTGCTCACGCATTGCTGGCTGGTCATGGTTAGTTTGGGCTTGGGGTGCTGCGTGATGGACTTCACATTTCCACTGGCGACAACCACTTCAAAGTAGAACGTGTATTGTCCTGGGATATGGGCTGCACCACCATCGGCAAGACGGGAGAACGGGTAGAAGCGATAGGTGCCGTCGGGCAAATTAAGTTTGCTGACATCGATATTGTAAATGCTGTAATAATTGGGCTCGAGGGTTATGGTTTTGTAAATCAGAATCATCTCACCGCTGTTGTCGTTCATATCCTGCAAGGCATAACCATAGTCAAAGGACCCAGTCAACCCCGTGCGGTTGATTAACGAAACACTGATAGTGTTGCCTTCAACCCCCCACTCATACAGCATCAAGGCGCGGTTGTCCTCGGCTTTGCCTGTGGGAGGCTGGATGCCCACGGCAGCAGTCTGCTCCATGGAGTAACCGTCTTGGGTACCGCTGGCTCCAGAACCTCCGCCATCAGGGTTCATGATGGAGAGCCTGAAAAAACCGTCCTGAAATCCTCCCCATCCCCAATTGATGTGGTAATAACCCTTCCCGTCATATCCGTCGCACACAAAGGCGTGTCCGCCACCATCCGAGGAGCCGTTGTAGAGAACGGGACGGCCAGCCTGCAGTTCACTGTAGATGAGTTCGTCCCATGTGGCTGCCGTATAGTCGCTGCGCGCAACGTTTCTCGTGTTGGTATCATAGCCGAAAAAGGTGCGGAGGGCATTTGCCTCCTTGGCGACGAAGGCACTTGAAGAACCTGTGCCATAATTCATCTCCACGGCTTGTCCGCAGTAGCGCATCAGCCGTGCCACGGCATTCTGCTGGGTGGCGTTCTCGCTGCCTCGATACACGTCGAGCATATTTGCCCAGTCAAACTTCACTGAAGGTAGTGCGGCAAGTTCACCAATGGTGGTATTGGACGTATATTTAGGAATGGTGGCAGAGAAAGACTGAGGCCATTGGTGATAGCGCATAATCTGCGCCATGGCAGTGGCCACGCAGCCTGTCTTGCAATATATGTTGCTGATTTGGGGACACAGTTTGTTGTATGCATTTCCATCCTTGTCATTGACTCCCTGATCCCATCGGCTATTGAGCATTTGCCTGATGGCGGGATGGGTGGGTACCCGCAGGGGTGAGGCCTTCAGACGACCTTCCTGCAAATCCTTGATTTGCTCGGCATAGACATTCAACCAGGCTTTCATGTTGTCAGGGATGTTGTCCTCATCAAAGGCTCCCTCGTCGGCATAGCCCAAAACAGTCTCCGTGCGCTCATCGCCAGAGATGATGACGTATCCCTGTTGACCATCAGTGTTGAAAACATAGTAGGGTGAGGTGGCTTGCTCTGTTTCATGGCGCATCATCTTGCGGCTCATGCCTATGGGCTGCCTGCCCCTTTGTGTCATAAACTCAATGGCTTTCTGCCGTGCCTCGTCGGCGGTCACTTTTTGAGCCATGCAGAGCACCACGGTAGCCATGCACAGCAAGGTCATCATAATTCTTTTCATCATATCATATGCATTTGATAGACAAAGGTAATACAAAAAATTGATTTTTCATCTTTCAATCTTCAATTAAAAAACACATACAGTCCCACCATCACCACAGCGAGTAGCAGCCAAAGGATGACGGTTGTGCGCCTGACGGGTTCACGGATTGGAGCGGGTATTTCATGCTTCTCATCTTGTCTGCCGCAGAGGGAGACGATGACCATCATGGTTGCGAGGATGACAAAAAGCCAGAACGACAACAACATGAAGTGCGGCCAGGGGAACGACAGCCACTGGGGAGGCCACAGATAGAGGATGCCGACAATGAGGCAGAAGGAGGTTCCTGCTGTGAGTGCGATATTTGCCGCTTGAGTTGTGGTTCGCCGCCAGAACACACCGAGAAGGAAGACGGCGGTCATCGGAGGCGCAATGAAACTCAGCACAGACTGGAAGATGTTGAATAGGTTGAGTCCCTTGATGCTGTCGATGGCGACGGTGAGGATGATGGCGATGACAGCTCCCACCAACGTCACCATGCGCCCCACATGGTTGATGTGCTGTTGTGTGGCGTCGGGACGGAACTTCTTCACATAGATATCCATGGTGAACACGGTGCTCAGGGCGTTGAGCGCCGAACCGATGGTGGACACCAGACAGGCGGTCAGCACGGCAAAAACCAGTCCCACCATTCCCACGGGAAAGAGGTTTTCCACCATGGTGAGATATGCTTCATCTGGATTCTCCAATGTAGGATAGAGGGCGAAGCAGAGGACGCCGGGCAGAATATAGAGGGGTACGTCGAGGATTTTCAGCCATCCGGTGAAATTGGTGCCTTTTTGTCCTTCGTTGAGGCTGCGCGCTGCCAATACGGGCTGCACCATCGACTGGTCGGTGCACCAGAACCACACGCCCATGATGGGGTAGCCCAAGATGATAGGCAGCCAGGGGAATGCCTCGTCACTGTTGGGCTTGAACAGCACCCAGTAGTCGGAGGGAACCTTTGATGCAAGTGCTCCGATGCCGCCCACATGGTTCAGACCGACAATGGTGAGCGTGGCAGATACGATGATGAGCAACAGCATCTGATAGACGTTGGTGTACGCCACTGCTTTCAATCCACCCAGCATGGTGAAGAAAGCGGAGATGAGCAGCAGGGTGAGTGCGGAGAGCCACATCGGAATATCGAACACTTGCCTGATGAGAATGCCTCCTGCAAAGAGGGTGAGTGCCAGCCATGAGATGATGACGGTGACGATGGTGTACCAGGCGAGGATGTTGCGGGTGGACTGACCGAAACGCAGTCCCATGAACTCAGGCAACGTGTTGATGTTGGCGCCTAAGTAACGGGGGGCGAAGACAAAGGCGAGCAGTGCGATGAAGATGAAGGCATACCAGGCATAGTTGCCCGATACGATGCCGGTGGTGAAACCGGCACTGGCACTGGCGATGAGCAT
>JAGCXX010000133.1 GCA_017961115.1 Prevotella sp. | reverse complement strand
TGGTGAGGGCACGCAGCCTCCACAATGCTTTCTATGTGAGTGGCGGTATCAAGACCGAGGACCTTGTCGGAGCGATGATAATGAGACTCATCCGCACCAACACTCTCCGTATCGAGCAACAATTCTTGGAACCATCGGGTCTGAAAAAGATGATGGGCGGTAAGGGTTCTCTTCAGGAATGTATCACTATCGCTGACTTCAACGACCAGAACCGTCTGATCAACACCCCTGAAATCCGAAAACTCTACGACATCTTCTATCAGGCAGCAGGCGAAGACCATATCCTGCAGCCCAAGGAACTGAAGCGGTGGATGCAAAGCCATGAGACAGAGGTGATGGACTTGATGAGAAGCATCGAGAAATCATGCTCCATCAAGGAGGCAAAACGCACCATCGACGATACACGCAAGGTGTTCGGACTCAAGATGTTCCTTAGTGACTTTACCCTCGCCAACGAGCGCCATCTGAGTGAGGTGTCGTTATGGAACGACTATCTTGTCTATGCCACTCTCTTTGGCATCGCCGACCAGGTGAAGAAAGATATGAAGCAGCTCAATCCGGAATATCTGGAGATGAACCAAATCACCCGCAACCTTACCAACAATACATTGGTGCCAGTACTTATGGCGACCACCTACAACAGCGCCCACGCTGTGCAGTCGAAGGTCGACTCACGCAGCAGCGGTGGTGGTGGCCGCTCCTCCTTCGGTGGCGGCGGCGGCTTCAGCGGCGGCGGTCATGGTGGTGGTGTGAGGTAATGGAATAACCCTATGTGATGAATGGCATCAGAAAGATACCATTGAAGTTCTTACTTCTGAGCGGCATCCTCTTGATGCCGTTCATCGCCTGGACACGAAGCGCACGTTGGCTTCGGCGTCAGAAATCGACAGCGGTAGGGTAGTGGTGGCAGGCAACTGGTATGCCGATGACGCTATAGAGGTTTTCGACGGCGACCGCACTTTCTCGTTTGTCAAGAAACCTTCTGTCGACCGTACCTGTCCCTATATTCTCCGTACGGCTATGCCGACAGCGATATCGCAGAGTACAGCTTCTTCCTCAATGCCATCTCCGAGACGACCATCAACAACGAACCCGTTGTGAAGAGGAAGGGCATCTACGACCTGCAGGGCCGCAAGCTGTCAGATGGCACCGGCGTCAATGTCAAGATGAAGAAGGGCATCTATATCATCAACGGTGAGAAGGTGGTGGTGAGGTGAAAAACCTCTCTCCACCCCTCTCCGGGGAGGAAAACTATCCCAATAAGCAGGGGCTGACCACTATGGCCAGCCCCTTTGCGATTTCTAAATGCAAGGTGTGGGGAATCGCATTATTCTTTCACATACTCTGCATAGTCGGTCAGGCGCATGTCGCCTTTGCGGCGCAGGGTGTCGTGCATGGCGAAAGCGCAAGGCAGACAGTGGCGGGTATGACCACCGGTGCCCAACTTCAGGTAGTCCCAAAGCAGTTGCTTGTAGTCGGGATGTGCGCACTTCTCGATAATCAGTTCGGCACGCTGCATCGGGCCCTTGCCACGGAGGTCGGCCACGCCCTGTTCGGTGACGATGATGTTGACATCGTGCTCTGAGTGGTCCTGATGGCTGACAAAAGGAACGATGGAACTGATTACTCCGCCCTTGGCCACTGACGGGCAGGTGAAAATGCTCAGGTAGGCGTTGCGCTCAAAATCGCCCGAACCGCCGATGCCGTTCATCATCCTCACACCGCTGATATGGGTGGAGTTGACGTTGCCGTAGATATCAGCCTCGATGGCGGTGTTGATGGCGATGACACCCAGACGGCGGATGACAGCCGGGTGGTTGGATATCTCACTCTGGCGCAGGGTCAGGTGGTCTTTGAAATAATCCATATTGTCGTATACCTGCATGAGGCAGTCGTTGCTCACGGTGAGCGAGCAGGCAGAGGCATCCTTCACACGGCCAGTGAGCATCATGTCGATGACGGAGTTCTGAATCACCTCGGTATAAATGTTGAAGTCAGGCACATGCTTGTCGGCACCAAGGGCACCGAGGATGGCATTGGCTGTGCTGCCCACACCGCTCTGCAGCGGGAGGAACTCCTTGGGAATGCGGCCGGCATGAAGTTCGTCTACCAAGAACTCAGCGGTGAGGTAACCGATGCGGTCGGTCACAGGGTCGCTGTCCTTGAAGGCACGTGCCTCATCGGGGATGTTGCACTGCACGACACCCACCAGTTTGTCCTTCGGTATCTCCACATAGGGCTTGCCGATGCGGTCGCCCACCTGATAGATGGGGATAGGCTTGCGGTAGGGTGGGTCGAGCGGCTCATACACGTCGTGGATGAACTTGGCATTGGGGTTGTGGAACGAGTTGAGCTCCAGGATGACACGCTTGGCCAGGCGGGCTGCAGTAGGACTGATGCCACCAGCAGCAGTAAGGTATGCCTTGTAGAAACCGTCGGCTTCCTCGATGTCACACACCTCGAGGATGGCCCAGTCGACATCACCATAGAAACCATAGCGCAGTTCCTGTGCCATATGACTCAGGTGCAGGTCGTTGTAAGGTATCTCACCTGCGTTGACATGCTTGCGGAAGTCATTGTTGGTGGTGTAGGGCGCACGGTATTTGATGGCGTTGGCGTTGGCCAGGTCGCCATCGGTGCTTTGTCCGGTGGAGGCACCAGTGAAGATGCCTACTTTGAAGGGACGGCCAGCCTCGTGCTCGGCGATGGCTATCTTGGCGAGTTCCTTGGTCACGGCCTTAGCCACACCGGCGGGGGTGAAACCACTAAGGGCCAGATTTTCTCCGTTTTTGATAAGAGATGCTGCTTCGGCAGCAGTCAGAAGTGTATATGCCATAAGTATGTTTTTTGTTAAATTGTCCACAAAGGTAGGTCAATTCGCGCAAAACGGCAAATAATTCGCACTTTATTTTGGATTTTGAGACGAGGTAGAAAAATTTTTGATACTTTTGTGCCACAAAATGTTTAAACAAGAAAGAATATGAGCAAGCGGATTGTGACTTTCGGTGAATTGCTGCTGCGTTTTTCTAAAAAGGGAAACAAGCGGTTCACACAGGGAGAGGAACTGTTGGGCAACTTCGGTGGCAGCGAGGCCAATGTGGGCATCTCGCTTGCTACATTGGGCGATGAAGTATCGTATGTGACGTGCCTGCCCAAAGGGCAGATAGGTCTTGCTGCGCTGATGATGCTCCGTGAGTACGGACTCGATACCCGAGATGTGCTCATCGGCGGCGACCGCATGGGAGCCTATTATTTTGAGGGTGCGGCAGCGCTGCGCAACTCATCGGTCACTTACGACCGTGCCAACTCCGCTTTCGCCCAGCTCAAACCCGGGATGATCGACTGGCACAAGGCATTGGAGGGGGCCAGCGTCTTTCATACCTCCGGTATAGCAGGCGCACTGACACCCGATGCTGCTGAGGCTACTCTGGAGGCCCTACAGGTGGCAGATGAGATGGGTATCACCATTTCGTTCGACATCAATCACCGCAAGAACTTATGGCGCTACCCTGGAGCACAGCCCATCGAGATGCTCAGCCGTATGTTGGAGTATGCCGATGTGATGTTCGGCGACGTCATTGAGTTTGAGTTCCTCTTCTCACATCCGAAAATACCCTTCAAGGCACTCACGCCAGACTACGAGATGGACCTGCGGCCCTACCGCGAGTGGTTTGATGACATCAGGAAACGTTTCCCACGGTGCCAGAAATGGCTTATGGGCATGCGCAACCAAGTGAATGCCAGCCATCACCTGCTCACCGCTTTGCTGTGTACCGACAGCCATCTCTATTCTACCCGTATCTACGACATCCAGGACATGGTCGACCCGATGGGAGTGGGTGATGCCTTCGCCGCAGGACAGATACATGCCATGCTGCAGTGGCCCGACGATGACCAGCGCATCCTCGACTATTCCCTTGCCGCCTCCACCTTGAAATACTCTTTTAACGGCGACTTCAACCTCGCCACCGATGAGGAGATAGAGGGCTTGATTAATAGTAGAGAATAGAGCGAACGTAAAAAAGCCATTTTCAGAAGACTGGTTGAGGAGAGGCCACATTTCATTCAAATCTTCACAATCAATCCAATCTTTATTTAAACTTTTTCGTTTTGGCTGCGTCAAAGATAACAGAAAGATTAAAAATATAAGCCAAAACAATGGAGTTACACCGATATGTTGCCCTTTTGGCAACATTGTTGTTGGGCATCCTCCCATGCGCAGCACAGAATGAGACTATAGCAGGACGTATCGTCGACAAAGCAGATGGGGGTGCCCTGGACAAGGCCACCCTGCAACTCTATGAGTTGAAAACATCCAGAAACCGGAGGGACACCACATACGTGGCAGGCACCCTCACGGATGAGGATGGTTTTTTCACTTTCAACTCTGTCAAAAACGGCACCTATCTGGTCAAAGCCACTTTTGTAGGTTACAAAGAGTGGTCGAGAAGGGTGACGAAAGTCAGCGGACAGGCCCTCTCGTTGGGTGAGATAGATATGGAGTCGGACGCCATCCTGCTCGATGGCGCAACGGTGGTTGCCAACATCCCCAAAATGGTCATCAAGGATGATACGGTGGTGTATAACGCCGATGCCTTCCGCGTGCCTGAGGGTTCGGTCATCGAGGCATTGGTGGAGGCCCTTCCCGGAGCGAAGATTGATGATGACGGCGGTGTGACCATCAATGGCAAGAACGTGAAACGATTCAAGATGGACGGCCGCGACTTCATGACCGGCAACAACAGTGCGGTGATGAAAAACCTGCCTTCCTACGTCATTGAACAGGTGAAGGCATACGATGAGAAGAGCGACTTGTCGAGGCTTACTGGCCTTGATGACGGCAATGATGACTTCGTGCTGGAGTTTGTCACCAAGCGCAGCGCCCGCAACGGACTGCAGATGAACCCAGACGTCGGCATCGGAACCGACCACCGTTATGGTATCCGTCTGACCGCCATGAAACCTTTCGGGGCGATGCGCTATACCTTCATGGGCAATGCCAACAACGTCAACGACCGCAACTTCACCGGACGTGGCGGACGCGGACGTGGCAACAACCAAGGACAGCGCCATACGAAGACGGGCGCGCTCGACATCAGTTATGAGAACGGCAAGGACATCCGTCTCAGCGGACGTGTCACATGGAACCACAACAATACCGACAACTGGAACCGCACGGGGTCGGAGAATTTTGTCAACACCCGGGGCGGTGCCTTCTCCAACAGCGTCAGCCAAAACTACTCAAGGTCAAACAGTTGGACAGGAAACATGAATCTCCAATGGACCATCGACTCCGCCACCACACTGTCGTTCCGTCCCGATGTCAGCTTCTCTTCCAACGACAGTAGGGGATTCTCTACTTCGGCATCATTCAACGCTGACCCCTTCGAACATGTCCACGACCCACTCAGCAACGAGGGAATGCGTGACATGGACTCCCTCAACCTCATTGTCAATGGCAGGCAGAATAAGTCGATGAGCTATGGCAGCAACAAGAGCCTGCGCTCGCAACTGCAACTCTATCGCCGCTTTGGCAGAAACGGGCGCAACCTGGCATTGAGCAACAACATCAACTACGGTACCGGCAACAACCGCAACGCCAACCTGTCCATGGTGCATCTTTTCCAGCAATTAGACCAGTTTGGAAATGACTCCACTTATCAGACCAACAGGTACACTTTGTCGGGAAACAATAATTTCAGTTTCTCACTTGGCGCCACCTATACCGAACCCCTCTATCTCTTCAAGCCCAAACCTGTGGAGGCAGATACTACGGCCAATGCCAATCCGTTCTGGATGGGTCCGCAGAATAGGGGTGGCAACAGGCGCAGAGTGGGGGTTGAGGGTATCTTCCTGCAACTGAACTATCGTTACAACTACAGCCATCAGAAAAGCGACCCTTCAACATATGACTTCCCAGACTACAGCACCGTGGCTTTTCAGGAGGTGCTGCAGGAATACCGCGACTGGACACGCCTGTTCGGTTTCCTCGACAATCCTTATGAGTCGTATCTCTCCACCGAACTTAGCCGTTATTCCGAGCGCACGGAGCATGGACACAATGCCGATGTGCAATTGCGTTTCGTCCGCGAGAAATACAATATGAACATCGGTGTGTCGGCACAGCCGGAGCGCTCACACTTTATCCAGCAGTATCTCGGCGTCCCCATCGATACCGTCAGGACAGTGACCAACGTATCGCCAACATTCAACCTGCGCTACCGTTTCAACCAGCAGACCAACCTGCAGGTGAGCTATCGTGGGTCGTCATCGCAGCCGTCAATCACTCAACTGCTCGAAATTTATGACGACACCAACCCATTGAACATCTCCATGGGTAACCCAGGACTGAAACCCTCGTTTACGTCCAATCTCAACGTGAACTTCCAGAAGCAGCGGACTCCGACTTTCGTGACCGACAGCATGGGATTCAATGTGCCGAAAGCACAGCGCCACTGGAGTTTCAGCGCCAACGGTAGCTTCAATACCACCCGCAACTCCATCGGCAATGTGGTGACCTACAATGAGACAACAGGCGGACGCATCACCAAGCCAGAGAACATCAATGGCAACTGGGGCGCCAACGGCGGCATAACATTCAACGTGGCCCTCGACACCCTCAACAGATGGGATGTCAGCGGGTCGGTCAACGGCAACTACCGTCACCAAATCGGTTATGTCAACCTCAACCGTACGGCTATTCCCGACCGCAATGTCACCCATACGTTCAACCTGTCGCCGCAGATGTCACTGAGTTTCCGCAACAGTTGGCTCAACTTCTCCGTCAACGGCAATGCCACATATGCCCATACGGAAAACCAGCTGCAGGCATCACGAAACCTTTCCACGTGGAACTTCTCCTACGGAGGCAACACAAGAATTACCTTCCCGTGGGGCACCAACCTGTCCACCGACTTCCATATGTTCAGCAAGAGGGGTTACAGCGACCAGACACTCAACACCAATGAGTTTATCTGGAACGCACAACTCTCGCACAGTTTCCTCAAGGGAAAGAAACTCACCGTCATGCTGCAGTGGTATGACATCCTCAACAAGCAGACAAACTTCTCGCGCACAGTGAGCGCCAACGGATGGACCGACCGTGAGGTGAACGCCATCACCTCCTACGCCATGGTTCATGTCAGTTACCGCATCAACACCTTCAGAGGCAGACAAGGCGGCGAAGGTGGCCGTGGCAACTGGGGTGAAGGCCGTGGCAACTGGGGCGGCGATGGTCCTGGAGGTGGTCGTCCTGGTGGCGGCGGAGGCGGTCGTCCTGGTGGTGGCGGCGGCTTCGGCGGCGGATTCGGTGGTGGCCGACCCGGAGGAGGTTTTTAGTTGATAATTTTTGTTCAACACAGAGACACAGAGATGCAGAGAGTTTTTTCTCTTCCCTCTGTGTCTCTGTGTTGAAATCCTCCCTCTCCCTCTTCTGTGTTTTTGTGTCGGAATTGAAAAGCTAAAAGAAAATTTGGCTTTTCACTCGTTTAATTGTATCTTTGCAAATTAAAACTTCACATGACTATGCAACAGACACTTTTGATTTACAATACGCTCACCAGAAAGAAAGAGCCGTTCAAACCCCTCCATGCTCCCAACGTAGGCATGTATGTGTGTGGTCCCACTGTCTATGGTGACCCGCATTTGGGGCACGCCCGACCCGCCATCACCTTCGATATCGTGTTCCGCTACCTGCGTCATCTGGGCTATAAGGTACGCTATGTGCGCAACATCACTGATGTGGGACATCTCGAGCATGATGCCGACGAGGGCGATGACAAGATAGCCAAGAAGGCACGGCTCGAGCAGTTGGAACCGATGGAGGTGGCGCAATACTACACCAATCGCTACCACAAGGCGATGGAGGCTCTCAACGTGCTGCCGCCAAGCATCGAACCGCATGCCTCTGGGCACATCATCGAGCAACAGCAGCTGGTGAGGGAAATATTAGACAACGGCTTTGCCTATGAGAGCAACGGCAGCATCTATTTCGATGTCAGCAAGTACAATGAGCGCTATGGCTATGGCATCCTGTCGGGGCGTAACCTTGAAAATGTCATCAATGCCAGCCGTGAACTCGACGGGGTGGGGGAGAAGCACAACCAGGCTGACTTCGCCCTGTGGAAGAAAGCGCAGCCTGAGCATATCATGAGATGGCCCAGCGAGTGGAGCGAGGGATTCCCGGGATGGCACTGCGAGTGCACCGCCATGGGGCGCAAATACCTGGGTGCCCACTTCGACATCCACGGTGGTGGCATGGACCTCATCTTCCCGCACCATGAGTGCGAGATAGCACAGGCGGTGGCAAGTCAGGGCGACCAGATGGTGAAATACTGGATGCACAACAACATGATTACCATCAACGGGCAGAAGATGGGCAAGAGCCTCGGCAACTTCATCACCCTGGAGCAGTTCTTCACCGGTGACAGTCCGACACTGACACAGGCTTTCTCGCCTATGACCATCCGCTTCTTCATCCTCTCTGCGCACTATAGAGGAACAGTCGATTTCTCCAACGAGGCCCTCAAGGCGAGTGAGAAAGGACTGGAACGACTGCTCGACGGCATTGCCGACCTCGGTCGCGTCACCGTGGGCAAGGAGTCGGACGCCGCTACCCATCAGTTGGTGACAGAACTGCGTCAGAAGTGCTATGATGCCATGAACGATGACTTCCAGACTCCCGTGGTTATCAGTCTGCTCTTTGAGGCTTGCCACCAGGTGAATATCCTGCTCGACCACAAGGCGACCATCAGCAGTGCCGACTTCGAAGAACTCTCGCAGACCATGCGCCTCTTTGCTTTCGACCTCTTGGGACTCAGACCAGAGAAGGGCAACTCCAGCAGTGCCCGTGAGGAGGCTTTCGGACAGGTGGTCGATATGGTTTTGGAGTTGCGTGCCAAAGCAAAAGCAGTCAAGGACTGGGCTACCAGCGACCAGATACGCGATGCGCTCAGTGCTGCAGGCTTTGAGGTGAAGGACACCAAGGATGGTGTGACGTGGAAACTCAACAAATAACAACCACTGCGAGGACGATGTCATGAGGAAAATGAGAAAATGCCCCTCCTGTGGGCGACAGATATACCAATATGCGCAGGTCTGCCCTTACTGCAAGGCCGAGACGCGGTTTGCTTCCTACGATGAGGAGGTACCGCCAGAGGAGACATACGAGGAGCCCATTGAGGAGGAACCCGAGGAGGTCGACATTCCTGATGACGGCAACACTGCTGCCGAAGGGGAGCAGGATGGGAAGTTTGGTAAATACATGCGCCACCTGAAGAAGGACACAGAAAAGGTGAAGCATGAGTATGAGGAGAAAATCGCCAGCAAATACTCCACCTCAACCATCATCATTGGAAGTGTCATCACACTGCTGTCGCTCATCGTTCTGGGCATCTTCATCGCCGTGCAGATGATGGAGACAAAGACATTCAGCCTCAACACCACTGTCGACAATTCACTCAAGGCGGTCATCGACAGCGTGGAGACCGAACTTTACCAAAGTTCCACCATCGTGGCGAAATTCCCCGACCGCCAGCGCCACAGCATGGTCTATCTGCGTGACGGACGGCTGCATATTTATGATGCCGCCAACCAGTCGGACAAGGAGGTTGACCTACAGGAACTCAACAGCAAGGCCATTGTCGACTATGAGGGCAGCGGCGTGCTCAATGCCTATCTCAGTACCAATGAGAAATACATCATCATCATCGCCTCGCGCAACTCCGGCAATACTGAGTTTGGCTTCTACCGCATGACCACGACTCCCGACAATCCTTCATTGGAAATCATCGACCGCGGAAGAGTGGTGGTGGATAAGGATGGTTACAAGGTGAGCACCGATGCGCGCACGGCAACTTATGACTCCAATGGTGACAGGGTGAGCGGCTTAAGTAGTTCGGAATGGGAAAAAGTGGCTCCAAAGATGGAGAAGCCGAAGAAACAGGAGACGCAGGAGAAGGCAGTCGAACCAGAGAAGGCTCCCGTCAAGGCGACGGAGCAGATTGAACCGCGTGCCATCGATGTGGCTCCGAAACCGGCTGCCCCCACCTCGCCCGACAAGATGGTCATCAAACCGGTGGAGAATTAGTTCATAGCAAAATTCATCGTTCATAGTTCTTAGTAGTTGAGACGGTTTTCGTATGTTTTAACCTATCTGTTGGCTGTCCATGTCGCGGCATTGCTGATGACATCGCTGTTCCGCATTGTGCAGTGGGCAGTGCTCCACGGCACGATGGGTAACGGCACCGCCTCTGTGACTCCGGCTTTTCTCCGCGGCATCTGGTTTGATAATGTTGTCGGCTGCTATATCCTCATCGTTCCGCTTGCCATACTGCTCCTCGCCGCCTCTTTTGGCTATTGCGCAGGATGGCTTCGAAAAGCAGCGGGATGGTGGTTCGGGATTTTTTACACCTTGGTCATGGCGGTATCCGCAGCCAATATACCCTATTTCGCCTATTTCTTCAAAAATATCGACGCTAGCATCTTTGGCTGGTTTGGCTATGCGGGAACCACAGCGGGAATGTTGGTGGGCGAGGCGTCCTATTGGGTGTATTTCGCCTTGTTCATCCTTGCCGTTGTGGTGCTCATCGTCATTCTGCGATGGTTTAGACGACTGGCTGACCGCCAGGTGGAGGCTGCGCCGAAAGCGACAGGATGGGTGGGCATACCCGTGAGGCTCGTCATCAGCGCAGCCTTGATTGGACTGTGTGTCTTCGGCATCCGTGGACGCACAGGATACAATCCCATCAAAATCAGTCAGGCATACTACTGCGATGACCCCTTCCTCAACCAATTGGGCATATCCCCCTCGTTCAACCTCATCACCAGTTCGCTCGACCGCATGAGGAAGGAGAATGCCGAACTCCACCTCATGCCCTATGGCGACGCCATCGATTACGTCAGGCATGAACTGGGATTGACAGGTGTAGCCGACAGTACGGCGCTGCTCCGCCGACAGGTGGTGGCCGACACGGTGGCGGCGCATCCCAATGTGGTCATCATCCTCATGGAGTCGATGTCGGCGAGTCTGATGCAAACTTTCGGACAGCGGGAGAGGCTCACCCCAACCCTCGACAGCCTATACCAGCACAGTTTGGCCTTCACCCGTTTCTATTCTGCCGGCATTCACACCAACCATGGCATCACCGCCACGCTGTATTCCTTTCCGGCACTGATGATGCGCAACCTGATGAAGGGGACGGTGACGCCACATCGCAGCGGCATCGCCACGGTGCTCCATGAAGAGGGCTACCACAACCTCTTCTTCCTGACGCATGAGTCGCAATATGACAATATGAACGCATTCCTGCGCACCAATGGCTACGATGAAGTCTATGCCCAGGAGGATTATCCTGCCGAAGAGGTGGTCAACAGCTTCGGGGTGCCCGACAGGTTCCTCTTCTCATATGCCCTGCCTGTCATCAACCGCACGGCGGCCACGGGAAAACCTTTCATGGCAACGCTGCTTACCATCAGCAACCATCCGCCGTATATAATACCGCCATCGATGCCTACCGTCACCAAAGACCCAGAGACACAGATTGTGGAATATGCCGACCGCTGCATCGGAGAGTTCCTGGCGCAGGCGAAGCAGCAGCCGTGGTATGACAACACCATCTTTGTCATCCTTGCCGACCATGGCAAACTGGTGGGGGAGATGGACTCCGAACTGCCGCAGTCGTACAACCACATCCCTTGTATCATATTCGGGTCGGGCATTCCTGAGAGACAATACGACGGACTCGCCACACAGATAGATGTGATGCCAACCCTGCTGGGTCTTATGGGACTCACCTACGAGTATGACGGTTTTGGCACCGACTTGATGCGGCATCCCCGCCAGAGGGTGTTCTATACCTCAGACACGCAACTGGTGGCACGCGACACTGTCGCATGCGTCATCCACAACCCGCAGATGCAGCGTGATTTCTGCTATGAGGTGGGGGAGAGCGGACAGCTTCGCCCCACGGCACAGACGGCACGGCACGACTCTCTCCGCCGCTACGTCTTCGCAATGATACAGACCGCAGAATATATGCAGCGCCACAATTGATATCATAGGGGATACCGACTCCCTAAACGGATGAAGGATGAAAGATGAAAGATGAAAGATTAATACCACGTTAGTAATCATATGTCTAAACTCCTAAACTCCCAAACTCCCAACCCCCAAAACTCCTAAAAACCTAAAAACCTCATGAACAAATCAAAAACTTGGCTGACTTTGGTGCTCCTCGCATTGAGTATGAGCATGAATGCACAAACTCTCTTCCAGCATCCCTGGCAAGGCAAGCGTGTAGCCTATTTCGGCGACAGCATCACCGACCCCCGCAACAGCGGTTCAAAACAAAAGTGGTGGAACTTCCTCCAGGAATGGCTCGACATCACACCATATGTCTATGCTGTCAGCGGCAGGCAGTGGAACGATATCCCCAATCAGGCGGAGAAACTGAAGACAGAGCATGGCGATGACTTCGATGCCATCCTCATCTTCATCGGCACCAACGACTACAATGCCGCCGTTCCCATCGGGGAGTGGTACACCATTACGGAGGACTCTGTCGAAGCGGCAGTGCACCGCGACAAGGCGAATGTGCTGCGCCGACACCGCACGCCGTCGATGAACAAGGACACCTATCGTGGGCGCATCAACATCGCACTCAAACGTGTCAAGGAGATGTTCCCCTCCAAACAGGTGGTGTTGCTCACTCCCATCCACAGGGGCTATTTCTACGGCAATGAGAAGAACATCCAACCCGAGGAATCATACACCAACGAAATCGGCGAATGGGTGGACGCCTATGTTCAGAGTGTGAAGGAGGCTGCCAACATCTGGGCTGTGCCGGTCATCGACCTCAATGCCTCCTGCGGAATCTTCCCTCTCGTCAACGAGCATATCATCTACTGCCACAACGAGCGCGACCAACTTCATCCCAATGATGCGGGACATGTCCGCATGGCGCGCACAGTGATGTATCAACTGCTCACCCTCCCTTGTACCTTTGTAGATTAAAAATGAAAAATTACACCTTATGAAAAAAACAATAATTCTGACAATTTCTCTGCTTGTGGCAATGAGTGCCACGGCACAGGTAACCAACCTCCAGGGGATGGAGGATGTCAACAAAGTGAAAGACCTCACACTTGACAGCCTCGACAAGGTGCGACAGGCAAGAGTGGCACCAGGCAGCAGCCGGAAAGGCAACAACCCCGTGCTCTTCCTCGTGGGCAACAGCACCATGCGCAATGGTACGCTGGGCAACGGCAACAACGGACAATGGGGATGGGGATACTATGCGGAGGACTTCTTTGACAAGAACAAAATCACCGTCGAGAACCAAGCGCTCGGAGGAACGAGCAGCCGCACATTCTACCGTATGCTGTGGCCCGATATCCGCAAGGCGCTGCGCCCTGGCGACTGGGTCATCATCAGCATCGGACACAATGACAACGGACCATACGACACGGGGCGTGCGCGTGCCAGCATCCCTGGTATCGACAAGGACACGGTGTTGCATGTCAACGTGCAGGTGATCAATCGCACCGACACCACCTACCGCGAGGAGGATGTATACAGTTATGGGGGATATCTGCGGCGCTTCATCAATGAGACACGGGCAGCGGGTGCTTTCCCCGTGCTGATGTCGCTCACACCGCGCAATGCGTGGGAGAATGGCCATGTGGTAAGGAAGATACACAGTGAGTGGTGCCAAAAAGTGGCGGAGGAGCAACAGGTGCCCTACATCGACCTCAACGAACTCTCTGCCACACATATGGAGGCTTTCGGACCGGAAAAGATGAACTACTATTTCTTTGGCGACAAGATACACACCAGCAAGTTTGGCGCCATGCTCAACGCCCGCTGTGCAGCTGAGGGCATCGCTGCTTGCGACCATCCATGGATTGCATATCTCAAGTCGTGTCTCGTCAACGTGGAACTCCCCACGGTCGGCGTGCAGCGCGAGGAGGGCAAACCCGTTGTGTTCACCACCGGCGACAGTACGGTGAAGAATACCGACAAGGACAAGGATGGCATGTGGGGCTGGGGTGCCGTGGCTGAGGATATTTTCGACACCAAGAAAATCACTGTCGCCAATGCCGCCATGGCAGGACGCTCGTGCCGCACCTTCCTCAATGAGGGACGCTGGGACAAGGTCTACAACAGTCTGCAGCCGGGCGACTTCGTACTCATCCAGTTTGGCCACAACGACGTGGGGGCTATCGACAGCCTCAAGGAGCGGGCTGCCATCAGGGGCACGGCAGACAGTTGCCATGTCTACAAACTGAAATCCAACGGCAAATATGAAGTGGTCTATACCTTCGGATGGTACCTTCGCAAATTCATCAACGACGTGCGTGAGAAGGGAGCAACACCCATCCTTGTGTCGCTTACACCACGAAACATCTGGCGTGACGACCACATCGAGCGCCGCAATGACAGTTATGGAAAGTGGTACCGTGAGGTGGTGGAGCAGACGGGCGTGGAGTTTGTCGATGTGCACAACATCACTGCCGACAAGTATGACAAACTGGGTGAAAAACGAGTGGCGGAGTATTTCAACCACGACCATACCCACTCCTCCCTCAAGGGGGCAAAGGCCAATGCCCAGAGTGTGAGAACAGGACTCAAGCAAATCAACTCTCCCCTTGCGAAATATCTGAAATAGACAGTAGTGTTTTGTCAGACCTGTCAGCCTCATCGGTTCCGTCGGATTCTCTATAAGTCTTGATTATGCGGAAGACAGCCTTTTTCCTTCTTTGTCTGATGACAGCCACCGCTGCTTTTGCACAGGAGCAGCGGCCATGGGAGGAACTTTGGTCACAGCTCTCTACTGCAGAGGACATGGATAGCGAGGGATGGGAGGATACTTATGAGATGCTCACTGACCTGGAGGAGAACCCGCTTGACATCAACAGCGCGACAAGGGAACAACTGGAGCAACTGCCTTTCCTCAACGACCAGCAGGTGGAGGATATTCAGGAATATATCTATCGCTATGGCGGAATGAAGTCGACAGGCGAACTGGCGATGATACCGTCGATTGATTACACCACCCGTTGTCTGCTTACCCATTTCATCGTCTTTGGGGAGAAAAAAGTGTCCAAAAAATGGGATTGGAACAAGGTGTTGCGTTACGGACGGCATGAGGTGGTGGCAACCGCCAATATCCCGTTCTATGAACGGAGGGGTGACAACGAGGCATATTTAGGCTATCAATACCGCCACTCATTGCGCTATCGGTTCGCTTACCGCGACCAACTCAAGGTGGGATTCCTGGGGGCGCAGGACGCAGGAGAACCCTTTTTCGCCAACCGCAACAGCGCTGGCTACGATTTCTATTCTTTCTATGCTGAGGCCCATCGTTTGGGTTGTCTCAAGACATTGGTCGTGGGCCGTTACCGTGCGGCTTTCGGTATGGGACTCGTCATGGGCAACAGCTTTTCCTCGGGCAAGTTGTCGGTGCTGTCGAATCTCGGCAACCAGGCATATGGACTGAGGGCACACACCTCGCGCAGTGTGGCTCGTTACCTGCAAGGGGCTGCTGCTACTGTCGAAGTGGCAAAAGGTTTGGAGGTGAGCGCATACGCCTCGTGGCGCAAGATAGATGCCACGCTGAGCAGTGACTCGGGCATCGCCACCATTCGCACCGACGGCTATCATCGCACGCAGACGGAGATGGATAAAAAGAACAACGCGTCGCAGACAGTAGCAGGAGCCCATGTGGGATACCGTCTCGGCGGCTTCCGTCTCGGTGCTACGGCTGCCTACACGGCGTATGACCGTCCGTTGCAGCCCGATACCGCCACTCGCTACCGCCGCTATTATGCCATAGGCGACCATTTCTGGAATGCGGGCATTGATTATGGGTATGTAAACCATTTGTTTACACTTCATGGTGAGACGGCAACGGGTGACGGTGGGGCGCTTGCCACCATCAACATGGTGAGCATCACACCGTCATCCGACTTCACAGTGACGGCGCTCTACCGTTTCTATGGCAAGAAATATCATGCGCAGCATGCGCAGAGCCTGAGTGAGGGGAGCAGGGTGCAGAATGAGAGTGGGGCTTACTTAGGTGCACAGTGGCGCCCCATGCGCAATCTGCGTCTCACCGCCTACACCGACTATGCGTGGTTTCCTGCCGCCACCTATCAGGCACAGGTGTCGTCGCAGGCATGGGACAACCTCTTGCAGGTACAGTATGACGGAAAAAAGTTCTCATGGAATGCACGATATAGGGTCAAATTGCGTGAGGAGGACAACAATGCTGGCGATGCCCTCATCACACGCACGACACACCGGGCACGACTCGGAGGAGCCTACACCAGCGGTTCCTGGCGGTTGGGGGCACAGGGCGACTGGGCATACAGCATGGCAGAGGAAAAAAGTCTGGGATGGATGGTTTCCGCCAATACAAGTTACTCACACCAATGGCTGCGAGTGACGGGTAGCGTGGGATATTTTGACACAGACGACAGCAACAGCCGTGTATATGGTTACGAACAGGGAGTGCTTTATTCTTATGCCTTCCGTTCGTATTCCGGAGAGGGCATCTATGGTTCGGTTGCCGCCCGCGCCGATGTGGGACCGCTGATGTTCATCGCCCATCTCTCCTACACCAATTATTTCGACCGTGACTACATCTCTTCCGGATGGCAACAAATCAACCGCTCGTCAAAAACCGACCTTGAACTGCAGGTAAGGTGGAGGTTCTGAGAGAGCACGGGTTCTGGGCGCAGAGCTCCATGTTCTATCAAAAAAGGCCATTTTCAATTGTTGTATGGAGTATTTTTTATACTTTTGTACCTCATTATTATACAATTGAAGAATGAAAAAGATATTATTGATTGTATTCTTGGCAGTTATGGGTATGAACGCCCATGCACAGGGTGTCACACTGCAAAACCAGGAGGAGGAAGATTCCACCATCGCCATTATCGGTTATTTCTGCAAGAACGACTCGATGACATACAGGCACATACAAGGCAAAGAAAAGATTGTCGGCAACGATACCACAAGTATGAATGAGATTGCCGAGGAGTTTATGATAGTGGTCACCGACTCAACGGCAGATGGCTATAAGATGGAGCTTATTCCTCTGTCGTGCAAGGTGGAGGGCAGCGACCAAGAGTCATTGCTGGCCTCGTTGCTTTGGCAAGATGTCAAGAATCTGCGTTGCCGTTTTAGTACCGATGAATATGGAGCCGTACAACACATTGAGAACTGGCGGGAGATACGTGATGTGCTGAAAAAGAGTTATAAGACGGTTCTTGACAGCCTCTATGCCGGCAGACCGGAAGTGGACAGCTTTATGCCCCGCAAGCAGTTTGAGAGTATTCTGATGTTGGGGTGCTCTACGGAGGCCGGCATAAAAGAGCAATACAGCGAACTCAACCAACTTTTTCAGAATCATGGCTTGGAGTTTAACATGAATCCTGTTGAGGGCGATGACGTGTCAGAAATGGGATACCCCGTTCATACTAAGTTGGAGTCTTTTTATTCAGTCAAGAAGGATGAATATGACTTTGACGGCGATTATGTGGTTCGCTGCAATACAGTCACCAAACTGTCGGGGGAGGACTCAAAAGATCTCTTAAGTTCCTCCTTGGCAGTGCTTTTCACAGGAGAGGTGAAGGACAGTGTCAACAAATACACGGAAAAAGCCTTGGAGGATGGCTTGACAGTGACCAACATCGAGCAATCCTGCTATTTCTACAACGGATGGCCCAAACTGTTGCAGACTTTAACGGAAATCAACATCGGCAATTTGGGCAAGCGCATCGAATACGACACGATAGAATGGACAGGCCACCGATGGGGGGTGTTTCATTTCCCTGAAGAGGAGGAGAGCGGGAAGGACTTGTGAGTTCCTGCTACCTGAAGAGTCTGTTCAGCGAATCAATGATGGAGTGTGGCTAATGCATCAGCTGGGCAGTCCAATCTGTCGGACGCGTGCCTCGAATGTGTCGCGGTCGGTGGCTGCGCTGCTCTTCAGGCGGGCGCGATAGTTGTAAATGGTGTTGACGCTGTAGTTGAGAAACTCGGCGATTTTTGAACTGTCATCGATACCGAGGCGGATGAGGGCGAGGATGCGAAGGCTCGTGTTCATCCGCTTGTTCTTCTCCAGTTCCATCTGCTCCTCAGGCTTGAGCAGTTTGTTCACCTCAATGACGAAATCGGGGAAAAGGTGCAGGAATGCGGCGTCAAAACTCTCATAGAGTTGTTCGAGTTGCTGTGTCTTGGAGTCCTGACCCCGTGTGGTGTCGTAGAGGGCCTCATATTCGTGGTTCTTGATCATTTTGTTCACTCGCTTGCGGAACTGGTCCATCTTGTCGATGTAGAGTGAGCAGAGCCGCATGAATCTACCCACATACTCCTCTTTTACTTTGTTCGACTCCGCCAGTTGGGCATTGAGGGCATGCAGTTGCACGTTGACGTCCTCCAATGCCTGGTTTTTTTCCGACAGTTGGGTGTTGGCAGATGCCAGCAGGTCGTTGCTCTTCCTGAGGTTGTGCTGCGTTGCGGCAAGACGCTTACGCTGTCGGTTGACATAGAGGAGGGTGGCCATCAGCAGGAGGGCGAGGATGCTGATGCCTGCGATGGTGTGCTTGAGGCGGTTGCGGTTTTGCTCGCTGCGCTTCTTGTAGTCGTTGGCGATGGTCGACAAGAGGGGGGCGATTTGCGAGTTGCGCTGGCGCGACCCATAGCGGTTGGTGCAGTCGCTGGTGAAACTGATGTAGCGGTACGACCGGTCGATGTCGCCCTGAAGCATCAGTTGGTTGGCCATCTCCCACAGCGAACCTTGGTCCATGGTGGCGTTGCGCACGTCGGCGAGGGCCGACTCCGAGAGCCAGTACATCATCTCGGTGGTGTCTTTCTGCGCCATGTATTCCAAATAACGGTAGAGGGCAACGAGGGCGTAGCGGTGACTGCCCCGCTTCACCAGTTTGAGCCATTGGTCGTTGATGGCCATCGACTGCTGCAGGTTGCCTTCGTTGCGGGCTGCCATCTCGCGCCGAAGCAAGGCATCGTCGGAATTGGCTGGCAGCGTGGCAAGCATCAGTTGCTCATAGTGCTGCGCCTTTTCCAGATATTGCTCTCGCATGGCATCGACGCGCGTGTAGTAGGCGAGTTCGTTGTACACATGGCAGTTGGCTTCATAATATTTCCCCAATGCATCGGGGTCGAGCAGGGTGGGGTTGACCTGACTGAGGATGGCTAATGACTCATCATACATGCCGGTGTTGGAACAGCTTCTGGCGAGCAATGAGCGACATCTGCCGGCATCGGACGGACGGTTGAGTTTCTCGGCCAAGGCGATGCATTCGGTGAGGTAATGGATGGCGGAGTCGTTGACAAATGCGTGGTATTGCTCA
The DNA here is from genome assembly GCA_017961115.1 of Prevotella sp. Classification (GTDB taxonomy): domain Bacteria; phylum Bacteroidota; class Bacteroidia; order Bacteroidales; family Bacteroidaceae; genus Prevotella. Next base: position 9,250 of record JAGCXX010000133.1, on the reverse strand, counting down.
TAGAGCCTGTATGCGAGGCGGTAGCGGGCGCTGTCGCTGGTGGCTGTCTGCCATTGCTCGCGCAGGTTGTCGGCCTCCTGCTCACGCGCCTCCACATATTGTGGGAATCGCTCAATCTCTTCATCAAGACATCGGTAGATGGAGTCGAGATTGTGCTGTGCCAGTGCCCGTCCCCCCAGGAGGACGAGCACTGCCAGCATACAGAGTCTTTTTAGTTCATAGTTCATAATTCATAGTTCATAGTTCCGACATGTCCGACGAGTCCGACGAGTCTGACAGGTCTGACAGGTCTGACAAGTCCGACGAGTCCGACGTGTCCGACGAGTCTGACATGTCAGACTTTGCTCTAAGGAGTCACCTCAAACTTCCACTTGCTGGTGAGGTTGTCGGAGGCATTGCCCACGAGAGCCTCGAAGGCACCGGGCTCCACCACCCACTGGTGACTGCGGTCGTCATAATAACTGAGGGCGTCGCGTCCGAGGGTGATGGTCACGTCGCGTGTCTCTCCCGGCTGCAACCACACCTTGGCAAAACCCTTGAGTTCCTTGCGGGGTCTTGGCAGCGATGACTTGAGGTCGCTGATGTATACCTGCACCACCTCGGCTCCGGCACGATTGCCTGTGTTGGTGACGGCGACGGTGAAGGTGATGTTGTCGTTGGCGGTCATCTTCTTGCGGTCGGCAGCGACCTTCCCCATCTCAAATGTGGTGTAGCTCAGGCCGTGGCCAAAGGCAAACAGCGGTTTGGTCTTGAAGTAGTCGGCACCGCGGTAACCCATATAGAATCCCTCCTTGTACTCCTCGTCGATGATGTCGTGACCCTCGCGCCAGATGCCGGGGAAGGCATTGAGGCGGTGGGCGGGCACGTCGTTGAGGTTGGCAAACCAGGTGAAGGGCAGTTTGCCTGATGGATTGGCTTTGCCGGTGAGGATATCGGCGAGGGCGTTACCCGCCTCCGAACCGATGAACCAGCCTTGGACAATGGCTGCCACCTTGTCTTTCCATGGCATGGCGACGGCATTGCCGGAGATGTTGACAAAAATGAGGTTGGGGTTGACCTCGGCGAGGCGCTCCATCAGCTTGTCCTGTCCGTAGGGCAGACCATACTCCTTGCGGTCGTGACCCTCGCAGTCTTGGTAGTCGCTCTTGTTGAGGCCGCCGAATACCACCACGTAGTCGGCGCCGCGGGCCATCGTCACTGCCTCCTCAAGGAGAACCTCCGGAGACCGTTTCTCAGCGATGCTGCGCCCCACGTTGACACCATTGTAACTCTGCACGGTATCGCCCACATAGCCACGGGCGTAGTCGCAGGTGACACCGGCTGCCTCACAGCACTGCTGCAGGGCGTCTAAGGGCAGTATCTCGTGCTGCACCTTGAGTGATGAACTGCCTCCGCCCACGGTCATCATCTTGATGGCGTTCTCGCCAACCACGAGGATGCGGCGCTTGCCATCCAACCGCATGGGGAGCACGTTGTTCTTGTTCTGCAGCAGCACGATACCCTCTTGGGCAATCTTCCGGGCTGCCTCGTAGTGGCTCTCCGAGCAAAGGAAACCATGACCGAGGTCTTTTCGCATGTTGGTGCGGAAGAAGAGGCGCAGCACACGGCGCACCTTTTCGTTGAGTTCCTTCTCGGTGTATTTGCCCTCGCGGATGGCTTTCTTGTAAGCATCAGCCATATAATAGAGGTCATAGGCATTGGTCTTGCCCATCGTCAGTCCGTCGGTCCAGGTGCCGAACTCCAGGTCGAGACCGTTTTTCACCGCCTCGTCGGTGTCGTGGCAACCGCCCCAGTCGGAGACGACCACACCGTCGAATCCCCAGTCGCGTTTGAGAATCTGGTTGAGCATGATGTCGTTGTGGCAGTTGTGCTGTCCCTTGTAGAGGTTGTACGCGCCCATGATGCCCCAGGCATTTCCTTCGGTGACGGCGGCCTTGAAGGCGGGCAGGTAAATCTCGTGCAGGGCACGGTCGCTGATGACGACATTCACCTGATGGCGGTATTCCTCATCGTTGTTGAGGGCGTAGTGCTTCACGCAGGCAGCAACACCGTTGGATTGCAAACCCTGCACATAGGGCACCACCATGCGACTGGCGAGGTAGGGGTCCTCGCCCATGTATTCGAAGTTGCGTCCGCCGAGGGGTGTGCGGTTGATGTTCACACCGGGACCGAGAATCATATTCTTGCCACGGTAGAGGGCTTCCTCGCCAAGGCTCCGTCCGTAGAGGAGGGCCATCTGGGGATTGAAGGAGGCTGCGAGGCAGGTGAGGGCGGGGAATGCCACGCAGGAGTCGTTGGTCTGTCCTGCCTGTTCCCACTCGTCCCACAGCACGTCGGGGCGTACGCCATGGGGTCCGTCATCGGTCCAGAACTCGGGGATGCCGAGGCGTGGGACACCGGCTGATGAGAACTTGCTCTGTGCATGGATGACGGCAATCTTCTCGTTGAGCGTCATGCGCTTGAGGGCGTCCTCCACTCGCTGCTCGATGGGAAGGTTGGCATTGAGGTAGGCTGGCTGCTGGGCGTATGCGCCCAGCGCCGCCATGATGATAAGGGTTGTGAGGAGTCTTCTCATGGGTTGTCTGTTGTTGAACACCTAACTTACTTATTTCTGGAATACGCGGACGTAATCAACTTCCATGACAGCGGGCAGTGCGCTCTCGTCAACACCTTGGGCTCCGCCCCATGAACCGCCCCATGCGAGGTTGAAGATGATATAGAACGGGTCGTCGTAGGGCCAGTCGTCGCGGCCAAGACCACGGTTGTCATAACTGAGCTGCACCTTGCCGTCGACATAGGTGGTGATGTTCTTGGCGGTCCACAGCATGGCGTAGGTGTGGAACTCGCCCTCGGCTCCATCGCACTTCATCTCATGGGTCACTTGAGTGTTGTTGCTGTGCACATGGGCATTGGCGTGGAGGCTCGACGACACGTAGTCGGGATGGTAGCCTACTTCCTCCATGATGTCAATCTCGCCATCGGCGGGCCAGGAGCGGAAGTTGACGGGCATCATCCAGAAGGCGGGCCAGGTGCCTTTGCCCTTCGGCAGTTTGATGGATGCCTCGATGTAGCCGTATTTCCAACCTTCCTTGACCTTGGCATAGACACGGCCGGAGTAAATCTTGCCGTTCTCCTTGAGGCAGGTGATGCGGAGCTTGCCGTTCCTCACCTCAGTGACGTTCTGACCTCCGGGGGTCAGGTGGTTGACATAGTTCTGCAACTCATTGTTCACCCACCCGGAGTTTTTCACCTCATGGGTCCAGTCATTGCCATTGAGTTCTGTACCGCTTTCAAACTCATCGTGCCACACCAGCGAGTAGCCCTCGGGGGCATCGTAGGCGGCCTTGGCTGCGGCGGCCTGAGCCACGGCAATCTCCTTGCGGGCAGCGCCCGACATCAGTTGGATGGTGCCGGTGCGGGGTTCCGTGGTGGGGTTGGCCTTGACATTCACCTCGATGGTGCCGTTGGCGGAGGTGGTGCCTTTGTTCGACACCTCTATCCAGTCTTGGTTGGAATAGGCGCCCCACTCCTTGCCGGTGGTGCTCACGTTGATGGTGAAGGTGCCTCCGTCAGCGCCAGCCGAGAGGTTCTCGGGCTGGCTGCTGATGGTCACTTGTGGTGCGGGTTTGTCGTTGTTGTCATCGCCACCGCAACTGGCAAAGGCTGCCGTTCCAATCATGGCGAAGAAGAAAAGATATTTTCGCATTTTACTCTGCTTTTACCAGATAAATCTTGCTGATGCTGATGGTGTTGCCGGCAGCATTGCCACCAAAGTCGAAGAAGAGGTTGAGTTGTGGTGCGTCGGCGTTGGGCAGAGTCACTCCCTCCTGCTTGAAGATGTAAGGCTCATTGGCCGTCAGGGCTACGCGTGGAGCGAAGAAGAAGTTGTTGTCATCTCCGTTCTGCGTCAGTTTTATGGTCACGCCTGGGTGGTCGTTGTCGCTCTCGAGCACGCAGTAGAAGTTGTATTTGTCGCCCTGCTTGGCAGAGATGTCGGTGTCGAAATGCATCTGTGCCATCCACTGGTCGGTGGTTGCCACGGGCAGCGTGACGGTGTAGACATCACCATCCTGTGAGAAGTCGGGGTCGTCTGTCTGTACCCATCCGGGGGCGTACCAGAAAGCGGGAGCGAGTTTGCTGTCATAGATTGCCTTCCAGAGGTTGTTGTCGGCTTTCCAGTCCCAGTCGAGACCACCGCCGCCACCGCCGTTCTCATTGTGCTTCTGCACGATGATGTCGCTCAGGTTGATTTCAAGTCCTGCGGGGCATCCGCCGAGGTCGATGAAGAGTTTGGCGGTGGAGAAGCCTGAGTCCTCGCCTCCCTTGGCGCACTTCACGCCAACGAACTCAACGATGTTGTCGCCTGCCTCGAGGGACAGTGAACCGTTGTAGATGAGGGTGTTGTCGTCGTCGTTCTCGTCGCAGATCTTGAAGGTATAGCGGCCGAGGTTGTCGCTCGATGTAATCTTGGCGCGGACGTCATAGAGCTGTCCGGGCTCAATGTTCATCGCCACGTTGTGGATGGAGTTCTGTGCCTGCCACTCTGCTGAGGTGGCGCTGTTGGCGATGATGGTGTAGACGCCGTTGGTAAAGGAGAACTGCGGGTCGCCAATCTGGCTCCAGCCTGCGTCGGCCCACCAGAACTGCATCTCGCCGACCTTGTTGAAGCCTGCTCCGAGGTTGTCGGGGGAGTCGACTGCCACCCAGGTGACGGATGAGCCTTGGTCATCATTGGGCAGGATGGTGCCGTCGTCGTTGGCATGGTCCTTGAGCACGATGTTGCGGATGTTGATAATCGTTCCTTCTTGGCAACCGCCGAAGTCGAAGAAGAGGTTGACGCGGTCCATGTCGATGCCGGGCATGTCGCTCTTCCAGAAGATATAGTCCTCTCCTGCCTTGAGGTCGATGCGGTCGGTGAAGTAGAACACGTTGTCATCGCCGTCCATCACGAGTTTGACGGTGGCTCCGTTGAGGTCCTTGTTGGAGTTGATGATGCACGAGAAGTCGTAGTTGTGGGCTGCCGAGGTGGAGATGTTCGTGGTCTTGAATGCCATCTGTGCCTGCCACTGGTCGCTGGTTGCCTGAGTCAGTGTCACGGTGTAGTCATTGCCGCTGGCCTGGAAGTCGGGATCGGGCAACTGTGCCCATCCGGGTGCGTAATAGAAGAACATGGTGTACTCGGCGGTCTTCCACATGTTGAAATCGCTGTTGGGGTCGAAGCCCTCGAATCCCTTCTCCTCTGCCTTGCTGGTGAAGATGTAGCGCCAGGAGATGTTGTCGGCTTCGTTCTCATAGATGAGCACCATCGACGATGCGGTGAGGGTCTCGATGCGGAAGCGTGGCTCTTCATACTGGCGGTCGGCACTGATGTAGGGGAACAGCGTGTTGGCGTCGAGGACGAGGTAGTCCACGTCGATGAGCTTGCCCTCTGCGTCGGTCCACTTGCCGCGCTCGAAATGCCAGCCCGAGGTCTGGTCCTGTGTCGGGGCGTCGAAGTCCTCATCACCGGAACCCCAGTGGGTGGTGCCCTTGTTGACGTAGGTCATGCCGTCGGCACCTGGACTGTAGGTGAAGGTGCCGCCCTTGTTGGTCTCAGGGGTGAAGGTGATGCGGTCGTCGTAGACACCGAATGCTTTCTTCTCGTCGGGAGCAGCCGACCACCAGCCGGTGCCGTCGCCGCCGAGCGGACCGCATGCCAGGTGGGCCACCTCCTTGTTGTCGATGCGCCACTCCTTGTCTTTGATGCGGTTGAAGAGGTTGGTGTAGTTCACCTTCGTCTCATTGAAGGTGAAATGCTTGATGATGCTGCCCTGACTGATGCCGTTGCGGTTGCCGAGCTTCAGTTCTACGGGGTAGGTGCCTGCCTCGGTGTTCGACCATCCCACATTGCTGAGGGTGGAGTAGGTGGCTCCGTTGATGATCCAGATGGGATAGACGCCCTTGGTCTCAGGGAACTGGAAGGTCACTTGGTTGACTTCCTGGTCAACATTCATGGTGAAGTCGATGCCGTCCATCGTGGGGAGGCCGTTGGGGTCGGCTCCCTCAAACTCATCGGGCGAGCAGGCGGTGAGAGTCAGTCCTGCCATCACCACTCCTGCGATAAAATGATATATCTTGTTCATAATGAATTTCTGTATATGGTGTGTGGATTAATAAGCATTTTGTACCAGAGTGGGGTCGGCATCGAGCTCTGACTGGGCCAGAGGGATGTGCTTCTTGCTGGGCGACCATGTGTTGGTGCGGTAGCCGTACTTGTCGGGCACGAGCATGGTGGTGGCCTTCTGGGTGACACCGGCGATGCCCTCGGCACGGACGAGGTCGAAGTAGCGCTTGCCCTCACCGCAGAACTCCATGTGGCGCTCGGTCAGGATGTCGTCGATGGTGACGCTGGCGAGGTCTTGCAGACCAGCGCGTTCGCGCACCTGGTTGACATAGCCTGCTGCCTCTGAGGCACTGCCGCCGGTCTGCAGCAGCAGTTCGGCTGCGTTGAGCAGGGTCTCAGCATAACGGTAGATGCGCTTGTTGTTGTTGTAGTTGAGGTTGTGCGATGGTCCGGCATCGTTGCAGTTGGCGAGTTTGGGACGGTACTTCTTCAACCACATATGGGTGTCCTGGTAGCGCTCGGTGTAGGTGGTGCCGCGCACGTCCCAGCAGGTGGCGTCGCGACGGAGGTCACCCTCGACGAACATATCATAGGTCTCGAGGCGCATGGGCAGGAATCCCCATCCGTCCAAGCCGCTCCACTCGTCGTCGGAGAAGCCGTTGGGTGAGATGAGCGTGGGGAGGACGCTGCCGCCGGCGTTCAGGGCTGCAACACCCCAGTCGCGCTGTGCCTGGTCGTCGTTGTAGTTGATTTCAAAGATGCTCTCCTTGCTCCATTCTCCGCTCTCTTCCCAGATGTTGGCATAGCTGGGGTTGAGGGCGTAGTCGCTGTCGGCGATGATTTCTTTCATGAAACCTAAAGCCTGCGGGAAGCGTGCGTTGTCGTTCTGATACATCACCATCTCTGCGTAGAGCATATAGGCGAAGGCCTGGCTGACACGTCCTGACTCAGCGGCGGGCCAGCGCATCGGGAGCACCTTGGAGGCGATGATGGCCTCGAGCTCGGGCAGCAACTGTGCGTAAATCTCGTCGGCCTTCAGCTGCGGGGCGGTGTAGGGCAGCGAGAGGTTCTCCAGATAGAAGGGCACGTTGCCATAGTAGTGCCACAGGATGTTGTAGTAGTAGACGCGGAGCAGACGGGCCTGCATCTCCATCTTGTTGATGAAGTCGTCGCTGATTTTGCCCTTGTTCCAACCGGCGTACTTGATGGCGTCGTTGCAGCGCTTGATGCCGCTGTAGAAGTCGCCCCAGAGGGTGGCGAGGGTGTTGTTGCCGTCAGCGGAGAAGTTGAACAGGCGGTGCCAGTGCTGGTTGTCGGTGTTGTCGGAACCGCCCACCCAGAAGTCGTCGCCCATAATCTCGGCATCGACGGTGAGGTCGTTATAGGCTGCGTTGTCCCAGTCGGGCCAGTGCAGGGGTGCGTAAGCAGAGGTGAGGGCCTCGTTGAGGGTTTCCTCAGTGGTGTAGTATTCCTCGAGAGGCTCACCTGTCGGATTCTTCACCTCCAGGAAGTCATCACTGCAAGATGCCAGAACAAAAGCAGCTGCAATGAAACTGGCTATGATGTTGATATGTCTTTTCATAATGGTTTTCATTTTATCTCGATAATGCTTGAAAAATCTTTAGTATCAATCTTTCATTTTTCATTTTTATCTTTCATCTTTCATCCTTCATCCTTCATCCATTAAAGGGAAATGTTGAATCCGAGGGTGTAGACGCGTGCCTGAGGATAAATTCCGTAGTCCACGCCGAGGCTGGTGGCACCCGAACCGATTTCGGGGTCGAAGCCCCAGTACTTGGTCCATGTGACGAGGTTCTCGGCACGTGCGTAGAAGCGCAGGCGGCTGATGCGCACCTTGTTGGTCAGCCTGCGGGGAAGGGTGTAGCCCAGAGTGATGTTCTTCAGGCGGAGGTAACTGCCGTCCTGGATATACATGTCGCTGCACACCCAGTTTTTGGAGTCGCCGAGGGTAGGCACGGTGTTGCTGGTGCCATCACCTGTCCAGCGCTGGAGCACCCAAGTGGGATAGTTGGCGGAGGCGATGTCCTGACGGAAGGTGGCGTCGAACACGTCGGCACCTTTCACGCCTTGGAAGAAGAGGGTGAAGTCGAAACCTTTCCACTCTGCCTCAAAGTTGAGACCGAAGGTCCAGTCGGGCACACCGTTGCCGATATTGGTGCGGTCGTCGGAGGTAATCTTTCCGTCGCCGTTGGTGTCGACGAAGCGGAAGTCACCGGGTTTGGCATCGGGCATGATGAGGCTGCCTTGTGCATTGGTATAGGCATTGACCTCTGCGGTGTTCTGGAAGATGCCGTTGGTCTTGTAGCCATAGAAGAAGGGGAAGGGCTGGCCGTTCTCGGCGCGTGTGCCGCCGTCGGAGAACTGGCTGATGCCGAAGTTGAGGAAACCGGTCTCGTTGCCGAGGTTCTTCAGCTCGTTCTTGAGATAGGAGGCATTGCCCTTGATGGAGAAGTGGGCGTCGGCGATATTCCACTTGTAACCCAACTCAAACTCCAGACCGCTGTTCTTCATGTCACCGACATTGGCGTAGGGACGGGCCTCGCCGACGTAGCTCGGGATGGGCATCTCGATAATCATGCCGTTGGTCTTCTTGATGTAGTAGTCGACACTGAAGGTGAGCTTGTTGCTCCACAGGCCGAGGTCGAGGCCGATGTCGGTCTGCTCGCTCTCCTCCCATTTCAGGTCCTCATTGGCGAGGCGGTTGGCCTTTGAGCCATAGACCATGGCTGCGGTCTGTCCGTAGTAGTAGTTGCTGCTGGAACCGAGGGAGGTCAGCGTGGTGTAGTTGAAGTCGCCGATGTTGTCGTTACCGTTCTTTCCCCAGCTGGCGCGGAGTTTGAGGTTGTTGAGCCAGTGGCGGTTACTCCCCATGAAACTCTCGTTCATGATGTTCCATCCCACGGAGAAGGAGGGGAACGTACCGTATTTGTTGTTCGCACCGAAGCGGCTGCTGCCGTCGCGGCGGATGGTGCCTTGGAACATATAGCGATCGTCGTAGTTGTAGCTGAGTCGGGCGAAGAGTGATGACAGGCGATGCTCTGTATAGGGCTGTCCCCATGCGCCCACGAGGCTCTTGGCACCAGTTATCTTGCCGTCGGCGTCGGTCGACAGTTCGAGGTCGCCGCC
>JAGCXX010000132.1 GCA_017961115.1 Prevotella sp. | reverse complement strand
TTGTCAACTCCAGTATTACCATAAATGGCATGGTGCGCCCAGGCAACACCGCCTCATCATACATCGGCACGCTCTATTTCGGCAACAAGGACGTCACGTTTGCCTCCGGCAGCGTACTGCAACTCACAGTCCGTCAGTGCGCCTCCAGCAGCTACAGCGGCGGTACCTCCATCGATAATGTCAACACCCTGACAATCAACGGAACGCTGCGTGTCAACCTCGCCAGCAACCACACTTTGCAAGCCGGGGACTCCATTCGTCTATGGAAAGCCAACAAACTGGCAGGCACCCCCACCATCGAGTTGCCCGACGGCATTGAATGGGACATCGACCGCTTGTCTGAGGGTCTGCTCTTCGTCAAGTCAGTCTCCGACGGCATTGTCCCGCTCCGCTATGTCCGCAGCGAGTCAAACGACATCTACGACCTCAATGGCCGCCTTGTGCGCAAGGATGCCACCACCACCGAGGGTCTGCCCTCAGGCATCTATGTGAGAAGAGGCAGGAAGATTGTAGTGAGGTGATTTTTCACCGGAGAATCCGGAATGTCCGGAGAATCCGAGCTGGATATCAAGCATAAAAAAAGCCCTCGTTTGAGGGCTTTTTTTATGCTTGAGGAGTTTTTACAAAAGAGCTTCGAATTTCTCCTTGATTTTGGCTTTGGGTACAGCACCTACGAGGCGGTCTACCACTTTGCCGTCCTTGAAGAAGAGGATGGTTGGGATGTTGCGGATGCCAAATTCCATGGAAACATCGTCAGCCTCTTCCACGTCACATTTCGCCACGGTGATTCGACCTTCATATTCCTCTGCCAGTTCGCTGATGATAGGGGCAATCATGCGGCATGGACCGCACCATGTGGCCCAGAAGTCGATGACCAAGGGCAGGTTGCCATTTTTGATTTCCTCAAAATTCTCATTTGTGATTGTTACTTCCATTGTCTCTGTATTTTTTGGTGAATAATATTGTAGTTGGGGATGCGGCGGTCATTGTTTTTGAGACGCAATGATTGTGTCTCTACTACGCTGCACATACTATCTGTCTATATGCTCTCCATAAATGAAATAGAGCAAACATCATGCCAATTAATTGATAAAGTATTCCATACCTTCAGTTTGTTCGATGAAGTTGATGAGTTTAGCGCTCACCTCCACTGATTTGGCACGGCTGCGGAGTTGCAGTTTGCCATTGACGTCATGAAACTGTATGTAGAGAGATGTCTTGCCTGGGCTCTCATCCACTGCCGCCACGAAATCACTGACAGAAGCCGCATCAATGGTATCGCCGTTCATCACCACGGTGAGGCGGTTGATGGCTTTCTCCTTGACTGTCTGCAGGAACTGTATGTCACCGATGCGGATGTCATAGATATTTGAGTCGCGGAACCTCTGCACCGCCTTCGCCGTGATATAGATGGTGGAAGCCTCATTGAACATTCCCCTCCATTTTGCCCATTCCTCGCCGAACAGTGCCAGTTCGCCCGACCCTGTAAAGTCCTCTATGGTGACAAAACCGCATGGTGTGCCATTTCGGCTGAATTTCGCCTTCACGGCTGTCACCACCCCACCGAAGGTGATGGTCTCCTTCTTGACAAGTTGGTCCTTATCCGCCAGTTCGGGACAGTGCGTGTTGCACATATGGTTGAGAATCATTCTGAACTCATCCAGTGGATGTGCTGAAAGATAAATGCCCACAAGGTCGCGCTCTCGATTGAGACGCTCAATGTTGCTCCACGACTCACTCTCCGGGATGGGCGGTGTAGCAATTTCGATTTCCTCCGCCCCGAATAGCGACATCTGCGCCTGCTGCTGCTCCGCCTGATACAACTGTCCGAAGCGCACGAGCGTGTCGAGGAACACATCCCCCTTGTTGTTGGGTGCGAGGTAGCGCTCCCTTGCCACGCCGAAGCTGTCAAATCCTCCGCTGAGGACCAGGCTCTCGAAACATTTGCGGTTGGCAGCCGAAAGGTTGACCCTCTTCACCAAATCAAAGACGTCCTTGTAGGGACCATTGGCATCACGTTCCGAGATGATGGCCTCCGCCGCCGATGAGCCCATGCCCTTGATGGCAGCCAGTCCGAAACGTATGGCCCCCCCTTTGTTGACACTGAACTTATGGCGGCTCTCGTTAACATCCGGTCCGAGAGTCTCGATGCCCATTGCCTTGCACTCGTCCATGAGTTTGGTGATTTCCGTGATGTTGTCCAAGTTGCGGCTCATAACGGCAGCCATGTATTCGGCAGGATAGTGTGCCTTGAGATATGCCGTCTGATAGGCCACCCACGAATAGCATGTGGCATGGCTCTTGTTGAAAGCGTAGGAGGCGAATTTTTTCCAGTCCTCCCAAATCTTCTTCAGCACGGCTTGGTCGTAGCCATTTTTCGTTCCACCCTCATAAAACAGCCCTTCGAGTTCCTGCATCTTGTCGATGAGTTTCTTTCCCATCGCCTTGCGCAGCGTGTCGGACTGTCCTCGTGTGAAATTCGCCAACTGCCTGGAGAGGAGCATCACCTGCTCCTGATAGACCGTGATGCCATAGGTATCCTTGAGGTACTTCTCCATGCACGGGATATCGTATGTGATGCGCGAAGGATCTTTCTTTCTCGCAATGAACTCTGGGATATAATCCATAGGCCCCGGACGATAGAGCGCATTCATAGCAATGAGGTCCTCGAAGACCGACGGTTGCAGTTCACGCAGGTATTTCTGCATTCCAGCCGACTCAAACTGGAAGGTGCCGATAGTGCGCCCCTCGCAGTAGAGCTGATAGGTGAGCGGGTCGTCGATAGGGATGTTGTCGATGTCGATTTTCACACCTGTGGACAGGCGTACGTTTTCCACTGCCTCCTTGAGGATGGAGAGAGTCTTGAGTCCGAGGAAGTCCATTTTGATGAGCCCCGTCTCCTCGATGACATGTCCATCGTATTGTGTGCAGAGCAACTTGTGTCCTGGGTCTGTCTTGTCCTCAGCGGTGGATACCGGCACCCAGTCGCTGATATCGTCACGGCAGATGATGGTGCCGCAGGCATGTATGCCCGTATTGCGGACAGTGCCCTCGAGCATTCTCGCATACATGATGGTGTTGCGCATCCTGATGTCGGTCGACGCCTGTGCCTCTCTCAGTTCCGGCACGACACGTATAGCGTTGTCCAGGTTCATCTTCAGTCCGTCGGGCAATCGGTCGGGGATGGCCTTACACAGCCTGTTGCTCTCTTCGAGCGGCAGCCGCTCCACCCTTGCCACATCGCGTAAGGAATTTTTTGTCGCCATACTGCCATATGTGATGATGTGCGCCACCTTCTCATGGCCGTATTTGTCCTCCACCCATTCTAGCACCCTTCCACGCCCGTCATCATCGAAGTCGGTGTCAATATCCGGCAGAGAGATACGGTCGGGGTTGAGGAATCGCTCAAACAGCAAGTCATATTTGATGGGGTCGATGCGTGTGATGCCCAGGCAATAGGCCACCACGGACCCAGCCGCCGAACCACGTCCCGGTCCCACCATCACATCGAGTTCATCACGTGCGACATTGATGAAGTCCTGCACGATGAGAAAGTAACCCGGGAATCCCATGGTCTTCATGATATGCAGCTCGAATTTGACGCGCTCGTCCACCTCTTCCGGGATGGGGTCACCATAAAGTTTTTTCGCCCCATCGTAAGCCAATTTTCCCAAGTAATCCGCCTCGAACTTGATGCGGTAGAGTTTGTCGATGCCGCCGAGTTTCTTGATTTTTTTCTCACCCTCTTCCCGCGACATGATTTCATTGCCGTTCTCATCGCGTGTGAACTCCTCGAAAAGCTGCTCCGGGGTGATGCGACGCCTTACGTCCTCCTCCGTGCCGAAACTCTCCGGGATGGGGAAGAACGGCATGATGGGCTCATGGTCGATGGAATAAGTCTCCACCTTATCGAGAATCTCACAGGTATTGTCCAAAGCCTCAGGGATGTCGGAGAAGACATCGTTCATCTCCTGCCTTGTCTTGAACCACTCCTGTTTGGAATAAAGCATTCGTGTGGGGTCGTCGAGGTCTTTTCCTGTTGAGAGACAAAGGAGATGGTCGTGCGCCTCCGCATTGTCCTGGTTGACAAAATGCGCATCATTGGTACACACCAGTTTGATGCCATATTCCTTTGCCAGTTCGATGAGCACCTTATTCGCCTGTTGCTGCAAGGGGAAGGTCTCTCTGTTGGCTCTTATATTAGGATCGTGTACCTCATGTCTTTGGAGTTCCAGGTAATAGTCCTCTCCAAAGACCCTTTGGTGCCACTCGATTGCCTCCCGCGCCCCCTTGATGTCACCCTTGAGAATTTTGTCGGGCACCTCGCCAGCGATACACGCCGAGCACACAATGAGTCCCTCGTGGAATTGCTCCAAGTCCTTATGGTCGGTTCTTGGGCGCATATAGTATCCGTCCACCCATGCTCTTGACACCAATTTGATGAGGTTTTTGTATCCCTTATAGTTTTTGGCGAGCACGATGAGGTGGTAACCGCCGAGGTCCTCCTTGTTATCCTTAAGGCTTTTGTCTCCCCGCCGCGCCACATACACCTCGCATCCGAAAATAGGTTTGAACGGAGTTTTTCCCTCCTCTTTCAGTTTTTTGTTTTTCTTGTTGCAGTAGTTGAACAATTCTTTGACACCCATCATGTTGCCATGGTCGGTGATGGCCATGCCTCGCATACCATCAGCTATGGCTTTGTCAACGAGTTTGCTAATGCTCGACTGTCCATCGAGCACGGAAAAATAGGTATGTACATGCAAGTGTACGAAGTCTCTCATA
>JAGCXX010000131.1 GCA_017961115.1 Prevotella sp. | reverse complement strand
GTCGAACCAGTAGAGACCGTTTTCCGTACCAATGAGGATGGAACCGTCTTCCTGTTCGCAGAGCGAGAAACACTGAATGCCTTTCAACTGCAAGTCCCAATCATAGATACGGAAATTGCGGTCGGTGGGGTTCATCACGCACACACCATTGGTGGTGGCAATCCACAGCAAGCCACGGCTGTCGAGGAGGAAGGCCTTCACCCAGTCGTTGCACAATCCGCCCAGTTTTGGGTCGATGTGGTACATACTCAACGATTCTGTCTGTCCTGTTGCAGTATCAAAGATGCAGAAGCCTTTACCGTAGTTGCACACATATAGATGTCCCTCACCATCATCTGCCAAGCAGTTGATGCCCCATCCGTCGAGAACGAGTCGCTGTGTGCTCGTTCCTGTAACAGGGTTGTAACTATAGAGCGTATTCTCACTGCTCACCCAATAATTGCCTTTGCGGTCACGGTAGATACAGTTGGCTCCTGAGGGTGAGGCAGGAGCCGGTGTGATTTTTCCATCAGTGCCAAACCGGTAGATGCCGCTTTTCTGGACGGTACACCACAGCGTGCCGCCCTCCCCCTGTATGAGACTGGAGAGGCTGCTGCCCAATTGGATATTTTGTGTGGCAAACTTCCAAGTCTGAAATGCCTCCTTGCTCTGATTAAGCTGCAGGAGTCCTTTCCTGAAACAACTCACCCATAGGTTTTGGTCCTTGTCCTCAAAGATATAGTTGACATTGGCGGTGGAGAGGTCATATTTTCCACTTCTGCCCTCCACGCTCTGCAGTCTGTTGATGCCTTTAGGAATGACGAACAAGCCACGTCCTGACGTACCGATATAGATATTGCCTCCATGGTCAATCATGGCAGCACGCACCGACACTGTCCCACCAATGGCGGAGAGGTCGATACCAGCATCGGTGAGTTGCCCAGACGCATAATCATAGCGAAGAATGCCATATGTGCACACAGCGAGAAAGCCCTTTGAATCAGAGCGCAGGAAGGCAACAACAGGTCCACAAGGCGACTCAAAGTCCTTAGTCGCTGTGGGTTGAAGTCCGCTGGCCTTCATACGTGTGATGGTGGTCGTCTGATAGCCCCGCCAGAAGTTGTGCTGGTCGTCCTCAAACAAAAGGGTGAGGAAATCGTTCTTCTCAGAGCGTGAGAACTGTTTTTCCTGTGTGATGACATCACTGCCCACACGGACGGAATAGAGACCATAACCCGAGGTGCCGATAAGAATATTGCCCTCACTGTCCTCATAGATGCACTCCACCCGTGGCAGTATGCCTGATGGGAAACGGTATCTCACAAACTGGTTGGATGCATGGTCGTACCGGCTTAATCCCCTGGCACCTCCCACCCACAGGCGGTGTTTGCTGTCGGTAAGCAGTCGTGTGATTTCATTGCCCTGTATGGAGGCGGTGTCGTCCTCGTTGGTGAAATAATGCGTGAAACGGTATCCATCAAACTTATTAAGGCCAAACTGGGTGCCCACCCAAATGTATCCGTAATGGTCTTGTGTGACAAAACTGGTGGCACTGCTCGACAACTTGTCGGCAGTATACAGACGTCCGCCGTCAGCCATTGCAGGCATGACAACCATCAGACACATCAAAGAGGATATGAATAGTCTTCTCATGGGTGACTCTGTTCAAGTTGCTATTCCATACGTTTAGGCGACTCGACGCCAAACAGATAAGATGGTTGCCAGCCACCGCAATCGAGTACGATTTTCTCAAACACGATACCAGGATCAAGTGGTTCTATCCGTAGGGTGTGCCGTCCGGCATCCGCCGGCAAGTCGATGGTGCTTTCCACCACACGTTTCGCCACAGTGGGATAATAGACACTGTAAATATTGGCTGGTGCCTCATTGAGGTTGGCATTGAAATTGATGGTCTGTGGGGTTCCGTCGTCGAGGGTCACCTGATAGCAAAGTCCACCCTTGTTGAGGAAATCAAGCGTTGATTTCACCACAACATGCAGCTTTTTGACTGGCGATGTGGTCTCAAAACGATAGTACAGTGCCGCCCCGTCAACTCCGGCAGTGGTGGGGCGCAGGGTAATACCGCTGAGCGTACGCCCCATACCGGGGATGACAGTCCAAGCAGCCTGAGAGGCATCCTTGCGGTCAAAAGTATGCTCTGCCTCAATGACCACCATGCCATCGCGCTCTACGAACACGCAGTTCTTTCCCTCAGTGTCCACCCGCTGCACCCTCGGCATCATATCACGGGGGAAATTGTCGTTCCAACTCCTGTAGCCGATGTGTTTCTGTATCATCATGCCGTTCCACTTCCCGCCGGCGAAGTCATGGTTGTATGAGGCACACAAGACAGAGTCGCGATGGAATGCCTCCGCCACTTTGTCTGCCCATAAGTTGGCCTCAGGATTCCCCTCCCTGCTCAACTGCTGGTTCATCGCCTGTGCATAATACATCTCATAGATGTTCGCCATCGCCTGGATAGGGAACAGGATAATCTGCTGATAAGCATCACGATAGGCCTTGTCGAGTGTGACATACTGCCGCAGTGCCTCTTTCTCCAATCGATTGTAGTCTGCCACTACCCTCTCCCACTCTCCTGTTGCCAGGTTGTAGGTGTGGCTGTCGAGCATCTCAGCGGTGATGCGCCCATTGTACTTGCAACACAGGTCGAGCAGACGTGCCGCCTCCTGAGCCTGACTTTCGCCAAACTGCTGCTGGCAGAAGCTGAGTGTGTGGTCGGGGATGGTCTCACCCCCTTTCCATGCCATGTCGAGGAAGAGTTGGATGGGGTATTCCATGGGCTTGAGGTCACCTACATTGAGAATCCACATACGGTCGATGCCATTCTCATACGCCAGTGAGAGTTGTTCCCACATATTCTGTATAGGAGTGACATTGAGCCACTTGGAGTTGCGTGGAGCCCCCACATAATCGACATGATAATAGAGTCCCCATCCACCGGGATGGCGACGCTCCTTGGCATTGGGCACACGCCTCACATTACCCCAGTTGTCATCGCACAGCAACATGGTCACATCATCGGGCACACGCATTCCTTGGTCGTAATAGTCGAGCACCTCCTTATACAACGCCCATACCTGCGGAGTCTCTTTGGCGGGACGCTTGGTGACGTCGCTGATAATCTTGCGCTGCTGACGTACGATGTCGAGCAGCAATTTGGTGTCGGCATCCTTGCTCATTGCCTCATCCCCATCACCTCGCATACCGATGGTCACCACATCCTCAGTGCCCTTCATGCGCTCGATGCCCTCACGGAAGAACTTGTCGAGCACCTCCTTGTTCGTGCGATAGTTCCACTGTCCGTAATCCTTCCGGTGGCGCGCCCACTCCTGATGGTTGCGTGCCATAGGCTCATGGTGTGACGTACCGATGATAATGCCCATCTCATCGGCTGTGGAGGAGTTGAGCGGGTCGTCGGCATAGAATGCCCAATCCCACATGGCGGGCCACATAAAATTACCTTTCAGGCGAAGAAGCAACTCAAATACCTTGGCATAAAACTCATGACCGCCATACTGTGTGCCAAAAGTATTCTTGACCCAGGTGGTGAGGCAGGGAGCCTCGTCGTTGAGGAAGATGCCTCGATAGCGCACGGCTGGTTCGCCATCAGTGTATGTTCCTGGTTTAAGCCATATTTTGCTATGCTGCTCCACCGGCACGTCTGCCCACCAATACCAGGGAGACACTCCGGCCTGACGCGACAGTTCATAGATACCATAGATGGCACCTCTCTTATCACTTCCTGAGATGCGCATCGTCTTTCCATCTATTTGGATGATGTATTTTTCCCTAGCCTTCATCATGGGGTCGATGGCAATGCAGATGTCGGCATTGTCGGCCTGTGCGACAATGGTGCATGTGGCTCCACACACCTTATTGAGGTCATTGCACAAGTCATTCGCCGCACGCAGCACGCCCTTGTCGGCTGTTGCCACAAAAACGTTCACTTTGCTGCCCTCGTTGAGAAGCCATCCCTCACCATTGAAATTGACAAACTGTTCCGCAGCCTGGAGGGTCAGGGGGAAGAGGATGCTCAGAAAAACAAAAAAAAGTGTGCGCATAGTTTTCATTTTCGTTCAAGTTGAGTTTTTGCAAAAATAATAGTTTTTTGCATCACTTTAAAAAAAATGTCATTCAAAATACCAAGATGAAACAAAATAAAAAACAATTGGCGGAATTGTTTGTTTTTGTTTTTGACTATCTCAACGTTTTTATTTAATTTTGCACATCAATTCATGGAATCCATGCTCATCGTCAAATTACTGCAAACATTCGGCGAGTACCTTATACTCATGGGCAAGACATTCTCACGACCTGAAAGGATGAGGATGTTCTTCAAGAAATATGTGAAGGAAATGTCAGACCTGGGAGTTGACTCCATCGGCATCGTCCTACTCATCTCCTTTTTCATCGGTGCTGTGATTTGCATCCAGATGAAAATCAATATCCAAAGTCCGTGGATGCCTCGGTTCACCACAGGATATACCACACGTGAAATCCTGCTGTTGGAGTTCTCCTCCTCCATCATGTGTCTCATTTTGGCGGGAAAGGTGGGGTCGAACATTGCGTCCGAACTGGGTACCATGCGCGTGACGCAGCAGATTGACGCCCTCGACATCATGGGCGTGAACTCCGCCTGCTACCTTATCCTACCCAAGATATTGGGTATGATCACCATCATGCCGTTCCTGGTCATCTTCAGTGCTGCCAACGGTATTCTGGGTGCTTACGCCACAGCATATATAGGAAATATGCTACCTCCCGACGACCTCACTATAGGCTTGCAGCATGACTTCAATCCATGGTTTGTGTGGATGAGCATCATCAAGAGCCTTTTCTTTGCCTTCATCATATCAAGCGTATCTTCCTACTACGGCTACTCCGTGAAAGGCGGTTCGATAGAGGTAGGCAAGGCGAGCACTGCTGCCGTGGTGTCGAGCAGCGTGCTGATTCTCTTCTCCGACGTGTTTCTCACCCAATTGCTGTCGTGACCATCACCATATTATCTTTTTGGGAAAATGATTGAGATCAAGAACTTATACAAATCCTTCGAAGACAAAGAGGTGCTCCACGATATCAGTGCCATCTTTGAGAATGGCAAGACCAACCTGATTATCGGTCAGAGTGGCTCGGGCAAGACCGTGCTGATGAAAAACCTGGTGGGGCTTCTCGACCCTACCAAAGGTAAGGTGCTCTACGACGGGCGCGACTTCGTGGCGATGAGCAAACGTGAGAAAATCATGCTGAGAAGGGAGATGGGTATGATTTTCCAAAGTGCGGCACTATTCGACTCCATGACCGTACTGGAAAATGTGATGTTTCCTCTTGATATGTTCTCGTCGATGAACTACCGCGAAAGGAGGAAACGTGCCCGTGAATGCCTCGACCGTGTCAACTTGATAGAGGCGCAACAGAAATACCCTGGGGAGATATCAGGCGGCATGCAGAAGCGCGTCGCCATTGCAAGAGCCATCTCACTCAACCCCAAATATCTCTTCTGCGATGAGCCCAACTCTGGTCTTGACCCCAAGACATCCCTGGTGATTGACGACCTGCTCAGTGGCATCACCAAGGAATATAACACGACAACCATCATCAACACGCACGATATGAACTCGGTGATGGGTATCGGGGAAAACATCATATTCATTTATGAGGGCCAAAAGGACTGGCAAGGTTGCAGCAGCCAAATAATGGAGTCGACGAACAAGCGGCTCACTGACTTTATCTTTGCCAGCGACCTGCTGAAGGAGATGCGCTCAAAGGTCAATGAGAGCCATCAGCAGCAAGCATCACCTCATTCTCCAAACACCGCCCCGCTCCACCAAGGGGACGACAATCTGCTCTGACGTGCTGTCGGCATAATTCACCACAAGAAACGCATTGGCAGTGTGGCTGTCTGCATCAATTTCCGCATTGACGATGTTAAATGTGGAGATGCCCTTGTGCAACTGCCGCTGGCGAGCCATAAACATCTTGATATTGTCGCGCAACTGCTCCTTGTAACTGCCCGGCAAGGAGTCTGC
>JAGCXX010000130.1 GCA_017961115.1 Prevotella sp. | reverse complement strand
TCGAAGTAGAAGTTGTTGCCGTCTGTCATGGTGGCGAGGTTGAATGCCACGGTGTGCATCTCCTTGGGGTCGGTAGCATTCTCCTGGGTCATGTCGGTGGAGATGATGGCTTCCTTCTCAATCTTTGTCCACTCTTCGGTAACGTCGATGTTGCCAAAAAGCTGGTAGTGGTTGTAGTTGCCCGGCTCAAAGTGTGCCTGTGTCTCAATGGAGCAAGCCTTGTCGGCCCTTACGCGCATGGTGAGCCTGAGCTTCTTGCCACTCTCAATATTCTGCCTGACATAGATGAAGAACTGAGAATCCCAGCTGGCAAGACTTGTCTGGCCATCAGGACTAATCTTGTTGCCAGCCTCGTCTGCTTGAGCCTCTGTACGAACGAAAACATGGGCGCAGTGGTTTTCAGGATCTGTGGGGTCTTCCACGATGTTGGCAAAACCTTGGGTCTGCTGGTCCATGGTGCGCCACTCATGTACCCAGAAGCAGGACCAATCCTCAGCCTGCTCTTCTTCCATGTGGCCATTTTCTACCAAATCAACGTATTTATTCTGGCCGAACATACTGGCGCAGATAAATACGAAAGTGAAAAGAGTAAAGAATTTTTTCATAAATGATTGTTATTAGTTGATAAAATAATTAGGTAAAATATTGGTTTCTGTAAATGGTAAAATATTGGTTTCTGTAAATTTGGTGCAAATATAGGGTATTTACGAAAAAATGGTTTTGTTATTTGTAACTTTTTTTTTTGATTTTCAAAAAACCATTTCAGAAGTTTGGGAGTATGGTCACTACTCCAATGGATAGGAGTAATGCCTATACTCCCAAACTCCTAATGATGTCACTTCACTGTGAAATCAAGTGCTTGCAAGTCTTTGTCCATGGATGAGCAGCCATATAGAATTTGGTAGCGTCCCGAACGGGTTGACAGTTCGTCGATGGTCGGGTCGTAGTACTCAAATGCCTCACCGTCGAGGGTGATGACGGCTTTGCCAGTCTGGCCTGCTGCCAGTTCCAATTTTTGGAAACCGCGGAGCGATTTGATGGGAGCCTCAGGATAATCGAGTGCCTTGACATATACTTGAACGGTCTCTGCGCCTTCACGTTTGCCGGTGTTGGTGACGGGGACAGTGAGTGTTACTTTGCCGTCTTTTTTCATCGATTTGGCTGAGAGCTTGCCCTTGCCGTAGGCGAAGGTGGTGTATGACAGGCCGTAGCCAAAGGCATATTGTGGCGTACCTTTGAAGTAGCGGTAGGTGCGGTTGTCCATGCTGTAGTCGAGGAAGTCGGGCAGGTCGTTGTTGGAACGGTAGAAGGTGATGGGAAGTTTGCCGCTGGGGTTGTAGTCGCCAAAGAGGACATCGGCGAGGGCTTTCCAACCGCCCTGACCGGCATACCATGCCTGAACGAGAGCGTCGTACTGTCCCTCCACACTGCCGAAGGCAATGGCGGAACCGGAGCAGTTGACGACAACCACTGGACGGCCCGTGGTGTGCATGGCCGTGATGAGCCTTTGCTGTACCTTGGGCAGTTCAATGTCGGCCTTGTCGCCACCTTCACCCTCCATCTGTGCGGAGATACCGCCGATGACGATGATGGCGTCGGCCTGGCTCACTTCCTTGGCGAGGTCGGAGAAGTCGACGAGCACGCGCTCGCAGATGTCACCACGGAACATGGCGAAGTTGCCGTTGCCTTTTTTGTACTCAATCTCCACGTCGTAGGTCTCGCCTTTCTTGACAGGGAATGACTTGTATTCCACATTGCGGCGGAAACCGAATCCGCCTCTGCGGCCACCTGCCTGAGCTTCTTCCACCACCTCGCCGTTGACACGGAGTACATAGCCATTGTCGGTGGTGAAAGTATATTTCATGTCACCGGTGAAGGTAGCCTTGTATTGGCCGGTGATGCGCATGGAGAGTTCGTCTTTGCTGACGCCTTCTGCGAATCCCCATGCTCCGAAGGTGGAGAAGTTGAGTTCGTTATAATATGCGGTCTTGGCGGGTTCGCCTTCGAGTTGCTTGTTGTTGTAGAAGTCTATTTTCACACCTTTTCCGTCGTTGAAGTCTTGCAGGTGGTGCACGGTGGTGTATTCGTCAGCGAGTTCGCATGCCTTGCGGTAGATGACGTTGGCACCAGGCACGGCAGCCTTGATGCCTTCGAGCAGCGTATGAGTGTGTTCTTTGGTGGGTGTACCGCCGTAGTTGCCGTTTAGCAGGGCTGCGTTGTCGGCATTGGGTCCCACCACGGCGATGGTCTTCAGGTTCTTGGAGAGCGGCAGCGTGGGCTGACCATTCTTGAGGTTGTTGGTGAGCAGCACCATTGACTCACGTGCTGCCTGGGTGGCGAGAGCATCGTTTTTCTCGCTGCTGATGACCTCCGGACCGAGGTTGGCCCATGGGAGTTGCTCGGCAGGGTCGAACATACCTAATTCGAAGCGGCCCAGGAGGGTCTTGCGGAGGTGATAGTCGAGCACACTCTCTTTGATAAGGCCTTTATCCAGTGCCTCGGTGAGTACCATGAACACCTTGCCACACTCCAAGTCGGTACCGTTGAGCACGGCATCGACGGATGCTGACAGCGGGTCGGGATGGGTTTCATGCTGTCCTCTGTTGTAGAAGTTGTTGATGGCATCGCAGTCAGTGAGCACGATGGCGTCGTAGCCCCACTTGCGGCGCAGGATGTCCACCAACAGACGGTCGCTGGTGCAGCAGGGCTTGCCCTCGTAGCGGTTGTAGGCGCACATCACCTCGCGCACGTTGCCTTTTTTAACAAGTGCCTTGAAGGCGGGGAGATAGGTCTCCCATAGGTCGCGCATCGAGACGGAGGCGTTGTAACTGTGGCGCAGGGGCTCCGGACCGCTGTGGACGGCATAGTGCTTGGCACAGGCATGGGTCTTGAAGTAATGGTCGTCGTTGCCTTGCATGCCCAACACGGTCTGTACGCCTAAAACGGCGTTCAGGTAGGGGTCTTCACCGCAGGTCTCCTGTCCGCGTCCCCAACGGGGATCACGGAAGATGTTGACATTGGGGCACCAGAAGGTAAGTTCGGGGTTGCCGGGGTAGTAGGTCACGCCCATCGGCACGTTGAATACATTGTGGTCGGAACGGTTCCAGTTGGCACGTGCCTCATCGGATACGGCGCTGAACACATCATATACCTGCTTGGGGTTGAAGGCTGCTGCCATGCCGATAGGTTGGGGGAATACGGTGTAGTCGCTCTGGCGTACGCCATGGCATGCCTCGCTCCACCAGTTGTAGGAGGGGATGCCGAGACGGTCGACCGACACCGACTTGTTCATCATCAGACCCACCTTCTCCTCAGGGGTGAGCAGCGAGAGAAGGTTCTCCACACGCTCGGTATAAGACAGGTTGGCGTTGCGGAAGGGGTAGGCGTGGTCGGGAGCGAATTTGGCTCCGTCGTTGCTCACGTTTGCCTTCACGGACAGCGCACCGAGGGGACGGCCGTCGCCATCGAGGAATTCCATGCTGCGGAAGGTCTTTCCCTGTGAGGTGGAGGGGTAGAGGGCGAGCATCACTTTGACCTCCCCGCCAGGTTGGATGGTCTCTTCTGGATAGAAAGCCTTGAGGCATACGCAACTGGGTATCGCACGCCCTATCTTGACGGGTGATTTGGTGCCGTTTTTCAGTGTGAAGGTGTGGCATACGGCTCCATCGGCGGCCTGAATGTTGCCGAAGTCCCACTCGTAGGTGTCAAAACTGACTGCGCGCTTTTGCTGTGCCTGCATGGTGGCAGCGACAACAAAAGAACACAAAATAAGGGCGTAAATCCTTTTCATGATGTAATGCTTGTTGATAAAAATAAATGAATAGTTGCGACAACTCCTCAAGTTGTCGGCAACAAATGTAAGAATTTTGCCGCTTTTGCCCAAATAAATGTGTTGTTTCTTTTCCTTATCGTTCCAATTTGTTACAAAAGCACAAGTCTTTGAAACGGGGAAACATGAGCTTGATGATTACATGGCCCTCAACGCTCTCATGATGCCTGCCTCAAGGGCTTTCTCATAACTACGGAATTTTGGGGTCTCACCCATGGCGCCGTCACGAAGACGGTAGATGCGGGCATAGTATTTCCCAACCTTGCCGAGAAAATACTCGCGGTCGACAAGGACATCGAAACGTTTCTTCTC
>JAGCXX010000129.1 GCA_017961115.1 Prevotella sp. | reverse complement strand
TGTAAAGAGATATGACATAATTTATATAATATATGAGTTTTGGACTGCAAAGGTAGTGAAATCTTCTGTCATAACAAATTTTTCAGCAAGAACTTGTAATCCACCTTTTGGGGATTGGCATTGCCATATGTCAAGGCCAAGCTGAGTGCAAAGGTACAGAGATTTTTTACTTTGTGCCAATTTATATACCTATATTCATTCAACTTTCAAGTTGAAAGGAGTGTAGGAGTGTAGGAGTATAGGAGTGTAGACATTACACATGCAAATCACAGAGGTTTTTGTGTTGGTCAATACGGTGAAATATTGTTGAGTTCCTCCAATTTGCGCTCCGCTATCGGCTGATGCAGGAGAGACAACAGTTGGCTTGCTTCATAGCGCACCTTAGGCTGGAAAGCCGACGAGTGCATATAGTGCAGCAGACTGAGGTAGAACTGCTTCCCTTCCACGCATACAGCAGCCTGCTCCAAGTCGCTCATGCACACCAGCAGTCGTCCCTTGCCCACAGCAAACTCAAAGACGAGGCCGAGGCGGTGGTTGCGCTCGATATTGTCGATGACCTGCACGATGGGCAGGTAGCCGCCGGGCAGGTTGTCGAGAATCATCGGACTGCTCGCCTTCACCACAGGAAACCACTGCCATGAGGTATGTATGTCTGTGGGGAAGTTGGCGAACAGTGGATGGGTGGGGTCGGTGAGGATGCCCAACGTCCCTGGCGACACCGCCTTATGGTTGTTCTCGCTGATGGTCTTGAACATACGGTAGTTCCAATAGTCCGTCTGGAAGAGTCCGCCCACCACATGCCCTTTCCACTCCGTGGTATCGGGCATCCACAGGACAGACGCCCCCTCCTCGAGTTGACGTGCGACACCAGCTTCAAGATGTCGGGTGATGACGATGCCCTTCTTCTGTTCGCTCAGGTCGGCGTTGGCGGGATAGACCCATACGGGATAACTGTTGGTGAAACGTTTTTCTGCCTTTGGATTCAGTGCTGCCTCCAGCACCAGGTCGCAGCGTATGGCTTGTCGGATGCCCGACAGGTCAGCCTCTATCTGTCCTATCTCCGTCAGTCCACGACTCCCGTCGGCAATGGGCAGTGCCCCCTCGCGCAGCACTTCTCCGCCTGCTCTCAGTTGCCACCTCACCTGTCCGCCGCGGCATTCCTCGCTCCCCTCACCCGAACCATAATTGGAGAGCACCACACGGGCGCGCAGCAATTCGTCGTTGGCGAGGCACATACGCTCCATCTCTGCCATCGGCACCACTCGGGCGCAGAACTGCCGCCATGTCTTTCCTCCGTCGCTCTCACGCATAAAGCGCTTCTCGTCCATAAAGGCATCGAGCACCCCCACATATGCGCTCCCCTGACCCGGATAGTCCTGCAGGTCAAGGAGTTGGAACCCCGCCATATTAGGCGTGCGCAGGTCCATCTCCACATCCGCCTTGTAGAGTTGTAGGCTCCACCGTCCGGATGCCCGGTGGAAGTCCTTCGCCTGTCCCGCCATGCCCGCCTGCACGAGGCGCTTGTAGAACACCTGCATGTTGTAGGGATAGAGCACACCCTTGTATTTCTTTATCTCGTCGAAATCGGGATAGGTTTGGAACTGCGCCGTCTCATGGCTGATGACCGGCACGGGGGAAAGGGAGCACGCCTTGCTGAAGTTCATCACCGTGTTGGGCAGCGTGTGGTTGATGAGTCCGCCGTCATAGGTGTCGGCGAAGGAGAAAGAGCCACGTGTGTGGGTATCGAAGGTACCCCACTCCTCACCCCCTACTCGACAGGTGGTGAAATAGTCCATGCCGGGTTTCACACCCTGGTAACCGAGATAGTAGTTCGACCCAAAGGTGAACAGTTTCTGTGGTGCCATCTTTCTGAAGTCCTCCACAAAGACGGCCATTTGCTCAACGGAGCCCCATAGTTCGTTGCCTAAGGCGAACATGACAAACGAGGGATGGTGGCCGTAGGTACGGATGATATGCTCGCCCTCCTTGTGGAGGAACGTCATCAGCCGCTGGTCATCCTTGTTGAAATCGCCCCAGAAAGGCAACTCGGGTTGCATATAGATGCCCAGTTCGTCGGCTGCCTCAAAAGCAGCCTCCGGAGGACACCATGAGTGAAACCTGATGTGGTTGATACCATAATCGCGGCATTTGCCCAGATAGGAAAGCCATTCACTGCGGGTCATGGGCACATGGGCTTGCAGAGGGAAGACACAGGCATCATGCTTGCCACGCAAGAAGATTTCCTTGCCGTTGGACATAAAGTGATGGTCGGCGACACGGAAGTCCACAAGTCCGAAGTTCTTGCTCATCCTGTCTTTCTCCCCGATGGTCACAGAGAGTGTGTAAAGGTTGGGGTGGTACTCATCCCACATCTGCGCCTCTGCTCCCAACGGCAGGGAGAATTGCCAATTGCCATCTGCACCTTGCCACAGGTTACGCCCTACCCAATAGTCTGCCGTCAGCACCTTGCCGTGGAAATTCTGTGGGGTGGCAGTCACGGTGATATGCGTGCCTTTTTTCATCTTGCCGGCGGTGGTCATCACCACATCCACCTTGCGTGTCCCCGCATCAGGCCTCACCTCCAAGGTCTCGATGCGGGTTTGGGGCCTAGCCTCGAGATACATCTCTCCGATGACGCCGTTCCAGTTGGTCTGGGTGTCCTCGGTATAGGCATGTGAGTTGCTGAGCAGTTGCGGTGGCACTGTCTCGCCATTGTCCACCATCAGTGCGATGGTGTGTCTTCCGGGTGTCAACAGCCCTGTCAGGTCGTAGGTTTGTGCCGTGCAGATATCATCGCTCTCCCCTGCCCTTTGTCCGTCAACATACACGACAGCGGGTTTGGTGCGCTCCAAGCAAAGCACCACTTGGTGGCGTTTCCATTCGCGTGGGATGGTCACCTCACGTCGATACCATGCCCGTCCCACATAGCTGTGCAGGCGGGTCAGGCGGGTGGTCTCGGTGGTGGTCTGTGGGGCGTTGCCCTTTTGGTTGGTGTCGGTGGTGCCAGGCAGCATAACTGTCTCGGTCATCGGCGATGTAGCGGTAATGTCACCTTGGGAATCGAGGACGAACTCCCACTGTCCGTCGATGGACATATGCGGACGGAAGGGATTTTGTGCGTTGGCTGCCAAAGTGAGCAGCAGCAAGAGGGTGATGATGGCTTTTCTCATATGGAGGGTAGTTTGTTTATCGCCTGCGAAATTAACAAAATATTTTGAATCAATGAGCAGAGGATGATTCTTTTTGAAAAACAAATGCAGGTGCGATGACAAAAAAAAGAGGACGACATGAATCACTCATCCCGGCCTCCTGAAAACAATTCAACGAATATTGGTCTTGATCAATGCAATCACACATAGAACGGTGACAAATGCCACCCAGACCAACATCAACGTTGTCTCATGATCTGATAACATAATCTTTACCTTAAAATCTATCAAACTACTAACCTATATGAAAAGCATTCTCACGAATACGGATGCAAAATTAGCGCATTGTTTGCGCACACACAAGCGATTTCCAACCAAAAAACCCCGTTTGTTCGTTTTTTTGACCTAAGTCAACCTGTCCTTTTGTTTTTTCATCATAAATTTTGAAATATGCGAGAAATAGCCTATCTTCGCATCGTCTATCCTATTTAATATATCCAGAAATGAAACGAACCGCTGTTCTTCTGTTTGCTTTCTGTCTCTCAGTGATGCCTTTGGAAGCACAAATCAACTGGGGCAAGGCTCTCTCCGGCATCTGGAAGACGGGACAGGCATTGACCGTCAGTGAAAAGGACATGGCGAAAATCGCGGCGGAGGAAGTAGCCTATATGGACAAGTCGAATAAGGTTTGCTCCGACCACAACTCCTACTCCAAACGATTGAGCAAACTGGTGAAGGGCATTGACTCCGTCGAGGGACTGCAACTCAACTTCAAGGTATACAAGACCAAGGAGGCGAACGCATTTGCCTGTCCCGACGGCAGCGTGAGGGTATTCTCCGGACTGATGGACGTGCTCTCCGACGATGAGCTGCTGGGTGTTCTCGGCCATGAGATAGGGCATGTGGCACTCAAGCACTCCTATAAAGCGTGGAAAGAAGCGTTGCTCCGCAGTGCTGCCTCCGATGCCCTCGGCGCGGTGAGCGACACCTGGGCAGGACTTTCCGACTCTTTCTTAGGCGACCTGAGCAGTATGGTGCTCTCCGCCTCTCATTCCAAGCGTCAGGAAACCAAGGCCGACGACTACGGGTATGACTTTCTGAAGAACCACGGCTACAACCCCTTAGCAATGGTGAGTCTTTTTGAAAAACTCAAGTCGCTGTCGAAAAAGAACGACTCCCGCTATGCCAAGTTTCTCAAGGCCTTCGCTTCCCATCCCGACTATGACGAACGCATCTCCCACCTAAAGGAAAAAGCCAAAGAGGACTGACTGGCTATTCAATGATTAGAAAGAACAAGTGCAATGGTTCCCACAATACCATACATTGAAAGGAAGTTTGAGGAGTTCAACCAACAGATGTTTGCTGGTGAACTTCCCAAAATCCCTATTGTCTTGTCAGATGCGAAATCTTTTCTCGGGAAATGTGTCTATAAAAAACGGATGGGGAAAGATGGCAAGATAGAATACTATGACTTCAAATTGCGCATCAACACC
>JAGCXX010000128.1 GCA_017961115.1 Prevotella sp. | reverse complement strand
GATGAAGGATTGATACCACGTTAGTAATCATATGTCTAAACTCCAAGTCTCCTAAACTCCTACCCCAAAATGCATATGTCTAAACTCCTAAACTCCTAGACTCCTAAACTCCTTAAAAAATTCATTTGTCTAAACTCCCAGACTCCTAAACTCCTAAACTCCTTAAAAAGAAGTCATCTGTCTAAACTCCTAAAAAATGAACGATCAACTAAATATCTGCAAGTCGGTGGAGTGCATGCTGCATCAAGAGATACGCACCCCCAAGGATTTCATGTTCCTTCACGAGCAAGTCTATGCCCGCACCCATGTGATGCTCAGCGTCACCACACTGAAACGCGTTTGGGGATATGTCAGTTACGACCATGCCCCAAGCCTGAGGACGCTCAACACACTGGCGCAGTTTCTGGGCTTTCAGGATTACAAGCAATTTCGTGAGAAGTCACTTGATGAGGCTCCGAGCGACATCGTCATCAGCAACTACATCGACGTGGCGGAGGACCTTGCCGAGGGCGATGAACTCACCTTATATTGGTCACCCGACCGTGAATGCCATATTCGCTGTTTGGGCAACAACCGCTTCGTCGTCATTGCCTCGGCAAATACCCGTCTACTGCCAGGCAATACCTTCAGTTGCCATTTCATTATAGAGGGAGAGCCACTCTACCTCAGCCAACTGCATCAGGGCGACCGTCCCACTGTCAACTATGTCTGCGGCAAGCAAGGTGGCGTCAGATTTGAATACCCCTCCCCAACTCTCCCCAAAGGGGAGTGACCCCCAAAATGGCAGTGCTTCTCACCTCTCACCCATCACCTCTCACCTCTCACCTCTCACCCCTAATATGACCGACGACACTTCAGGCTATATCACCATCGACTACGAGGGCATCAGCAGCGATTTCACAGAAATTGAGTCACTTCCCTCTTCCGGCACCTGCGACCTGTTTAGAGCAAAGCGTTATGGCAGGTGGTATCTCCTGAAATGCCTTAAGGTGGAATATGCCACCGACTCCGCCTGTCAGCAGATGCTGCGCAAAGAGTTTGAGATTGTCATCTCATTGCAGCATACCTCCGTGATGCAGGTGTCGGGCATTGAGGAGGTATCCCTGCCGGGTAGGGGAAAGGCTCTGTGCATCATCGCAGAGTGGATTGACGGCCGCACGCTGAGGGATTATCTGACCGAGAACCCATCGAAGCAGGAGCGCTGCCGCATCGCTGCCGAACTGTGCGAGGCAGTGGCATACATCCACTCACAGCAGGTGGTGCACCGCGACCTGAAACCGTCGAACATCATGGTCACCTACAATGGCGACTATGTGAGAGTCATCGATTTTGGCCTCGCCGACACCAACAGTCATTCTATTCTCAAACAACCTGCTGGGACACTGCGTTATATGGCACCCGAGCAGATGCAGCATGCCGTGGCCGATGTGCGCAATGACATCTACTCCCTGGGAATTATCATACAGGAGATGGGGCTTTCCGGGCATCCATGGCGGCATATCATCACTCGTTGCCTGCAGCCCATAGAACAGCGTTACCAGCAGATGGACGAGCTGCTATCCGACTTGCATAGCCAGAGAAGGCAACATCTGCTGTGGGGTATCGCCGCCCTCGTGGTGGCCGCCCTCTTCGGTGGAATGCTGTGGCAGATGTCGCATTTGCAACAGAAAGCCGCCCTGATGGAGCAGGAGGCCAATGAGCAGCGCACCCAACTGCGCATCCTCAACCATGAGCTTATCGGGTTTGCCGATTCGCGCGTCAAAGAGAAATGCGTACAGCACTGGGATTCCGATGGCGACGGCCAACTGAGTTACGACGAGGCGGCAGCAGTGGACAGCTTGGGCGATGTCTTCACAGGCGACACCCTCATCACTTCTTTCGATGAATTGGAACACTTCACTGGTCTTGAAAGCATCGACCGTAAAGCCTTCAAGGATTGTGTGCACTTGCAGTCGGTGCGCATCCCTTCCAAGACCCGCTTCATCCGCAGCGAGGCATTCCGTCATACAGGCTTGCAGCAAATCATCATCCCCGGAGCCGTAGCAGGACTCGGCGACTACTTCATGAACGACTGTCCGCAACTTGAAACGGTGATTTTCGAGTCGCGTCCGCCAAATACCAATGTTACACCCGAGAGCGAGCCCTTTGTCAACTGCCCTCAACTAAGCACCGTCTTTATCCCTACCACCATTTTGAAAGCGATGCAGATGGGGAAAAGTCTGGATGACAAAGGCTATAGCCGAGAATATGTCAGCAAAAACCTCGAGCATCATAGTTACAACCTCCTCGTCTGGCTCACATGGAAGGCTGTATTCCCATTGATGACCGACCATATCCGCTTCGCCGACCCACAGGTAAAAGCGATTTGTGTCAGACAGTGGGACCGCGACGGCGACCATGAGCTTTCGATAGATGAGGCAGCCTCCGTGAAGTCGCTTTCCTCTGCCTTCATAGCCCAAAATGAGATAGAGTCATTCGATGAACTGAGGTTTTTCACCGGTATCGACCGCATCAACGCCAGTGCCTTCGAGTTGTGCAGTCACCTGAAATCCATCCGCATTCCATCATCGGTAAAAGTGATTGAGAAATGGGCATTTGCAGATTGTAAAGCCTTGAAAGAATTCACCATCCCCGGCCATGTGGAGCAAATAGAGCACCACGCATTCAATGGGTGCAACCTATGTGAGGTGTTCATCCCTGCCAGCGTCAACTTCATTGGTATCAGTGCCTTCGCCTGTAACCCTCATCTGACCAAGGTTGTGGTGAGTCCCGACAATCCCGTCTATGACAGCCGTGACAACTGCAACGCCATCATCGAGACCAAGACCAATACGATGCATACAGCCTGCGTGACGACTTTCTTCCCCCGCACCGTCGACAAACTGGCCGACGAGGTCTTCAACGGACTTGACCGTGACACCCTCACCATCCCGCGCCAATTGAAGGCCATTGGCCCATGGGCATTATCACTCAACATCGACACCGTTTTCTTCGAGTCACCCGAACCACAATTTATCGATCATCAGAGTCTGCAAATATTCAGCCTGGATGTTGTCATCATCGTGCCCAAGGGTGCCGCCAAAGCCTACCGTTCCATCCCCAGCCTGAGTTTGTACAAGGACAACATCAGGGAGAGGTGATATGATATTGAAGATTGAGAATTGAAAATTCTTGCTTTTGGCTTTTGGCAATTGGCCTTTGGCAAGCAACCCCCAGTTTTTTCTTCTTTTTTTGTGAGTGCCTTGGCACTTTTTCGCAAGCATCGGCGTTTGCCAGTTGTCAACCAAAATGTTTTTCTTCTTTTTTCTGAAGCGAAGCGGTTTTTGATTATCTCTTCATCTCAGATGGCCTAAAAAAACTATTCCCAAAAATCTCTGTGCCTCTGTACCTCTGTGTTGAGAAAAATTCAAAAGAGCTCCTGTGATTCACGTCTCTTTTTTTTCTTTTTTGTGAGTGCCTTGGCACTTTTTCGCAAGCATCGGCGTTTACCAGTTGTCAACCAAAATGTTTTTCTTCTTTTTTCTGAAGCGAAGCGGTTTTTGATTATCTCTTCATCTCAGATGGCCTAAAACTATTCCCAAAAATCTCTGTGCCTCTGTACCTCTGTGTTGAGAAAAATAAATCAAAATCTCCGCCCCGTGATACATGTATGAAAGCCCCAACAAAAATTTGGTTTTTAATTTGCTTTTTCATACCTTTGCTATCGTAATTGCAAGTCACACGGTCATGGGAACATACATCAATATCGGAAACGCAGGATTTCAGTCTGCCCGCAACGGTGAATACATCGACAAGTCAGGGCTGATTGCCATCGTCAACAAAACATTTTTTACCGAACAGCGCTTTAGTTGTGTCACTCGCTGCCGCCGCTTCGGTAAGTCGATGGCGGCTAAGATGCTCTGCGCCTATTACGACCACTCCGTCGATTCGTCCTCGCTGTTCACCGACCTGGAGATAGCCACTCATCCCTCCTTTGAGGAGCATCTCAATAAATACCCCGTCATCTATTTGGACATGACCTCATTTGTGACACGTTTCCATGACGATGACATCGTGGGAAAAATAGACGCAGAACTGCGGGCTGACATATTGAAAGCATACTCAGACCAGAAGGCACAGGAGGATGATGACCTGATGGCTCTGCTCATCCGCATCGCTGAGACAACAGACGAGCGGTTTGTCTTCATCATCGACGAATGGGATGCCATCTGCCGTGAGTTCAAACCTGGTACGGGAGCCATGGACCGCTATGTCAACTGGCTGCGACGTATGTTCAAGGATGTGAATGCCAGCAGTGTTTTCGCCGGGGTCTATATGACCGGTATCCTTCCCGTGAAGAAATATAAGACAGAGTCTGCCCTCAACAATTTCATCGAGTACTCAATGGTGGAACCTGGCAAGATGGCCCGCTACTTCGGCTTCACCAAGGATGAGGTGAGAGCATTGGCCGAAAAGTATGGGGTGGATTTCGACGAGTTGGAGAAATGGTATGATGGTTACAAAATCGGCAGCGAGCCTTCTATGTTCAATCCCAACTCGGTGATGCAGGCCGTCATCCGCGAACGCTGCAAGAGTTACTGGGCCTCAACAGGTGCATTCGAAGCAGTGGCACATTATATCCAGATGAACTACGAAGGGCTGAAGGACGACATCATCCGGATGCTGGGCGGAGAATGCTGCTCTGTTGATTCTACCGGTTTCCAAAACGACATGTCCGTCATACACAGCCGCGACGACGTGCTCACCGTTCTCATCCACTTGGGGTATCTGAGTTACGACTGGCGCGAGGAGGAGTGCTACATCCCCAACCGTGAGGTGGCGGGCGAGATGGTCAACGCGGTGAAGGCCAACAACTGGCAACCTGTCGTGGATGCCATCCAGCAGTCAAAACAACTCCTCAGAGCCACGCTCGACGGAGACTGCGATGCAGTGGCACGGGGTGTGGATGCCGCCCATGATGAGCATACAAGCATCCTCAGTTACAACAACGAGAACTCCTTGGCATGCGTGCTCTCCATCGCCTACTACTATGCCCGTAATGATTATATCATCCACCGTGAATTAGCTTCGGGCAAGGGCTTTGCTGATTTGGTGCTTATTCCAAGGAAGAACGTGGACTCCCCTGCCATTGTCCTGGAGTTGAAATACAACCGTGATGCGGACTCTGCCATTGAGCAGATACTCCGCAAGCAATATCCAGCAAAGGTAGCTCAGTATGCCGGCAACCTCCTGCTTGTGGGCATCAACTACGACAAAGCCAACAAGTCACACTCTTGCTCGATACAATCCATGAAATCCTGAACCCAAAAATGTAGGGACTTGCTTTATGCATGTCCGAAAACAAAACGGTTCCCAGAAAACGTCGTTTTGCGGGCATACATAAAGTAAGCCCCTACAGTGGTATGAGGCTCACTTTATAATGTCGGCTCATTCCTAAAAATCTCTGTGCCTCCGTACCTCTGTGTTGAGAAAAACGAATCAAAATCTCAGTCTTCTCAGATTCCCTCTCCTTGATTCAATTTTACCTTTTCGTCATCCGAGAAGTGAAGCTATCTCCTCTGCATCACTTCGTGTGAAACCTTTAGCGACAATCTCTCTGCCGCCTTTTGTCTCTATATAAATATCTGCAAAGAGCAGGTGCTTCTGTATGGATACGCTGCCTATTGCACCAAATCTCACCCTGCTTTCTTTACAGCCGATGACACGTGGCTTCCTGTAGATCAACACCTCTTCCTCATCGTCGATAATGATTTCATCAGGGAACACGGAATTGCCATCACCCGACACACGGGATGCATAGAACTTGTAAATCATAAACGATTTTCATAATTTTGTGGGAAGACTCTGGATCATAGGGTTGGTTTTGAATGGTCTAAAGTACCATTTCATTTAGTCAGCCTAGTAAATAAAAGAAAATCCTAATAGGAAGTG
>JAGCXX010000127.1 GCA_017961115.1 Prevotella sp. | reverse complement strand
TATCGGCCATCCAACAGATAGTCATAATAGAGTTTGGCAGTAGTCGCCACCACTTTCTCGGGTTCGGTTTCCTTGCCGCACCCCAAAAGCATGATGGCCACTACTGCCAGCAAAATCGTCAGACTACGCCACATAGACTACTTCTGACGGATGAATACATTGATGGGGCAACCCGTCATCTGCCAATTCTCACGAATCTTGTTCTCAAGGAAACGCTTATAAGGTTCCTTCACATACTGGGGCAAGTTGGCATAAAACACGAAGGTGGGAATCTGTGTATTGGGCACCTGCATGCAGTACTTGATTTTGATGTACTTGCCCTTGACCGATGGTGGAGGGAATGCCTCGATGATAGGCAGCATCACCTCGTTGAGTTTTGAGGTTCCCACCTTAGCGGTACGGTTGAGATAAACCTGCTTGGCTGTCTCCAGCACTTTGAAGATGCGCTGCTTAGTGATGGCTGAGGCGAATATGATGGGGAAGTCGGTAAAAGGCGCCATTCGATTGCGGATGGCATTCTCAAAGGTCTTGATAACCACCTGATCCTTGTTTTCCACCAAGTCCCATTTGTTGACAACCACAACAAGCGACTTATTGTTGCGCTGTATGATCTGGAAAATATTCATGTCCTGAGCCTCAATGCCACGGGTCGCGTCAATCATCAGGATACAGACATCAGAGTTCTCTATCGCACGTATGCTCCGCATGACGGAATAGAATTCGAGGTCCTCAGTCACCTTGTTCTTGCGCCTGATGCCTGCCGTATCCACCAAATAGAAATCGAAGCCAAACTTGTCGTAACGTGTATAGATGCTGTCGCGGGTGGTACCTGCAATATCGGTAACGATATGCCTGTCCTCGCCAATAAAGGCATTGATGAGACTGCTCTTGCCTACATTGGGACGGCCTACAACGGCAAAGCGAGGAATGCCATCCTCGATGTCTGAGCCACCCGATTCGTTGAGATTGGCAAGCACGGTGTCGAGCAAGTCACCTGTGCCGCTTCCTGTGGCGGCACTGATGCAGATGGGGTCGCCGAGTCCCAGTTTGTAAAACTCAGCCGCTCCGTAATACTGGTCGAAGTTATCGGCCTTGTTCACCACCAGCAGCACAGGCAGTTTTGCCTTGCGCAGGATAAGCGCCACATCCTCATCCCAGTCTGTCAGACCTGTGTTGATGTCAACGAGGAAGAGTACCAAGTCTGCCTCCTCGGTGGCGATGACCACTTGTTTGCGGATTTCCTCCTCGAAGATGTCATCCGACTTGACTACCCATCCGCCGGTGTCGACAACGGAGAATTCCCTTCCGTTCCACTCACACTTGCCGTACTGACGGTCGCGGGTGGTGCCAGCCTCGTTGCTGACAATTGCCTTGCGGGATTTGGTCAGCCTATTGAAAAGTGTCGACTTTCCCACATTGGGACGGCCTACTATTGCTACTAAATTTCCCATTTTTCTCTTTTTTTGTGAGGTTATGTGGTTGTGAGCAACGTTTTATTCAGGATTGTATCCAAAATGGTCAAGTTCGCGCTTCGAGCTCCTCCAATCCTTGTCGACCTTGACGAAGGTCTCAAGGAAGATATGCTTGCCGAAGAACTTTTCCAATGCCTTGCGGGCCTCTGTGCTCACTCTTTTCAAGGCGACACCCTGATGGCCTATGATGATGCCTTTCTGGGAGTCGCGTTCTACATAGATGACCGCACTGATGCGGATGATTTTCTCTTCTTCCTTAAACTGCTCCACACTCACCTCAACCGAGTAAGGGATTTCCTTGTCGTAATAGAGCAATATCTTCTCACGGATAATCTCTGAGACAAAGAAACGGGCAGGTTTGTCAGTGAGCTGGTCCTTGTCGAAATAGGGAGGACTGTCGGGCAGCAGCTCACCGATGCGCTTGAGCAGCACCTCAGTGCCAAACTTGTTGGCAGCGGAAATGGGAAGAATCTCTGCCTCTGGCAACAGTTGATGCCAGCGCTCCACCACCTCTACAAGGCCCTTTTGGTCGGTGAGGTCAATCTTGTTGATGAGGAGCAGCACCGGGATGGTGAGGTTGCGTACTTTCTCCAGGAAGTCGAGGTTTTTCTCGGGATTCTCCACCACGTCGGTGACATAGAGAAGCACATCGGCATCAGCGAGAGCCGACTCCGAGAAAGCGAGCATCGACTCCTGCAGTTTGTAGTTGGGCTTCAGCACGCCAGGCGTGTCGGAAAAGACAATCTGCATTTCATCGGTGTTGACGATACCCATGATGCGGTGCCTTGTGGTCTGCGCCTTGAACGTAGCAATGGAGATACGTTCCCCTACGAGTTGGTTCATCAGCGTACTCTTGCCGACGTTGGGGTTGCCTACGATATTGACGAATCCTGCCTTATGTTTCATTGTTTTTAAATGACAAAAACGCATCTTTTCATGATGGAAGGATGCGTTCTGAGGTTATTGGAGTATTCACTTATTTCACAGGGGCAGCGGCAGCGAAACCGTCGTATGCCCATCTGAGATAGGAAGCACCGTGTACGAAACCGGCCCCGAAAGCGGTGAGGATGATATTATCACCCCGTTTGAGGCGGTTCTCATATTCCCACAGCGCCAAGGGGATGGTGGCTGCACTGGTGTTGCCGAAATGCTCGATGTTGACCATTACCTGTTCCATGGGCAGTTCCAACCGGCGTGCCACTGCCTCTATGATGCGCATGTTGGCCTGATGGGGCACGACCCATGTGATGTTGTCCTTGTTGAGACCGTTTCGCTCTGCGATGAGCGCACAGTCATCACTCATGTTGGTAACAGCGTATCTGAACACCGTGCGCCCCTCCTGATAGAGGAAATGCAGGCGATGGTCGATGGTGAAATGCGAAGGAGGACATACTGAACCGCCCGCCTTCATGTGAAGGAACGGCAGACCTTTTCCGTCGGTTCGGAAATAGGAGTCCTTATATCCCATCTCCTCATTCTCATCGGCTGCTTCTACGAGTACTGCACCCGCTCCGTCGCCAAAGAGAGGACAAGTGGCCCTGTCGGTATAGTCGACCATGGATGACATCTTGTCGGCACCCACCACGAGGATTTTCTTGTATCGCCCACTCTCTATCAGCGAAGCTGCATTGTCGAGGGCATAGAGGAAACCGCAGCAGGCTCCCCAGAAATCGAATGCGAACGCATTCTTCAAACCCAACTTCCCCAGCACGATGGATGCGGTGGAGGGGAATTGGTAGTCCGCTGTCGAGGTAGCCAGAATGAGGGCATCAATAGTGTCGGGATCTACTCCCGTCTTCTTGACCACCATCTTGGCAGCCTTGCGGGCCATATACGATGTTCCGAGACCCTCCTCCGTCAGGATTCGGCGCTCCTTGATGCCCACGCGCGTCATTATCCACTCGTCGTTGGTCTCCACCATCCTCGACAGTTCCTCGTTGTTGAGGACGTAGTCGGGGACGTATCCACCCACGCCAGTGATAATCGCTCTGGTCTTACCCATTTTACTCCACAGTTTCCTTCACGATAGCGACCTTGCCTCTATAGTAACCACATGTAGAGCATACGGTGTGGTATACATAGTAAGCGCCGCAGTTGGGGCAAAGTGCCAGTGTGGGGACAATTGCCTTGTCGTGAGTTCTTCTCTTCAGTGTACGAGTCTTTGACTGTCTTCTTTTAGGATGTGCCATTTTGAATTATTCTTTTATTGTTGATTTTAATTTCTCCAACTCTTTCCATCGTGGGTCGGTCTCGTCCTCCTCAGGCGTCCGTGCTGTCATCTCGTCTATACGAGTGAGCATCTCGGCGTTGCATTCGCCCTCTGCATGAACATGTCTCGTCGGGATGGCGAGAGCAATCATCTCGTAGAGCAACCACGACACATCGAGGATGCCCTCCTCTTCCGGTACCGTGATGACCTCTTCTTCGTCAGAATAGCGTTCACCGAGGCGTGCGATGATGGTGCTGTCGGTACATACTGGCTGCTGCAGGTCGTCAAGACACACATCACACACCACCGTGGCCTCTCCCTCAATGTGGAAGTTGAGCTCATAAACGCCAGCCGTCTTATGCACGTCAAGTGTGGCGTGGAGCATTCCTCCCTTCACCTCAGTGGCCTCGATGGCATCAAAATAGTCGTTGTCAAGCCTGAACTCATAGGAGGCATTTTCCTCCGTCTGGCCCTTCAACTCTATCTTAAATCTTTCTAAACTACCCATTTGGGCTGCAAAGTTACAACTTTTTTTTGAATTGGATGAAAAAAAACGGAAAATAATTAACCTCGCAGTTCGATTCTGAAAGTGGTTCCCTTCCCTAATTCCGATGACTTGACAAAAATTCTCCCTTTATGGTATTCCTCTACAATACGTTTGGCAAGGGAGAGACCAAGTCCCCAACCTCGTTTTTTTGTTGTGAAACCTGGTGTAAACACATTATGGATGTCTTTCTTGCGGATACCCTTCCCTGTGTCCTCCACCTCTACAGCGGTGCGTCCATCCTCATCCAGCACACGGAGGGTAATCCTCCCCTCACCTTCCATCGCATCCACCGCGTTTTTGCAGAGGTTTTCTATCACCCACTCGAAAAGCTGGGGATTGATATCAACGATGGGGTCATCATCCGGGAATTCGGTGAGCATCTCCACCTTGGCAGAGGTGCGGCGGTTCATATAGTCCACCACATGTGCCATCACCTCTGTGAGACTGCTGGGAACAAGTTCGGGAAGAGATCCTATTTTGGAGAAACGGTCGGCGATGAGTTGGAGTCGCTTCACATCTTTGTCCATTTCCGGCAGCAACTCATCATCGGGATACGACTCCTTCAGAATTTCCGTCCATGCCATCAGACTGGATATGGGTGTGCCCAACTGGTGTGCCGTCTCTTTGGAAAGCCCCACCCACACCTTATTCTGCTCTGCACGTTTGGAAGTGAGCAGGGCAAATATGGCTATCACCACAAACACCATGACAATGCCCAACTGCACATAGGGCCACATGGAGAGGCGTTTGATCATCACTGAGTCATCATAGCATACATTGATGAAGTCGCCCTTGCCCTCGTCGTTGAGATAGATTTTTATGGCGTTGCCCGCCTTCAGCATATCTTGTCCCATGACAGATGCCTTCTGAAGGCTGTCGGCAAAGTCTGTGCCCCGCGGGTCGATATTCCTGAAAGTGGTGGCATCCCCATGCCTGTCGAGCACGATGACGGGAATAGTGTTGTTCTCGTTGATGACCTTCAGCACCAGATTGAGGTCGGTCTCCTCATCCGCCTGGTTGAGGGCACGCATGGCCTCTGCCCAAACCTCCATCTTGTTGTGTTCCTCGATGGAGAGGTCTCGAACGAGATAGTGCGAGATGAAGAGGGAGGCCATGGCAATGAGCACAGCCGCCACCACAAGGATGATTTTCACCTGGCGAATCCTATCCGTCCACTGCATATATGAAGGTGCTGAGGTTAGGGTATTCCTGTCCAGAACTGACGGTAATTATCCGAAGAAGAAGTAACCGATGAAAACGGCTGCAATGACTCCGGCGAAATCAGCAGAGAGTCCACAGGCTACAGAATAGCGGTACTTGCGGATGCCTACGCTGCCGAAATAGACAGCAAGGATGTAGAACGTCGTATCCGTACATCCCTGAATAATGCTCGAAAGATGTCCGATGAATGAATCGACTCCGAAATGGGTGAAGTTCTCCAGCATCATGCCACGCGCCGCAGGACCGCTGAGCGGTTTCATCAAAGCCACTGGCAATGCACCCACAAAGTCTGAGTTGAGTCCCAATTTCTCGACACCCGACTCCACCAGTTCCTGAAGCATCTGCATTCCTCCCGATGCCCGGAATATTCCTACAGCCACCAGGATGGCCACCACATAGGGTATGATGGTAACTGCCACCCCAAAACCACCTTTGGCCCCTTCGATAAAGGAGTTGTAGACATTGATTTTCTTGAGAAATCCCGAGAAGATGAATATCATGATGGCGCCAAGAATCATCACACTCGTGAGCACGCGGCAGAAATGCTGCATCTCCTCTTGGGTCATGCCATGAATGGCATAGAACAGCAGTCCCACGAAAGCAGCAATGACACCAAACATAAGGAGGATATAGCGGTTGAAGAGGTTGATGCGTTGGTAGATGGAGCAGACGATGAGTCCGAAGACAGTGGAGCAAAGAGAGGTAAGCAGCAGCGGGATAAAGACATCCGTGGGGTCTGCCGCTCCGCTCTGCGCCCTATATGCCATGATGGAGATGGGAATGATGGTGATGCCCGACGTGTTTAGAGTGAGAAACATGATCATGGCATTGCTTGCCGTATCTTTCTCCTTGTTGATGCTCTGCAACTCATTCATCGCTTTCAGTCCAATGGGAGTTGCAGCATTGTCCAGTCCTAACATATTGGCTGAGATGTTCATGAAGATGGAACCCAGAGCCGGATGCCCCTTGGGTATGTCGGGAAACAGGCGTGTCAGCACGGGACTGAGGAAAGAGGCAAGACGCTTGATGAGTCCGCTGTCCTCGCCAATCTTGAGGATGCCCATCCACAAAGCAAGTGTTCCGGTCAGGCCCAGACACATCTCAAAGGCATTCTTCGACATCTCGAAAGTAGAGTCCATCATAGCAGGCAACGTCTCAAAATCTCCCATGATGAGTTTGATAACGCCTACGATGAACCCGATGAAGAAGAGGGCTATCCAAA
Source organism: Prevotella sp. (assembly GCA_017961115.1). Lineage (GTDB taxonomy): Bacteria > Bacteroidota > Bacteroidia > Bacteroidales > Bacteroidaceae > Prevotella. The sequence goes on along the minus strand of JAGCXX010000127.1, from coordinate 2,368 downwards.
TATAGTTGAGAGCCATTTTTTAATGCTTTTTGGGTTGGGGTTTGGCTGGAGCGGTCTTTTTCACCCTACCCTGTTCGGCGGCTGCCGACTGTATCATTTCATTGGTAAGCACGATGTTAGGATCGAGATGGCGGAGGCGATCGATGTGCTGTTTGCGCATGGCACGGATTTCAAAGGGCATATCATCCTCCGTCTCGTTCTTGATGATGACTTTCATGCCCAAGAAGGCATAATTATTACGGAGGTCGATGATGTCGGAATCCTTCAGACGGATACAACCCTCACTGGCGCGTCCCGGCACGCTTTCCTCATTGTTCGTGCTTCCGTGTATGCCTATTCCACTGTGGCCTGGGGTGACCAAACGAAGGAAGAAATTGCCATAAGACTTGATGTTGCCACGGCCATCGCCAAAATCATGCCGCCAAGTAGAGGCATCCTGTATCTGCGAGATGGTAAAGGGTTTTGACATCGTACTGTTGGGCGTTCGCATGTCCCCCCTACGCTCCTTGTTGCCTTTCTTCAATCCGAAAGCGCAGTCATAGCGGGCCAACATGACTGTATCCTTGCCCTGCACCTCATAGACATAGAGATAATAGTCTTTCTTTGACATGAGGATGAAACAGCGCTGACGGTCACGCATCAGCCCAGGTTTGCTGATTGACTCATCGGGGGCTATACGGATGGCGCGGTTGCCATAATCAAGCACTACACGCTCACGGATATCAGGACTCGAATATGGGAGTCTGTCATTACCTGACTGTACGATGAGACTCGCCAGTAGGGTTAAAAAGATCTTTATTCCTGTCATTATTATATTATATTAAGGTGATACGAAGAATTTGCTATTCAACAAGGTATGTAAATTGTTTCGACATATAGTAGCGCTTGCCCATATAGACAACCTGATACCAGTCGCCCTGCTCTCCCACACACTCCAGTTTTGTTCCTTTTTTCACTGAGCGGGTGGCACCTTTCTCATCCTTGAGGTAACCGGCGGTCAGACTAGGACCAAACCGCATTCGTACCCCCTCGCCGTTAACCACGACATGCTGCGTCTTTTTTGCATCATATCCAACTTTCTTTACGGCTGGATGTTCCAGGTCTAAAGAGTCAACTTTGATGGAATCGGTCTTTGTCTTGGGCTCAAGTTCTATCTCCTCAGACTGAATTGAGGTATAGTGGTAGATTCCTCCGATGATGAGGAGCAACGCAAGTACTGCGATGATGAAAAAGAGCAATTTCTTGTCGTTCTCAGGACGTGGAGGTCTGTCGTCGACGGGTTTGTTCTCGCCATAATCGGAATTATCAGAGGGATGTTCACCATCGAGCACCTCTTTTTGTTCAAACTGCTTAATCGACCTGCCACAATATGGACAGACGTTTGCGTCATAGGGTATCTTTCTCCCGCAATGTTGACATTTAATCATTTCCTTATCGTTTGGGTGGATAATCTATTTCCACCACAATTGAAATGCAAAAATACAACATTTTTGAGAAAAACTGAAAAATGAGGATTGAAAAATGAAAATTGATGGCGGAGAAACCGGAGAAAGCAGAGAAAGCGGATTGTCCGGAATATCCGGAAAGCCCGGAATATCCGGAAAACCCGGAATGACCGGAAAACCCGGAATGACCGGAAAACCCGGAATGACCGGAATGACCGGAAAACCCGGAATGACCGGAATGACCGGAAAACCCGGAATATCCGGGCTGAAAGGCACGGACGGCCTTCCAGCCGGCCGGACAAAAAAACGCCGGGCCCACAGGTCATTGACCTGGGGGCCCGGACTTTGAAAAGGAGGCGGCGACCTACTCTCCCGCATTGCATTGCAGTACCATCGGCGCTGGCGGGCTTAACTTCTCTGTTCGGGATGGGAAGAGGTGGGACCCCGCCGCAATAACCACCTGAGTCTCTCCGCGGATACGAAGTCAGCGGCGCACAAACGCGCCGGACACGGGTCCGCGTATGGGGGACATGATGGGGCAAGGACCGCAGACCGCGGACTTCCCAAAAAAGGGAGGCCGCGCGACAAATCAAGCTTCCGGCGCATGCAGCTGAAGGCATGGCTAGGCGGGAAGTGCTCGGGCAATTAGTAGCGCTCGGCTTTGACGTCGCCGTCTTTACACCTGCGCCCTATCAACGTCGTCGTCTCCGACGGCCCTCAGGGAGCTCTCATCTCGCGGGGGGCTTCGCGCTTAGATGCCTTCAGCGCTTATCCCTGCCAGACACGGATACCCGGCCGTGCGGCTGGCGCCACAACCGGCTCACCGGAGGTCTGTCCACCACGGTCCTCTCGTACTAGTGGCGGCTCCGCTCAAACCTCCTGCGCCCCCGAGAGATAGAGACCGAACTGGCTCACGACGGTCT
>JAGCXX010000126.1 GCA_017961115.1 Prevotella sp. | reverse complement strand
GTTTCATATCTGTTTTCTGTTTTTACTTGTCGTTTTCTTCATACATGCCAATTAGTCGTTCGCCGCGTATGCGTATCTGGAGAATCTCTTCTTCAGTATTGATTTCCTCCATCTGCGGCATCTCTTCGTTGAGGCTTGCCAGCAGCAATTGTAGCCGCGTTTCCTCGCTCATCTCGACGGGTTCTTCCTGCGGCTCGGATTGTTCCGCTCTGCTGACCTTTCTGCGAGGTTTCTGAGCCTTTGGCTGCTTCGGCGTCTCAACCTTGACGGTGGCGGGCTCGGGTGTCGTTTCAGCCTGCTTGGTCTCTGGAGCTTTGGTCGTTTCAACTTTTGCCACAGGCTGTTCACCGTCAGTCTCCGACTTGGGCGGCATGAGCAGCAAAAAAATGAATCCCACTACGCAAGCCGCAGTCAGCCAGGGCCACATCCTGATGATGCGATGGGGTGTTACCTTTTTGCGAGCCTTCTCCATCACCTCCTGCTTCAAGGTGTCAGATGCCTTGAACTCGCATTGCGGTTTGAGCAGTTGCTCGATGTCTTCAAAATCGTTCATATCGTGTCTCCTTTCTTTTTCATCATTTGTTGTAAGTGTTGAATGGCGTAGCGGTAGCGTGATTTCGCTGTAGCCTCTGGTATGTCTTGCAGCTCTGCAATTTGTTTGAATGTCAGGTCGTCGTAGCATTTTAGTCTTACCATTTCTGACTGTTCCAACGGAAGCAAACCGAGCAGACGATTGATTCGTGTGAACTCCTCGTGTATTTGCCTGTCACCTTCGCTGGCGGCCACCTGTTCGGCCATGCCAATTGGCACTATTTTGAGTTGTTTCCTTCGGGAATAGTCTGTGCATGCATTGCTGATGGCTCGGATGAGGTACTGTTCCACGTTATCCATACTGGTCTTCTCGCGCAATCGCCGGAACACGCTTAGCAGTACCTCCTGCACTACATCCTCGGCATCCTCCCTAATGCCAATACGCATATAGGCAAAACGAAACAGCCAGTCTTGTCGTTCTTCGACAATTCTTTCCAACTCTTTTAACAACTGTTCCGTTTCTTTATTCACCGTTCACTATGTTTATAATGCTTGAATGAACCTTTTTCCATAAGGTCCTCTACATATAGAAACGTAAAGATGCCCAAAAAGATTTAATTGTCCTCCACTTTTATTCAAAAAAACATTGACCTCGCTTTATACAGATGATTGTCTACTCGCTTGACTTCATCGTTTTTCAGCTCCACAACCCAATTTGTTCATAAGTCGCTAATCCTGCATTAGCGACTTTCTTATTGGTAAAAAAGTAAAATTTAACTGTTTTGACTACTTTACTTATAACGACTTTCAACTAGCAAAAGTTGACTTATTTCTGATTCCCTAACATGAATGCTCTGACGGCATTGACCAAAAGATTGTTTTCATCCGGAGTTTGTGTAGAAATGCGGAAATGACGCGAAGTGAGACCATGGAAATTGGAGGCGTCACGGATAAGGATATGATGCTTTCTTGCGAGGTAGTCTTTCAAGTCGGCAGCAGTCCCAGAAGCCATTTCTACGATTAAGAAATTAGTTTGTGTTTCAGCAGCAGAGATTCCTGGTATTTGGTTGAGCATGGTACGCAGACGCTGGGTTTCTGTCAAGTAGATATCTAGGTTGCTGATGATTTTGAAATCATTTTCCACCAACCATTTGCCCGCCTCGATAGCCAGTGCATTGACCGCCCATGGCTTGGTATTCTCCCTTAGCAAAGATATGATTTGCCGCGGTGCGATGACATAGCCAATGCGCAGGCCTGGTATGGCGTATGTTTTGGTAAGCGAATGGAGTTGTATGATGTTATCCGACTCTGCCGCCTCCTGATGTGTCATCATTGGTGCGAGTGTATAGTCCTCATACGATTGGTCGATGATGACAAGGTCAAACTTTCGGGCGAAGTCTTTCAGTTCATCTTTCGAATACACATCTCCCGTCGGGTTGTTGGGATTGCATAGCCAAAGTGCTGTGAGGCCGGTCTCGTCAGTCTTGTCACAACTATCGCTTTGTTTCAAACCAAACATCCTGCAGGCATCCTCATACTCGCTGAAGGTGGGCATTGTCCCGACATTGAAATGCGTAAACTTGTTTTTGGCTGCCGTCTGGGCAATGAGGTAGATAGCGTCTGTCGCACCATTGGTGACGAGAACATTGTCGGCGGATAATCCGTACTTCCTTGCTATGGCCGTTTCCAGCGTGAGAGGTTCGGGTTCCGGGTAACTATCTATAAGTTCCATCTTTCTACACAGATGGGCTTTCAGCTCCGTCAGGTCAGCATGGGGATAGATGTTGGAACTGAAATTGCTCTGAATCTCAGGATAATTGTGCTTGTCGTCTCCGTGACCTTGCAACATGACTATTTTTTGAGTTTGAACTTCAGTCCCACTACCACCATTCTTCCTGGGCTGTAGAGGGCATATTTCCGTAAGGATGAATCGATGCGCCGGTCCGCCTTGTCGAAGATGTTGTCCACTCCGATGCTCGGTTCGACAAAAGCCCATCGTGTACAGTCGAGCGTGTGGGTGGTATGGATATTCCATATGCCGTATCCTGGAGCGTCCTCATAGTCTGGATAATAGGTTTTGGACTGCAACCGTCCGTTCAGGTTGACGTTCAGCCCATATTTCCCCCATGTATGATGGTAGTTGGCGGCGATGGTTGCGGCATTGCGGACACTGCGCTCAAGTACACCCCACTGGTCTCCGCTCTTCGTGCGTGCATAGGTGTACACATAGTTTGTTGAGATGTTGAACCCCCTGAACAAATTGGCAGAGATGTTGACCTGCAGTCCTTTTACGTCACCCCTGTCGCTGTTCTGATAGAGAGCATAATGTTCCAATTTCGAAGCTTGGTCATCGGTCATCTCGGGGAACTCCGTTTTCAGCATGGCCAAAGCGGCATCATCGATATCGACATTGTCTTTTACCACCATGTCGTTGATGCGGTTAAGATATCCCGTCACGCTTACTGCGATGATGTGTGTGCGATATTCTGCGTTCAAGGCAAAATAGTTGCTTTTCTCTGGAGAAAGGTTTTTGTTGCCGAAACTGATTTGTGCCTTGCCTCTGTTGACCGAAAAGTAATGATAATAGAGCTCGTCGAGTCCGGGAGCCCTGAATCCTGCCGAATAGGTAGCCCTGAATCGGAAGTTGCCTGGTGCATACATCAGTGTGGCCTTCGGTGTGAGTTGTTGGTTGAACGTCTCGTGATGGGTCAGGCGAAGTCCCAAAGTGGCTGTGAGGTTCTTGAACAATTGGGTCTCATGTTGGGCATAGGCAGAAATGGTATATACACTTTTGTCGATGTTTCCTGACGTGGCCACCAAGAAGTCTTGGCGCCAGTCAGCACCAAATATAGTTGTGGAGTGGGGCATCAGTCCCAGAATGGCCTTTAGTTCCAATTCTGTCTGCCTTTGTTTTTTCGACTGCACATAGTCGCCAATGGCATTTGTCTTGGTTTCCACGTCATACTCCTTGCCATAGCGGTAATGGTCTGAGGTAAAATCAGCCTGAAGGGAGTTCTTGCTGGAGAATTTGTATATTCCCCCCACATTCCACCGAAGTCCTTTGTAGCGCATTTCATAGTCGGTGCCGCCTGTGATGTCGGGGCGTGTCTCCGGACGGTCGGTGAGTTTGTAGGAATAGTCAATACCAGCATTTAGGGCAATGTGTTGGTTGGGGGTATAGGTGAATTTTTGTCCAAGAAGATGTGAGCGATATCCTGTGAACAACGGAGCAATCGTGGGTTGGGTCTCAGTCTCTGAACCTTTTATATATTCCAATCCATTGTTCTGATAGCTGTCGGCACGGTCGTGGGTGAAGGAGGTGTAGGAACCAAATCCATTTTTGAAGATGTCGATGCTGACGGCCTCTGTCAGTTGTCCATATCCTGAGACACGTGTATCAGACGTGACACTGATGAGATTCTGTGTTGGTTGGTCGGTGATGATGTTGATGACTCCGGCGATGGCATCACTTCCATAGAGAGAAGAGGCGGCTCCGTCAAGCACCTCAATCCGCTTCACCCGCGACATGTTGATGCGGTTAAGGTCTACGTTGTTGGAGATGTCGCCCGAAAGTTTCTGCCCGTTGATGAGGATGAGGATGTATTTGTTGCCCAGCCCGTTCAGGCGTAGGAAAGTGCCCATGGAGTTGGGGGACATTGACACTTGGGGCATCATCCTTTGGATGGCGGCATCGAAAGTGGATATTCCCTGTTCACGGATTTCCTGACTGCTGAGTACGTGTACAGGTGTGGAAGTGGACTTCAGACGCTGATGGTGTCCCGAACCAGTGACGACCACGGGGTTGAGATTGTAGGAATGGTTCACCAACGATGAGTCGCGCTGGGTCGTTTGGTGAATTTGGGAAAAAGCAGCACTCCCCGAGAGGAGTGCTGCGATTAACACACATAGTCTTTTGTCCATCTTATAACTTAAGCTTGCGAATATTGAGCAATTGATTACTCAGGATTTTTTGAGTGGTAGTAGTCGAGGGGCTCACCATTGATGGCATCCTTGGTGTGGTTCATCCAGATTTGACGGATGGTGGGAAGTTCAAGCAAGCCCTTCTCAATCATGGTTGAGTTGTCGCAGGTATAACCCATATGGTGGAAATACATCTTCCAGCTGGTATCCTCTACCTCACCTTCCTCGTTCTCCTCAAAACCGTTGTTCCAAGCATCGTCGTCGCCGGCCATGTCGTTGTGTCCATGGTCGCCGTCAATCGACATCAACGGATGGCAAAACACCTTTCCGCTCATGATGCCATTGGCCTGCATGCGCCTCAGCACATGTGTCTTGAAGTTCTCCATCATATCCACGGTACCCACATAGTAATTCTTGCTATAGGTTTGGAGGGCTTCCTCAAGCTGGGTATAGCGCACATTGGCCTTGTAGGTGTCGTAGGAGTCGGGGTTGCCATGACCCATGAAGGCAACAACGCCTTCCTGCGCCCTAACGTTGTAGAGTGTGTTGAGCTGTTTGGCCACCTCATTGACATCGCTCTCAGCGTCCTGGAGCAGAGGCACACCAAGTTTCAGCGTCACATTTGACAGGTAGTTGTCATCGATATCGCCGTTGGCATTGTTGGCAAAGTCCTTGATGTAGTTGATTACACGGGTGTATTCCTCACCAGGGATGACCTGCAGCGACTGCACCACGATTTCCGAGTATTTCACACCTTCCTGGGCAAAAGCATTCAGCCAGAATGGAGGAGCATAGAAATTGCGGGGTTTCACGTTCTCACCGGCAGCGGCACGGTTGATGCAGATGGCAGACGAGAAGGAGAGGAACACGTCATAGCCGGGGAAAGCTGTTTTGTAGGCTTCGACAGTGGCATCAAAGGCATCATATGCCTGCTGCCAGGTGGAACCAAAGGCGACGAGCAGAATCACTTTCGGATTCTTCTTCTGTGATTTCACTGTCTGGTTGACAGTATTTTGGTAAATGGTGTAGTTGTTGTCGATGGCTTTGTTGTCATCATCATCATTGTTGCAAGCAGTGAAACCCATTGCTACACAGATAGCCATCATGGCAATCATCAAATACTTAATTTTCTTCATTGTCTCTTGTGTTTAAATTTGACTTATAGTTGTTTTTAAGTTTCTTTCCTTTGTTGAAGCGGACACTGAAAGACACGTAGAATGTGCGGCCAGGCGTTGTGGTGCCCAGATGAAGTCCGTGAGGGGTACGGTCGGCATAGTTGAGGATGTTGTCGATACCGGCTTCCACGCGGTATGCCATGGTCTTGGAGTGGCCGAAATCGTGTGTGGTGGACAATCTCCATATCTGATAGCCCTTTCCGTCGCCGTCTATCTGATAGTAGCGCTTGGTGGAGAACCTTCCGTATATTCCCACGCCAAGGTTGTAGTCAGGTGAGAAAGCATGGGTCCATGTCGCAAACATATTGCCTTTGTGGTGTGCCATGCCATCGATGGTCACCTCAGTCATCCTTTCATGTGTCGTATCATATTGGTTGGCTTTGGTGTCCAGGTAACTATATCCGGCACCAAAGGCAAGTGCCTTCCATGAGTAGCGCACATTCACATCTACGCCATAGGTCTTGGCATCCTCGATATTCTGATACTGACGTGTCTTGACAGGGTCGTATTGCACGATATACTCGTCGGGTGCCTGATAGTTGGGTATGGTGACGAGAGCTATCATGTCGTTCACCTTATTGTGGTATGCGGAAACCGTCACGCTTAGTCCGTGCAGGGTATATTCGCCGCTCACGCTAAAGTAATTGCTGGTCTGGGGTTTCAGTTCGGTGTTGCCCAAATAAAGATATGTGCCGCTCATCTGGCGTACATACCGATAGAAGAGTTCCTTGGTGGTAGGTGTCTTGAATCCCTGGCTCCAGGTCGCACGGATTCTCCATGGCTGCCCAATCTTCCACATGGCAGACACTTTAGGAGTCAGTCGTGTGCCAAACTGCTCGTTCTGGTTCAGGCGCAGTCCTGCGGTGATGTTGATGTTGGGGATGAGGTTGAACTCGTCCTGCACATACAATGCACCGGTCCAGTCACTCACCTTGCCACCTTCCACTCTTGTTGGTGCCTTCAGCCAGTCGTAGCGGTATTCCACACCTGCGCTCAGCCTGTTTTCATAGGGCAGTTCAAACACACCTTTCAGATGTGCCATCGTGCGCTGCTGGTCGCTTTGCAGTTCCTCTTGGTCGGGCAGGTAGGGGAAGTAGGGGTAGTACATCGTGCCTTTGCTCTTCTCATAGTCCTCCACCAAAGTGGTAGCAGTGAAATAATAGTAATAGGCATGGCGGTTCCAGTCGATGTCGAGTGACAGGTAGTCGGTCTTGTTCAACTTCCATTTCCCTCCCGTCGAAAGAGAGGCGTTGCGGTATTTCAAGTCGTAAGTCTTTACGTCGTAATGCGCATACTTGCCGCTCGGGCGATAGATGCGTTTCCAATAGATGCTCCCATCAGCATACAGTTCCAAGTCCTTTGTCGGAGTATATGTCAGGCGCTCGGATACCTGCCAGTTGGTATGGCGGTTGACGGTCTTGTTGCGCGAGTCAGTGATAGG
>JAGCXX010000125.1 GCA_017961115.1 Prevotella sp. | reverse complement strand
TCGATGAATGGTGCGACCGCGACTACGACTGGGCCAACGACCGTGTAATCATCAAACCACGGCGCAACAGCAGACAGTTCAAGGCTCTTAACGACCTGTCTCGATTCGTCAGCTCAGGCAATGCGCCACAGCCTGTCTATGTCACCAAGTGCGATGTGCTCAAACAATTCAAAAAGTTCATATAGAATTGTTAAATAAATGCAATAATATGTGGTTTTGACCGACAAGTTTGACAAAAAGCATTATTTTTGCACATCTGTTCATATCTATGAGACGACTCTACGCTGGTGAGAGACATCACCTGCAAGGGAGGCTAACCAATTAAAAAAGGAGAAACATTATGCGCAAAGTAATCTTGATGACCCTGCTGCTGCTCTGCTCGTTCAGCTTCGCCGCAGCACAGAAACAGGCCGAAATCAAGTTTGACAACAAAACCCATAATTTCGGCAAGTTCGCATCCAGCAACCCAGTGCAGAAGTGCACCTTCACATTCACCAACGTGGGTGATGCCCCGCTGGTCATCAACCAGGCTGTGGCCAGCTGTGGATGCACCGTCCCGCAGTACACCAAGACACCCATCAACCCCGGAGAGAAGGGAACCATCGAGGTGACCTACAACGGAGCAGGCAAAGACCCCGGACATTTCAAGAAGAGCATCACGGTGCGTACCAACGGCAGCATCGAGATGACCCGACTGTATGTGGAAGGGGAAATGACAGAATAAAACACCTCTCCCCAGCTTCCAAAGGGAGGTGGGACAAATAAAACTCCCCTAAGAAAGAGGAGGACGAGAGACACGAAAAAACCGGTTGGCATCAAGTGCCAGCCGGTTTTAACTAATAGTGACCTTTTTTTTAAGTTATCCTGTCTCTGAGGTCTTTGGGCAAAGCCCTCCAATCTCTCAACCTTTAAAACGAATAGGAAAAACCTATCGACATAAATTCTTTAAACTGGAAGTATCCGTGGTGATCATCGCGGTAGGTGCTGTCGTCAAACCTCGGATAGATGAACAACTTGGTGGAGATGTATTTGTTGAAGTTGAACGTGAACGTGTTCTCCCACTCCCACTCCACTCGCTTGTAGGTGGTGAATCCATACATGCGGGTCTGGTAGGTCATGTTGTCGGAAATCACCCATTTCAAATCTACCGTGAACTGCGAACCGAAATCATGGAGAGTGTGCTTGTGCAGGTCAAGACCATAGCGTGTGGTGAAGTTTTCCTGGTCGCCAAACCAATTGCGGTCCACATACTTGAAGTTATAGGCAAACGGTGCCAAGTGGATGGTACCTGTAAGCTTCTTTTTCCATGCCTCCACATTGTAGTCCATACCGAGTGAGAGGTTGAGGTTGAACGGCGACATGATGTCAGAGTACACATGGTAGTCGTTGCTCTTATAGCCTCTCCAGAACTGTGTGTAGGCAAGAAGCTGGAGCGTGTAGTACCACTTGTTGGTGGCCTGCAGACCCAGTTTGCTGGTTAAGCGGAGCAGGTCGTCTGAGGTCTTCAGTGAGTGGACACTGTCACTCTTTGATGTCAGGAAGCCCAACTTCATCTCCAGTTTGTTGTCCCATTTCACCTTTTGCTTATTGTTGTAGTTGGCCTCCATCGCTATACTTCCCAATATCGAGTAGTTGCTCTCACCACCCTTGTACCAGTTGCCTGAGATATACGACTGCAGTCCCTGCAGGAAATAGTCGCCCTTGAAGGTCCAGAAATTCGGTTTGGTGACCACCACGTCCACCTCGGGAGTGTCCTGCTCTGTCTGTTCTACGTCAGGCAACACCTGTTCGGTGAGTTCTACATCCTGCTGGATGGGCATGATGATGTCGTTGCTGACACCACCCACCTTGCGCAACCTGTTCTCACTGTTGACCACAAGGTCGGGACGCTCGAGATAGACACCCAGCAGGGTATTGTCGACCTCGTCGCTCACCTCATCAACACCGCCCTGCTCACTCAGGCGCAATGCCTTTCTGGCAGCGGAGTGATAGAATGTAAGCGGTGCGAACAGTTGATACAGCCGACCGTCAGCGATGCCGGCCTCCGCAATTGCTTCCTCCGCTGCCTGGAGCGAGTCGAGGCGCTCACGGCAAGCCACCAGCGAATCGGTGTAATTCTTGTTCACCTGATACTCCTGATATTCAATGTAACGGCTTTGCTTGCTTGGCTTTTGGGCATACGCCGAAACAGCCAGCAATATGGCTAAAATAGTCAGCAAATTTCTCATATACATTTCCAATATTAGAATTTTCTGCAAATTTAAGTAAAATTTTGAATAAAACACAAAAATGGGGAAAAAAAATTGTAATTTTGCATTTTGATAGCGTTGGGACATTCATTTTCTATGATTTTTTAGACGCAACAACAAGAAAACATCAAGACAGACATGGACAAAAATACCGTAATCGGTTTTATCCTCATCGCCGTGGTGCTTATCGGTTTCAGTTGGTACAACCGGCCCAGCGAGGAGGACATCAAGGCACAACAGGAACAAGTAGAGAAAGCAAAGGCTGAGGCTCAGAAGGCTGCAGCCAAGAAGAAGGCGGAGGAAGCCAAGAAAGTGGCTGAGGTCGCCAAGGCACTTGAGGACAGCACTGCCCTCTTCCACAACGCACTGCAAGGTACAGCCAGCGACGTGGTGCTCAAGAATGAGAAAATCGAACTCACCCTGAGCACCAAGGGCGGCACCGTGACCAAGGCAGTGGTGAAAGGATTCAAGAGCATCGATGGAAAACCCGACGTCACCATCTTCGAGGGGAAGGACCAGCAACTCAGCTTTCAGTTGGAGGGAAAGGACACCAACATCAACACCGCCGACCTCTTCTTCACCCCTTCCGAGACGACCGACAGCACCGTGGTGATGACCGCCGATGCTGGCAACGGGCGCAAGATTGTCATGGACTATCTGCTGGGCAAGGACCACATGATGTTCTTCAGTTTCCGTGCCGTCGGCATGGAGGGATTGTTCTCCACCAAAACCCACTCCATGGGCATCAACTGGAAGGAGAACTGCAAGCAGCAGGAGAAAGGCCATGCCTTCGAGAGCCGCTATGCCACCCTTACCTATAAGAAAAAGGATGGCGGTACCAAGCACTTGAGCGAAACCTCGGAGAAGATTGACGAGAAGATTGAGGAGCCTCTCGACTGGGTAGCATTCAAGTCGCAGTTCTTCAGCACGATGATGATTGCCAAGACGCAGTTCAACGCCAACGCCTCCCTCACCAGCATCCCGCAGGAGAAGCAGACGGGCTACCTGAAGAAATACAACGCCGACCTGGAGACTTTCTTCGACCCGAAGGGAGAGACAGCCACAGAGATGGAGTTCTTCTACGGACCCAACGACTTCCGTCTGCTGAAAGCCATGGAGAAAGAGAGCCGATTTGGCAAGGACATCGACATGCAGCGCCTCGTATATCTGGGATGGCCGCTTATCCGTTACATCAACAGGTGGTTCACCCTCTATGTATTCGACTGGCTCACCAAACTAGGCATCAATATGGGTATCGTACTGATTCTCATCACCCTGTTGCTCAAGGCCATCACCTATCCGTTGGTGAAGAAGACCTATCTCAACTCCGCTAAAATGCGCGTGCTCAAGCCCAAATTGGAGGAGGCGACCAAGAAATACGACAAGCCTGAGGACCAGATGCAGAAGAGTCAGGAGATGATGAAACTCTACTCGGATTATGGCGTGAGTCCGATGGGCGGCTGCCTGCCCATGCTCATCCAGATGCCTATCTGGATTGCCATGTTCAACTTCGTCCCCAACGCCATCCAATTGCGTGGTGAGAGTTTCCTCTGGATCAATGACCTCTCCACCTACGACCCCATCCTGGAGTGGGGCAAGTCTATCTGGGGCATCGGCGACCACCTCTCGCTTACCTGCATCCTCTTCTGCGTGTCCAACATCCTCTACTCCATCATGACCATGCGTCAGCAGAAAGACCAGATGGTGGGACAGCAGGCTGAGCAGATGAAGGCAATGCAGTGGATGATGTACCTCATGCCGGTGATGTTCTTCTTCATCTTCAACGACTACTCCGCAGGACTCAACTTCTACTACTTCATCTCTCTCTTCTTCAGCGCAGCCATCATGTATATCCTGCGCAAGACCACCAACGACGAGAAACTTCTCGCCATCCTCGAGGCTCGCTACCAGGAGAACAAGAAAAACCCGAAGAAAAAGACCGGTTTCGCCGCTCGTCTTGAGGCAATGCAGAAGGAGCAGATGGAGATGCAGCGCAAACGCGCAGAACTCAACCGCAAGCGCGACGAACTCAACAACCGAAAATAACCCGCCATGAACAAGTCTTTCATCCTCACGGCTGCCCTGGCTATCGCCTGTCTGGCACCGACACAAGCACAGAATAAAGTGAACATCGGAAAGAGCGACATCCAAATCAGCGGCAGACGCCTCACTCCTGAGGCGCTGTGGGCGATGGGACGCATCAGCACATACACCCCTTCTGCCGACGGCAAACAGGTCGTCTATCAAGTGGGCTACTACAGCGTGGCGGAGAACAAGAGCCACCACGTGCTCTGTACCATCAACACCGACGGTACCGGGCAACGGCAACTGACTGCTGATGCCGAGAACGAGACCGACCCCGCATGGGTGGGCAAACGCATCGCTTTCATCCGAGGCGGTGAGGTATGGACGATGGCTGCCGACGGCACCGACCGCCGACAACTCAGCCATACCGATGGCGCTGTCGAGGGATTCAAGTTCTCGCCCGACGGTCAGCGTGTCATCCTCATCCAGTCCATCCCCTTCCACGACATCATCAAGGAGAACCCCAAAGACCTGCCTAAGGCAACAGGACGCCTCGTCACCGACCTGATGTACCGCCACTGGGACCACTATGTGGAGAGCATCCAGCATCCATTCTTGGCTCAGGTGAGCAACGGCACTATAGGGAAAGGTATAGACATCCTCGAGGGTGAGCCCTACGAGTGCCCGATGGAACCGTTTGGCGGCATCGAGCAACTCGCTTGGAGCCCTGACTCCAAGAGCATCGCATACACCTGCCGGAAAAAGACTGGATTGGAATACTCCATCTCGACCGACTCCGACATCTTCCTCTACGACGTGGAGAAGAAGACCACCCGCAACCTCTGCAAGCCTGAGGGATACAAGGCTCCCAAAGTGGATGCCACAAAGACGCTGCGGAATCAGAAAGTCAACGCCGAGAGCAACCTGCAGAACAACCCCGGTTATGACCAGAACCCACAGTTCTCGCCCGACGGCGAGTATGTGGCATGGCAGAGCATGGCACGCGACGGCTATGAGGCCGACCGCCACCGCCTCTGCGTCTACCATCTTGCTACCGGCAACAAGAGATACGTCACCGAAGGCTTCGACTCCGATGTCGACGGATTCTGCTGGGCAGACCCCAAGGATAAGAATGCCGTCTTCTACTTTACCGGTGTGTGGCACGGCACCTACAATATCTATTCCATCAACTGGAAGGGGGAGCACAAGCAGCTCACCAGTTGCATCGCAGACATAGGGTCGGTGCAGCCTCTGGGCAAAGGCAAACAGCTCATTGCTGAGCGTCACAGCTACATGGAGGCTCCAGAACTCTTCATCGTGACGCCCAACAGGAAAGCGCCGGAGAAGACGGAGTTCAGGCAACTCACTTTTGAGAACAAGCATA
>JAGCXX010000124.1 GCA_017961115.1 Prevotella sp. | reverse complement strand
TTTGAATCCCAACGGGATCACGAAAGACAAAGAGTCCTGAAGGATGAAAACTTGTTTTCAAATTCTTCAGGACTCTTTGGATTTTGTAGGATGGCTGGCGCTTCCTGGTTGACGCGAAACATCATTTCATACAGAAAAGACCATAATTCGTACAACAAACGACCTCTACTTGTTCACTTTGAGCGGATAATTGGTATTATGAAATAGAAAACATTGTTCAACCAATTAAAAAAATCAAAGATGAAACCGACATTTTTTTTCATTAGCTTAATCTGCATAGTTGCAGCATTCTGGGTTGGCAGATTGTCTGGACCTGATAGTCCCAAAAACAATGCCGACGGTATACTAGCCTATCAACATTATTACGAAGTTGCGGAGCAGATTATAACCGAAGACAGCGTTACTGACAATGATGTATACAATTATGTAGTAGCCAAGAAGCAACTGGAAGATTACAAAGCTGGCAATATCATGACGTGGCCGGAGATATGTGACCAAAGAGACATGCTCTCAGATATCATACGCATGTATGCTAAAGAGGAGAACGATAATATCATGAAATATGTCAAAGTATATTTTGACGACCCGTCTATATTGGAAAATTGGGCTTATAGTTACTGACCCAAGTATGCGCATTTGTCCACACTCCTAAACAACCACACTCCTACCCTCCTTTCAACTTGGTAATAGATGAGAACAATCCTAAAGGTATTTTTATTACAGTCTGTTCTTTTCCGCATTACCGGCTCCCGTGCCCTTGTACTTCGACGGTGTGACATTGAAACGGTAGCGAAGGGAGAGTTGGACGCAGCGCGAGTCGTTGTCCTCCATCTTACGGATCATCAGGCGGTTGCTGTATAAAGTAAAGCGGTTGATGCCGCCGTTGAGGAGATCGTTGCCAGTCAGTTTTACGTTGAGACGACGCTTGAAGATGTCTTTGCTGACACTGAGCGAGAGCATGGCGTTGGTGCAGTCGAACCAAGCGTTCTGCTGATAGCCATGGGTGTGCATGTTGAAGTCGGCCTGTATCAGCCAGTCGTGAGGCAAGGTAATGATGTTGCCTAATTGCAGAGCCAGCATCGGATGGTTGAAACTCTTCCACTCGCCGAGGAACTCCGCCCTAAACCACGGTTTCATCAACATCATGTTGTATTGTGGTGTCCATGTCGCTCCATCGGAAAGGTTGACGCTCTTCTGCGCGCCCAACGTGACAGTGAGCCAGTCGGCATTGTCGTAGTTCTTATAGGTGACGAAATTCACCTTGCTGTCGTTCTCCAGACTGCCCGCCGTGTAGAGGATGGGGTCTACGCAGTGACTGAAGTTGGTATTGAGATAAAGCCATTTCCACATCACCATCGCGCTTAGGTTATGGTATTTGATGGGTTTCAGGAAAGGGTTGCCCGTCTGCCGATTGAGACGGTTCTCATAGATAACATCACTGCTCAGTTGCCAGTAAGAGGGCCGTGTGGCACGCTTGGCATAACTGAGGGAGAGTTGCAAGGAGTTACCTGGTTTAGCTTTTGAAAGCGTGATGCTTGTGGAAGCTGAGAGCGATGGGAACAAGTCGTTGTAGTTTCTACTCTGGTCATTGCGTCTCACACCGCCAACGAAGTATTCCGACTCCACATGTTCGTAACGCAGACCAGCTGACAACTGGAAACGACCAAGTTGCTGGCGCAGTTCCATGAAGGGTGCGATGTTCTGCTCATGCTGTTCGTTCTTGCTGTTGGGAATCCATCCCTCTGCATTCTCAAAACTGCTGTTCCAGTGCGTATTGGTGTATTCCTCGCCCAACTCTATCTGTCCCTTCCACAGAGGATGAGTCACAAAGAGTTTCTCCGCCATCAACCTGCTTCGCGTCAAGGCATTGGTATTCACATCTCGGTCTTCATATTCCTCGCTCAGTTCCTGCTGTCCGTTGCGGTTGCGTTGGTGGCGGTATGTGTAGTCGGCGTTGAAATCTACAGTAAACTTGCCGACCTTGCCCGTGTAGTAGAGGTTCACCTGGTGTTTGGGAGCGCCCTTTGCCCTACTGATGCCACTGTTTTGCAAATGGTCGTATAGTTCGCCATTGGCTCGCAGGTCGTCATCATAATAGCTTTGTGTCTTGACATAGTCGTATGTGTTCTGATAGAATCCACCGAAGGAATTGTTGTCATTCAGCTGATAGTTGAATCCCATTCGTCCTTCAAAGAAAGGATTGCGCGCGGTGTTCTTCTGTTTGTTGGTAATCATCCACAGCGTGTCGGCAAAGACGGTCTGTTCAAACTCGCCTTTCTCCCAACGTTTATTATAAGCCCCAAAGAGATTGGCAAACAGTTCCAGCCCACCAGTTCTGTAGGTAAGGTTGGCTCGCTCGTTGTTGGCATAGCCATGTCCTTTACGGCTCCATGAGGTCAGTTCCACACCCATGCCCTCGCCTTTTGGCCGTTTGGTGCGGATGATGATGACGGCATTAACCGCGGCATCATAGCGTGCACCGGGATTCTGAATCACCTCTACATTCTTGATGTTGTCCGATTGGATGTTCCTCAATTCTTGCAAGTCAGTCAACTTGCGATTGTTTAGGTAGATGTGGGGCACACCCTTTCCCAAGATTTCAAAAATCTCACCTTTTTTCGAGATCATCGGCACACGCGAGAGCACATCCTCCGCTGTACCCAGTCGTTCCATCACCGTGCCCTCCACATTCATGACCAAGGAATTGCCCTGCAGTTGCACTTTGGGGCGCTCCCCTTTCACCACTACGCCGTTGATGGTTTGAGATTCCGGCTTTATTTGTATGGTTCCCACCTGCTCTTTACTACATTGGCGATAGGCTGTCTTATAGCCCACGTATGACACTCGGACAAGAACTGATGATTGCCTTTCGCAGGGGATGACGAAGACGCCAGCCTCGTTGCTCACGCCTCCACCGATGACAGTTGAGTCTGATGGATGAAGCAGGTAGATGTTGGCGTAAGGCACAGGCTGGCGATTCTCGTCAATAATGGTGCCAGTGAGATGAAGTTCGGTCTTATGAATACACTCCACGAAGATTTCGTTTTCCTCACGTTTCACGACGCGAATGGGATAGAACCCGATGACTTGCATGACAGCATCTGGAATTGACTTGCGTTTGATGCTGGTGGTCACACGGAAATCTTCCAGTTCGTTGTAAAGGAAACTGATAGTGTAGTCAGCCGACTGTTCGTTGAGGTCACGCAACACTTCCGACAACGAAACATTGTCATAGTTGCGAGTGATATGCTGTCCATACATGCTGGTCTGGCAGCACAGGGCAATAAGGAAGACGGCGAGGTGCTTCATCATCTGACAATCAGTTTTCCGTTCTCGACAGACATATTGACCTGTTCGAACATATTCAACTTCTCAACCACCTCATGCAAACTGTCATCCTGTTTCCAAACGAAATAGAAACGGAGTTGATGGGCATATCCGTTTTGCAAGTCCAGTCCAATTTGGTAATAGGCAGCAATATCTTTGGCAATGCTGTCTAATGTGACATTGTCATACACGACAGGATTTGCTTTGACTGGGGTATCATTTTTGATGGTATCACTTATGAACGTATCTGTCGGCGTGACAGGTTGATGCATATCTGAGATCTGCACCTCCTGAGAGGGGGATTGTAAATTCTTTCCCACGTAGTGGCGTGCGATATGGATGGCAGCAAAAGCTACACCTGACACCACCAAGAGTCCAATAAACACAGCGGGCACCCGACTTTTCAGCTTTGACATGCCAAGAATCTTCCCAAATTTCGAACCCACGAAAGAATGGATGGAAGCCTCCTGCTCCTGTTGGGATTCAAGGGCATCAAGTTCTCCCTCATGCTCAGAGGCGAACTGTTCCCAGAGGTCATCCATCGGGATGTCCTCTTTATTGACCTCCTGTCGGATAAAGGCTCGCTTTGTCATGGCGAGCTGTTCCATCATCTCTGCCAGTTTCGGATCATCGGTCAGCATTTGGGTGATTTGCTCGTCGGTATAGCATTCTGGATGTTCCTGCATGGATAACAGGAGACGGATTCTTTCTTGCTGTTCCATAATAGTATCATTTTGCTGTTTCAAAATACTCTTTTATTCGCTGCAGTGATTGTGACAGGTGGTGATAGACCGTGACACGACTTACTCCAACAGCTTGCGCCACCTCCTCATAGGTCATCTCGCGGAGAAACCGCAATTGGAAAATCTGCTGGCTGAGTGGTGGAAGTTCGGTTTCCACGAACAACATGAGCCGTTCCAGACGGTCATCGTCATTGATAGGCACGACTTGGTTTTGCCTGATTTCAGAAGAAAAGAGTTTCTCCACACATTCACGCACATCCTTATGCCTGAGCACATCGCGGCACCGGTTGCGCACACTGATCATGAGAAAACCTTCCAACTTATCATCATGGGGAACGACATCCCCACGGAGCAGCCGGGCAAAGACTTCGCTCACCACGTCCTTGCTGTCGTCGGTATCATAGAGTATCGTCCTTGCCAGACGGTACATGGCAGGATAATACCTACGATATATTTCTTCAAACTTTTCTTTGGTCATCATCCGACTTTTTCTTCAGTCATCTATTACAATGACGATTCAGCATTCAAAAAAACTAAGCAAAATGATTATTTTTTTGATTTGGAATGAATATGATATGATTATTTGCTATATTTGCGATGTTAAGCAGTTAAAGAAGATAAGGGATGAACAAGCCCGAAACTCGAACAAGATAATAGCAATGAAAGCAAAGAAGACCTCAAGAGTGGCAAGTATTGATGCCCTGCGAGCCATCACCATGATGTTGATGCTGTTTGTCAATGATATACCAGCACTGAAGGGAGTGCCCCACTGGCTGTTCCATGCCGCTGCCGACGAGGACATGCTGGGATTTTCCGACACCATTTTCCCCGCCTTCCTTTTCTGCGTGGGTATGTCGGTGCCCTTCGCCATCGACAACCGTCTGAAAAGAGGCGATTCTCAGTTTGGCGTACTGAGCCATATCCTGTGGCGTAGTTTTGCTCTTATCGTGATGGGACTTTTTACGCTCAATTGCGATGCTGGTTCCAGCTGTATGTCATACCTCACCTATTCGTTGCTGAT
>JAGCXX010000123.1 GCA_017961115.1 Prevotella sp. | reverse complement strand
TCATGGTTTTGTGTTTTTGTTCGTTCATGGTTTTGTGTTTTTGTGCGCTGCAAAATTAGGGTGGATATGGGCGATTACGATGTCATTTTGTGGTTGTCGTTCAATAAAAATGTTTTTTTTGTTTGTGGGTTTGTTTTTTTTAGGTATCTTCGCAGTGGAAACCAAAATCGTGAAGTTTTATTGTCGTGCAAACCGAGTGCAGACGAAAGCTTCAACCTCAAATTTCAAATCTCAAACCTTAAAAATATAAAAATCTCAAACCTTAAAAAATATATAAAGATGAAAAGAACCTTAATCATGACCGTTATTGCCGCTGTACTGTTGTCGGTGGCCATGACGATGACGGCAGCCACTCCGAAGCAACGGGTGCAGCGGGTGGCTACAGGCGAGGGACTGCTGCGTGCGCTCGCCAGCAACACTCGCATTATCATCTCTGAGGGGGCTGAGTTGCGTCTCACCGAAGCCATCTCTGATGACGGACTTTGCAATCTCCTCAAAATCAAAGAGATTGATACTTATAATTCCAATTTCTCGAGGTTTGCCAACAAACCGACGATAGGATGGAATGACAATTTTGATGGTCGTGAACTGGTGGTGGCAGGTATGAACAACCTCACGATAGAGGGGGAGGGCAACGGTGCCAACATCATTGTGAGTCCCCGTTACGCCTTCGTGCTGAATTTCATCGGCTGCAAGAATGTGAAATTGCTCAACCTGACCATGGGCCATACGGAAGAAGGTTACTGTCAGGGCGGCGTGGTCGGCCTGATGGGTTGTGAGAATGTGGTGATTGACCAATGCGATATGTATGGCTGCGGCACCGAGGGCATCTGTGCCGAATACACCAAAAAACTGGTGTGCAGCAGTTCCTTCATCCGCGATTGCAGTTACGACATCATGACGCTAAATCACTGCACGGATGCCAAGTTTGAGGGCTGCGAGTTTTTCCGCAACAAGGAGTTCACGCTTGTCACCTCCAAAAGCAGTACGGGTGTCGTCTTCTCACGCTGCTATTTCAACAACAATCAGGGTGTGCTTTTCGGCATCACAGGCCAGAACATCGTGCTCGACGACTGCGTCATCGACCATCCCGGATACAAGGTTGGCAGTTCGGAGAAACTGACGGAGAAGACTTGCGACTGGCTCGACACCTCAGAGGAAGCCAAGGAGTGACATTATCTTCGTCATCTTCGTTTTCTTCGTCTTAATCTACGGGAAAAGGCGAGAAGGGTTTTATTGTTTCCTTTTTGCAACAGATTGAATACCAGTCTGTTGCGAAAAGGAATTTTTGTTGCTGCATTTTCTTCATAGAAAATTGCCTGTCGGATTGCGCACTTTCCGTTTTCGTGATACCTTTGCAGTGATTTTGTTTTCAGAATAAGTAAAAAAGTAAAATTACAGTACCATGAAAAAGATGAAAAAGGTATCCCGTCGCTCGTCATTTGAATACCGCGACGACCGGAGCCAAGAATTGTTGGAGGTATTCAATCGTGAAGTAGGCACCCGACTGTTTGAGTCAGTGGAGTCGGTGGTGAGACGTGTGGTCAACATGCCGTCGAGCCGTTTTTGGGTGAGTGAGGAGCGCGCCATGCGAGTGGTGTCCGCTATGCTTCGAGGTAAAGGAGATGGTGGTTGTCGTGCGTTGCACCGTGAGATGTATGAGGAGATAGCCCGCCGCTGTGAGAATCTGAAGCGCGAACATCCTGACTGGCCGCTGCGCGCGTGTGTCTGGCATGTGGTCAACCGTCCCGCCCCAAAGTTCTACCTGTCGGCAGAGACGGCCCTCACCATCATCATTAAGGCAAGGAAGCAATGTATCACAGAGCGGATGCAAAGGTTGCAGCATTGGCTGTCGGCGTGATAGTGCTTGCCATAGCCCTCCTGCGCACTGCTGGTTGGACGCTTCCGTGTGGGACAGGCATCGCCGAAGGCGGTTCGGTGCCTGCCCGCTTTCTTCATCCTTTGGTGCATGTCGGGTTGCTCCATGCTGCCGTCAATGTATATGTGCTTTGGCAACTGGTGTTTTTCTTCCCTATTCGACTGCGACTGCTGGTTGCCGCCTACGTGGTGGCATGCTGTTGTCCCACCGCCGTGGCACTATGGACGCCCCTGCCGTCAGAAGCGTCGTGTGTCGTCGGCCTCTCCGGCATCGATTATGTCTTGATGGGGTGGGTGATGCCTCAGGTGGCTCATCCGCTGCGATTCAATGCCTTCGTTGCGGTGTGGATGTTGGCTGGAATGGCGACGGGAAGCGTGGCGGTGGGGATGCATCTCTTCTGCTACCTATGCGGTGCTGCTGTGGGGAGCCGTCTTTGACGTCGATTACTGCTGGCTGTCATCAGCAGCCTTGATCTGTCGCAGACCCTCAGCATAATCCTGTTCGATGGCAGCGAGTGCCTCGTTGAACTCCAGTCCGAGCACCGGTACGCCAAGGGGTTTGATGTTGGTGTACATGATGTCAAGGATTTCGCCATGTGCCTTGTTGAGCGCCTCCACGGTGTCTGCCTCTGCCATCTCCTCCACAAGTCGTTCCACCTCGCTGACATATGCCTTCGCAGGTGCGTTGGCAGTGCGTTTGGTGCCGCTGCTCTCCGTCTTGCGTGTGCTGCCTTTCTTGGTTGTCGTGCGTGTGGTCTTCTTGCTCCGCGAGGTGGTCTGCCGTGGTTCCTCTATCTCCTCGTCGTCAAATTCGGAACCGATTTCCACCTTCGCCTTGCGCTTGGAGATGAAGAAGGCGATGATTCCGATGGGGATGGCTGCAAAGAACAAGACGACAAAGAGGGTGAAATTCTGCAGGGCGATGCCCAATCCATAGCCGATGGCGATGGTTGCGATGGCCGCGCCGAGTCCCCACAGCAGGCTGGTGCCAATTTTTGTCTTGTTGTAGATGCCTGTGCCGCGGATGCTGGAGTTGAAGTAGACACCCTTGCGGCTGATGTTGATTTTTGCGCCCCTGGGACCGATAGACAGGCTCGGGCCCGTTTTGTTGAGGTAAAGAGTGACCCCAGGCAGCAGTTTGATGGTTTTTCTGAAATAGGTTGGCATGGTCTTATTGTTTTTTGGTGATCATCGGTTGATGGGGGATATTCCGGAGGTTTCGGATATTCCGGTTTTTCCGGGGATTATATTTTGCTCCATTTGAGTCGTAGGCTGTTGAGCACGACGCTGAGGCTGGAGCATGCCATGAGGGCGCTTGCCCAGGTAGGCGTGAGTTGGAAATCGATGCCTGCAATGCGTAGCACACCGGCGGCGAGGGGAATGCACACCACATTATATATAAACGCCCAGAAGAGATTCTGCCGCACCATGGAGACGGTGCGCTGACTCAGTGTGAGTGCCTCGGGGATTCTCCTGAGGTCGTCGCCCATGAGTGTCATCTGCGCCACATCGATGGCCACGTCGGTGCCCTTGCCCATGGCGATGCTCACATCGGCAAGCGCCAGTGCCTGGGAGTCGTTGATGCCGTCGCCCACCATCGCCACCCGGTGGCCCTCTCCTTGCAGGAGTCTGACCAAGTCTTCCTTATCCTGCGGCTGCACACGGCTCCGGTAGTGGCTGATGCCAGTCAATTGTGCCCAGTGGGCAGCCGCCTCCTCTCGGTCACCGCTCATCATATGCACCTCGACACCCATCTTTTGCAGCGTCTCCATCGCCTCTCGGGCATGTGGCTTGAGCGTCTCTCGCTCCTCGAATGGCAGTTGGTCGGCTTTGGTGAAGTCGATGGCGGGGTTGGGAATAGTGAGCGTCCCTGTCTTGTCGATGACCATGGCATCGATTTTCTCGATGCGCTCGAGTGCTGTGGCATCCTTGATGAGTATGCCTTTCTGTGCCGCCTTTCCTATGCCCACCATCAAGGCGGTGGGGGTGGCGAGGCCAAGAGCGCACGGACATGCCACGACCAATACCGTGACAGCCGACATGATGGCGTGGGGTAGGGCGGCACTGCCCCCTATGGTCCACCATGCGAGAAACGTGATGAGAGCGAAGGTAGCCACGGCGGGAACGAAGTTGAGGGCGATGCGGTCGACGGTGCGCTGCACGGGTGCCTTGCTGCTTTGCGCCTGCTCAACCATGTGAATGATTTGGGCGAGGGCGGTGTCGTCACCCGTTTTGCGTGCTCTCATGCGCAACTGTCCCTGACTGACGATGGTGCCGGCAAGTACGCCGTCGCCCTCTTGTTTGAGCACCGGTGAGGGTTCGCCGGTTATCATCGACTCATCGACATAAGCGCCATCGGCGGTCATGAAACTGCTCGCCCATCTCACGGTGCCATCGACGGGTATGCGCCCTCCAGCACTCACCTCGATGACATCACCCTGTTGGATGGTGGAGATAGGCACCTCCTCGTAGCTGTCGGACGAGTCGGACTTGTCGGACTTGTCAGACAGGTCAGACTTGTCAGACTTGTCGGACCGATAAAGGTGGGCGGTCTTGGGAGCCATCCCCATGAGTTGGCGGATGGCGCTAGCGGTAGAGCGTCGGGCATGCTGCTCCAACAGCCTTCCGGTGAGCACGAAGGTGATGATCATGACCGAGGCGTCAAAATAAGTGTGCCACCCGATGCCCCGCCCACCCCAGAGCCGGTCGCCGGCGAAGGTGTTGATGGTGCTGAAGAGGAAGGTGATGCCGGTGCTGAGCGCCACAAGGGTGTCCATGCTTGCCGTAAAGTGACTCAATTGCCGGGCAGCACGAATGAAAAACTCCCTTCCGCAATAGAGTATGTTGGCGAGAGCAATGAGCATCGCCGTTTGGTTGACAGTCTGCTTTGCTGCCATATGGCCACACAACATGGGGACAAACATCACCAACAGGGCAAACACCCAAGATACCAACACCTTGCGTCGCAGCAGGACGTTTTCACGTCGCTCTGTCTCCGCCACGCTTTGGCCCTCATCGACAACAAGGTCGAAGCCGATGGCGTTGATTTCGCGCTTCATATCCTCAGGGGTGATGACATGCTCATCCCATTCCACGACCGCCATACGGGTGGGCAGGGATACCGACACCTCGCGCACACCCTGGAGTGAGCGCAGGCGGCGCTCCACATTGGCAGCGCAGGCGGCACAAGCCATACCAACGACAGGGATATTTCTCTTCATGGGCAGATTTTTTTCCGGATAATTTGGAGATTCCGGATAATCTGGATATTCCGGTGCGAAATTACAAAAAAATAACCGTATCGCTTGCGTGTTGGCAAAAAAATCGTTATCTTTGCATGGAAAACGTGTCATACCTGTAGAACACTAACACATCTGCAACACTAACACATCTGCACAACTAACACCAATCCGCCGTGCATATCGTCATCGCAGGAAATATAGGCAGCGGCAAGACCACCTTGACCAACTTGCTCGCTCGTCACTATGGTTGGACGCCTCAGTTCGAGGCCGTCGACTACAATCCGTACCTTGAGGACTACTACAAAGATATCCCGCGATGGTCGTTCGCACTCGAGGTCTATTTCCTCAAGCAGCGTTTCAAGGACCTGCTCAACATCGCACGTTCGGAAAAGCCTGTCATACAGGACAGAAGCATCTTCGAGGGCGTCTATGTCTTCACCGTCAACAACCACAAGATGGGGAATCTCGACGACCGCGACTTCCAATGCTATATGGAACTGTTTGAGTCGATGATGTCTGTGGTGCAGGTGCCCGACCTGATGATCTACCTGAGGGCTTCCATCCCGCATCTGGTGGAGAACATTCAAAAACGGGGGCGTGACTACGAGCAGCAGATACAGTTGGAATATCTGAAGAATCTCAACCGGCTATACGATGAGTTCATCTATGACCACTATCCGGGAAAGGTGCTCACGGTGGAAGTCGATGACCTCGACTTCCTCAACCGCAAGGCCGACTTGGCTGGCATCATCAACAGCATCGACGCCAATCTCTTCGGACTCTTCTAATCATATTCTCGTGCAAACCGAGTGCAGACGAAAGCTCGCTTTCAGTATGCCGAGGTGCAGACGCGACAAATCTCAAATCCAAAATATATGCACATTGCAGTAGCAGGCAACATTGGCAGCGGAAAAACCACCCTCACCCGCATGCTCGCCAAACGGTATGGGTGGGAACCAAGGTATGAACCCGTCGACAACAATCCCTATCTGGATGATTTCTACGCAGATATGGAGCGATGGTCGTTCAATCTTCAAATTTATTTCCTCAACAAGCGTTTCAAGGAGGTGGTGGAAATCTCCAAGTACGACGGTTACATCATACAGGACCGTACCATCTTCGAGGATGCACGCATCTTTGCCCCCAACCTGCATGACATGGGGATGATGAGCGACCGCGACTTCGACAACTACAGCGACCTCTTCGACCTGATGATTTCGTTGGTGGGCCTTCCCGACCTCATGATTTACATCCGCTCCACCATCCCCAATTTGGTGGCGCAAATCTCCAAGCGCGGACGTGAGTACGAGAAGTCGATTCGCATCGACTATCTACAGGGTCTCAATGAGCGCTATGAGAACTGGATTGCAGGCTACAAGGGAAAGCTCATCATTGTCGACGGCGACACCTGCAAATTTGAGAGCAACCCCAGCGATTTCCAAAAACTGACAGAAAGCATCGACGCACAACTCTACGGTCTCTTCCCCTTCGGAGAAACGGAGTAGGTCGGTTCATCGTTGTGTGGAGTGGAGGGTTTGCCCTGCCTGCGCGGTGTGTTTTTTATGTTTTTTTAATTTTTATTTTTTCATGTTGTAGAAAATAAGTGTTAACTTTGCACTCAAAATCAAAAGGGATTAATAGATTGGACAGTATAGGGCACTCAACACTTTGGTGCTCAATTAATTATAATTTATGAACAAATTTCTTGCCATTTTGTGGGTGATGCTCATTCCATCCTTGGCTGGTTATGCTCAAGGTGAAATGACCAATGTTGCTGAGGTGAACTCAAGCGATGTGATGCTGATGTTTCCGATGGCAAAGGCTCCCACTGCATCATTGAACGACTTGGATGTCAACGGTGACGGCTTGCTCAATGGCAGCGACATCGTGGATATTGTGTTGTATGTCAATGGCAAGGCAAGAACTGCCTTCAAAAAGGAAAGGGCTGATTTCAATGACGACGGTGTCGTTGACCTAGAGGATGCCAAAATCCTGTCAAAAGCAATGACAGGAGGAGAAATTCCCGCCTCAACAGCAAAGCCCGATACCAATACTGATTCTGACCCTGGTACTGACCCCGGCACCGACCCTGGCACCGAATCAATAGGCAACAACTCCACTGTGATGCGGGGTGATTCCGTGACCGACCCCATCGGACCATAGTAATATTCATCGTACATCGTCCAACATTTTGAGTTGGGAGACCATATAGTTTGTGATTGATGATTTTGAGTTGATTGTTGATGATTAATAGTTAAAAATTGCTAATTTACATACGAATTGCCCAAAAATAGGAAAACAGATTAAAACTTTTTGTGGAAATGTATGTGTTTTCAAAAATATTTTCCTACTTTTGCACATTGATAAATAAGTATTTCGCCCAATTACATGGACTTTGGACTTGTTGGAGGGAGATTTGCTTTGCCTCTGATGATAAATAAGACGTCCCAAAGTAATTGATTGCAGAGATTTACATTCGAAAAATGACAAGAACGATAAAGAGCATATGGATGCTGGTAGTGATAGTGATGCTCGGTTTCGCCCAAAAAGCGGAATCGAAGGCTATCAATACGTTGAATATCTGTATTGCTCCTGGTGAGACACGTGAGTGTTATATCTATATGAATACGGCATACAGCAATCTGATTTCTTTCCAGATGGACTTGAAATTGCCAGCTGGTCTCAAGTTGAATACGGAGAGTTGTGTTCTGACAAGCCGAGTTGTCGACAAGGAGCAAATGCTCTTTGCCGGTTCTGTAGGTGTAAACACCTATCGCTTGGTTTCCACCTCCTTCAATGCTGTACCCTTTACCAAAGAAAAAGATACTTTGGTGAAACTCTCGCTGACAGCAGACGAGACATTCAAGGGAGGAACAGTATCCCTCTCCAATATGACGTTCTTCACTACTGGAAGCACAGCTGTGGCTTGCTCAAACGACAGTTTCACTGTGAGTGCCAATCCAAAAATGACAGGAGATGTCGATTTCAGCGGTGTCATCAATGTCACCGACGCCATGCTCATCGTCGACTATATCCTCGATTTTAATAATGTCTACACGACCGGCATGGACGTGAATGGCGACAAAGTTGTCGATATCTCAGATGCCATGACCGTGATAGACCAGATAATCTTCTGAAAACCATCAATGTAAATAATCATAAAAACAATAATCATTAAAAATCATCAACTATGAAGAAATTTTTACTTGGAATTGCTTTCGCACTCGTGGCTTGCAGTTCGTTCGCACAAGTGTCTTTGAAAATCGAGCCTGCTGAACTCACTATGAAACCAGGCGATGTGCAGGAGATAACAGTGTCAATAGAAGGTGCTGCTAGAAATGCATACGAGGCTATGCAGTTGGTCATTTCTCTCCCTGTGGGTGTCAATTTGGGTGGTAAGTATCTCAATGATTATTCAGATCAAGCCGTACAATATGACTATGAGGATTGGCTGGATGAAAAAGAAAATGAAGGTAAATCATTTGAGGAATTTCTCAAGAAATACGAAGCAACTTATTTTCTGGAAAAGTTGTTCGCAAGAAATGCAGGAGACTGGTCGTTGATGTGTAATTTTACACAGGCTCCTTATGACTATTACAGGAAGAATCCTGATACCAATCAAGACGAATTCTGGCGTCAATCTACCACCAACGAAATCAATGTGGTAGCTATGAACCAAAATAACAGGAAATTTCCGAATAGTGAAGGAACGTTAGAGCCTATTTTTAAATTTGTTGTAACTGCTACCGACCGCTGCTACACTGGTACATGGCCCATTGAAATCAATTATGTCACCTTCACCACTCCCGACAAGCAAAGTGTGAATATCGATGATGCCAAAGTTGGCGAACTGACTTACGCTATCGACTACACCATCCCCTCTTGTGGATACGGCACATTGGTATGGCCCCTTGCCCTTGACATGAGCGCCAACAATGATTTCACTGTCAATACTGGTGTGTTCCCAGAGGCCGGCAAGCCCCAGATTTATTTGATTCCTGTTCCTGTTGAAGGAAAGAAAATCGCTGGCAACGAGCCTGTGGTGATTATCGGCAAGCCTGGAACATACAGCATCAACACTGTGCCTAAAGATCAAAGTGAAGCAGTAGCCAAGGTGTCCGACAACGTGCTTGAGGGCACTGTCGATGCTCCTCTGAAGGTTAGCGGCAGCAATATCTTCGCCCTTTCCGATAAGAATGGTGTGGTGGGCTTCTACCGCTGCCAAGAGGGTGTTGAGATTCCCCAATACAAGGCTTATCTCACCGGCAATGCTTCTGTTGACTCATACCTCTTCGAGGCTGACGGCATCAACAATGTTGTGGCTGACGAGCTTAGCGGCGATGCCTACACCATCTCCGGTGTGAAAGTCAACAACACCAACAAGAAGGGCGTCTATATCGTCAATGGAAAGAAAGTTGTTGTGAAATAAATTACTTCTCCCCACTATAAAATCCCTCCTTTGACCATGTCTTTAATGGGGTCTGGGGAGGGATTTTTTAGAAAACCACTTGGAAGGAGAGATGAGCAACAACTGAAAACTCAGAAACTCTACAACTGAAAACCAAGAAACTCAACAATATGAGACCATTAAGATTATTTTTAACTTTTGTGTCAGTCTGTCTGGCCACCTTGGCGTGGTCGGTCAGTTTCACAGTGGAGGGCATCCGTTATTCCATCATCAGTGATGCGGACCAGACGGTCGCTGTCCAAAGCTGGGATAAGAACTATTTCTATGACCTGAACAAACCCGACAACCCCAACGTGGGCGGTGATGTCGACGAGGCAGGTCCGATAGAACTCACACTGCCTTGGCGTGTGCTCTACAATGGTATATATTATAAGGTGACAACCATTTCGGAAGACGCTTTCTCTGATTGTGTCTCCATGAAGTCCGTCACTATTCCCAACTCCGTGGAGTCAATAGAAGAGAATGCTTTCCAAAACTGCACCAATCTCAAATCCGTGAAGGTACAGTGGGTGAAGCCATTGGCCATCGATGAGTCCGTATTCAGCGGTGTCGACCTGAGCGGAACGGAAGACGACCCAGAGTCAGGCGTTGCCCTCTATGTCCTTTCGGGATATGAGACAACCTATAAGGAGGCTGATGTGTGGAAGAACTTCAAATTGGTCACGGGATATGCCGACTATGACATCAATATGGTGTTTGAGGACCCGTATGTCAGGGAAATCTGTATTTCCAACTGGGATACTGACGGCGATGGTGAGCTGACTTACCGCGAGGCTCGTGCTGTCACCGACCTTGGAGCAGCCTTCGTGGGTGACCCCAACATCACCAGTTTCGATGAACTACGCTCATTCTCTCAGGTCACCAACATTGGCCAGTCTTGCTTCCGTGGATGCTCCAAGCTGCAGTCCATCACCATTCCTCCAGCAGTGAGAAGCATCGGACAGACCGCTTTCCAAGGTTGCAACGCCCTCACAAGAGTGACCTTTGCCCAAAATCCCTCCACCAAGAGGTCTTATGTGACCTCCATTGGCAACCGGGCTTTTGCTGGATGCTCCAACCTGTCCTCATTAAGTTTGAGCACTGTGGGCTCTTTGAAGGAAATTGGTGATCACGCCTTCGATGGTTGTGAAAGCATAAAGAATTTCTTCATTGTCGCATCCGTTAATTCTATTGGAGAGGGTGCTTTTGCCAACTGCTCATCATGTACAAGTTTTTGGGTGGCTGGAGACAATGCCGTCTATAAGCACAACTCTGCCCAGACTTGCATTTTCGACAAGAGTACTGAGACACAGTTGGTGGCTTATGCCTGTGGCAAGAACGTGTCGCAGCTCACCATCCCTGACAATGTGGTGGAGATTCTCCCCTTTGCTTTAAGCGGTGCGAAGAAACTCACCAACGTCGACCTCAACAAGGTGGAAATTATCGGCCAATCCGCTTTTGCCAACTGCGAGAACCTGTACACCGTGATGATGCCTGCCAATGTGGCCAGCATCGGCTCGAAAGCTTTCACAGGTGTTGCCAAGGGTATTCGCGTGCAGGTGGAGTGGAGCACACCACTTCCCATCGAGGCAGGCACATTCTCCAACGCAGTACCGGTGCAGGGAGATGAACTGACAGGCCGTCTGTTCGTTCCCACTGGCACGGTTGACGCCTATGCCGCAGCTACAGGTTGGAACTGGTTCAACTTCATCGAGAATGGCACCATCAGCGACTATGCCGCCAGCATCATCACTTTTGCCGATTCCAAGACGAAGGCTCTGTGCCTTGCAGCATTTGATGCCGATGGCGATGGATACCTCACCCAGGAAGAGGCTGCTGCAGTCACCTCCTTGGCCAATGTGTTCCAG
Source organism: Prevotella sp. (assembly GCA_017961115.1). Taxonomy (GTDB): domain Bacteria; phylum Bacteroidota; class Bacteroidia; order Bacteroidales; family Bacteroidaceae; genus Prevotella. The sequence goes on along the minus strand of JAGCXX010000123.1, from coordinate 14,617 downwards.
GGTGCTGACATGGGTTCCTTCGACGAGTTGAAGTATTTCACCGGACTCACGGCAATCGAGGACAATGCCTTCAGCGGCAGCACACTCACCAAGATTACTCTTCCCGAGACGGTTACTACGATTGGTCGCGGTGCCTTTGCCAACTGCGAGGGTCTGAAAGAGTTCTCCATTCCCTCGAATGTCGTTTCAATAGCTACTGGCGCTTTTGGTGGCTGCACAGGCATCAAAACCTTCAAGGTGGATGAAGCCAATGAGTATTTCTCCGGCGGAACCTCCGGTGTGCTGTTCAACAAAGACCATTCTACCCTTATCCAGTACCCCCTCGGCATGACTGCCAAGTCTGTCAATCTCCCCGACAACATTGAGAGCATTGCCGAAGAGGCATTCCGTGGCGCCCTCAACCTGCAGGAGATCATCTTGTCATCCAGCATTGGGTCCATCGGTGAGAAAGCCTTTGCCGACTGTGTCAACCTGAAGACCATGAGGGTTGCTTGGGTGGCTCCCCTTGAGGTGCCTGCGAATATTTTTGAGGGCATCGACCTTGCCAATGACTCACTGAGCGTACCCAACGGTTCGCTTGAGGCTTATCAGTCAGCTCCTGTCTGGAAGGAGTTTGGTAAGATGGGCACTTATAAGATGTATATCTTCTTCGAAGATCCCAATGTGGAGAAAATCTGCGTAGCCAAGTGGGATACCAATGGCGATGGCAGACTCAGTTATCCTGAAGTCACCGAGGTGACGGAGATTGGTACGCTCTTCAAGGGAAATACAGAAATCACCACCTTCCCCGAACTGGTGGAATTCACCGGACTCACTGAGATTCCCGATGAGGCTTTCAAGGGATGTATCTCACTTCAGACCATCGGAATCCCCAGCAACATCACCAAGGTAGGAAACAGTGCTTTCGAGGGTTGCTCAGTATTTACGCTCCCCACATTGCCCAAGAAGCTGACCACCATCGGTGAGAAGGCATTCTATGGCTGTGGTGGCATCAAGTCGTTCAACGCCAGCAAGTATATCACCTCCATCGGTGACGGTGCCTTTGCCGACTGCCAGGCACTCACCAAGTTCACCTCCTCTGGAAGCACGGTGTATATCGCTCTCGACAACATCCTCTTCACTAAGGACACGACAACTGTGGTGGCCTATCCCGCCGCAAAGACCAAGACCTCATTCACGGTCACCAAGGACTATGTGAAGGAAATCCGTCCGTATGCCTTCAGCGGAGCCAACAACCTCAAGACCATCTCCCTCCATATGATAGAGACCATTGGTCACCATGGCTTTGAGAAGTGCAACGGCCTGCAAAGCGTGGAGTTCTCCGAGGGTCTGAAGAACATCGAGGAAGGTGCGTTCAGCAACTGCCAGAACCTCCAGTCCATCAAGATTCCCGCCAACGTGACCAAGATTGCCAACAAGGCATTTGAGGGTATGCCGGCAGCCGTGAGGTGTCAGGTGGAATGGACCGAACCGCTTGCTATTCCAGCTGGAACGTTCTCCAACTTTGAGACACTCTCCGAAGGTCAGATTCCTGGCATCCTCTTCGTGCCTGAGGGCACCAAGAGCCTCTATGAGAAAGCCACAGGATGGAATTTCTTCAAGCTCATCTATGAATCCGACATGTCGGAATACGACGCAACCCTCATCTCCTTCGCCGACCCGCTGGTCAAGCAGTTGGCTGCATCGGCATGGGACAAGGACGGTGACAATCAACTGAGTTATGAGGAGGCTGCTGCCATCACCGACCTGGGAACAGTCTTTACCGGTCAGCCCATCACCACATTCAACGAGTTGAAATATTTCACCGCACTCACAGAGGTTGGCGACAACGCATTCAAGAACACCAAACTCAGTACCATCAGTCTGCCTGAGACCATCACGCGAATTGGCAACTCGGCATTCCAGGGAACATCCATCAGCAAATGGAACACGTTGCCTGGCCTGACAGAGATTGGCGACAGCGCCTTCGCCTATAACGACGGCTTCAAGTCCATCACCTTCTCTGCCAACATCGTCAAGTTGGGTACGGGTGCCTTCAAGGGCTGCCCCAACCTTACCTCCATCGGTGTGCAAGCTGCCAATGAGTACTACTCCTCTGTAGCAGGTGTGCTCTACGACAAATCGGGCACCGTACTGATGCAGTTCCCGGCAGGCAAGACCTTAACAGGCGACTTTGCCATTGCTTCCACTGTCAAGGAGATTGGCGAGGATGCCTTCCTCCTGAGCAAAAACCTCAAGTCGGTGACCATCCCGGCAAGCGTGCAGACCATCGGCGAGAATGCCTTCCGTGGCTGCGCTATCCTTGACTCCGTCACCGTCAACTGGACGACTCCTCTCGCAGTACCTGAAAACATCTTCTCTGGTGTGGATGTGGCAAATGCCGTGCTCAGTGTGGCAAAAGGCACTGAGGACCTTTATGGCAAGGCTCCCGTCTGGAAAGACTTCGGTCGTTTCGACCTCTTCCTTGGCGATGATGCCATCATCGAGTTTGAGGATCCTGAGGCTAAGGAAATCTGTGTCTCCAACTGGGACCTCGACGGAGATGGCGAACTGACGGTGGCAGAGGCAAAGCAAGTGACGACACTCTCCACGGTGTTTGTCCTCTATGCCACATCCGAATTCAAGAAATTCAATGAGTTGAAGTACTTCACCGGATTGACATCCATCTCGACCAATGCGTTCAAGAACTGCACGGGATTGGAGTCCATCACGCTGCCCAGCAGTATCACTGAGATTGCCTTTGGCGCTTTCGCTGGCTGCTCAAGCCTGAAGAGTTTCCATATCCCGGCCACAGTGACCACATTGGGCAATGGTCCGTTCAACAACTGCACCTCGTTGGAGAAGTTCACTGTCGACCCAGCCAACAAAAACTTTACCGCTGTCGACGGTGTGCTGTACAACGCCTCCAAGACCATGCTTATTGCTTATCCAAACGCAAGAGCAGGTAAATATGTGGTGCCCGACAAGGTGACCTCGATGGCACAGTATGCCTTCAGTGGTGCCAAGCAGCTCACTGATGTGCGTCTGCCCAAGACTCTGACCAATATCCCCAACTATGCGTTCAACGGTTGCTCATCGCTCCAGACAGTCAATATCCCCGCCAGTGTGAAGAGCGTCGGTGTGTTCTCATTAGCTGAATGCGAGTCGCTCCGTGCCGTCAAGGTGGCTTGGGAATCCCCATTGTCAGTCCTGGCCGATGCCTTCCGCACCACCTTCGTTGAGGATGTGACACTGTATGTACCCGCTGGTAAGAAGACCGCTTACTCAAGGGCATCAGTCTGGCAGGATTTCAAGGAGATTCTTGAATATCCCAACTGCGACGTGAATGGTGACGGTTTGGCCGATATGCTCGACGCCGTCGATATCGTGAAGTTCGTCGTTGATACTCCCGCAGAGGAATTCGATGAGTTCTTGGCTGATTTCGATGTAGATGAGCTGGTGACTGTTTCTGATGCTGTGATTCTGCTCGACCAGATTGCCAATGGCACAGCAGCTCCCAATATCCACTCAGCACCTATGAAGCGTGTGGATGATGGTGAGATGGTGAGCCTGACCAAAGACCCCAACGGCGTCATCTCTCTCTGTCTGGACAACCGCATGGGCTACACCGCCTTCCAGTTCGACCTCACCCTTCCCGAGGGCGCTGAGGTGATGTTGGCACAGCTCACCGGACGCCAAGACGGACATCAGTTGGCATACAACAAGATTGGTGAAAACACCTATCGCTTTGTAGCATTCTCCTTGGCTGGACATAGATTCATGGAGTCAGAGGGAGCACTGATTAATGTCCTGGCAGGCAATCCCGATGCCGATGCCATTGTGGCTTCCAACATCCGTATGGTGACCACTGAGGGCACTACCCGCATCTTCGACGATGTGATGGCAGCCATGCCTACCGACATCGCAGAGGTGCTCACCCGTGCCGGAGCCAACGCTTCCGATGCCATCTACAATGTCAATGGTATGCGTGTGGAGCGTCTGGGCAAGGGCGTCCATATTGTGAACGGTAAGAAAGTAATCATCAAATAACGAACCGACAATGAGAAAGAAAATCATATTTCTGGTCATGGCACTGATGTGTCTTGCCAATGTCTCAAAGGCCGAGAGTATCAGTGTTGCGGGCTTCAGTATAAAAGATGGTGAGACGGTGCAGGTGGCACTCAAACTCAACAATACACATACCGACCTCACTGCATTCAGCATGACCATGCAGTTGCCTGCTGGTCTGCAATTGGTGGAGGTTACTCCAACAGCAAGGTATCAGGGCCAAGTTGTGGTGGGTGAGCCTGACACGCGTGAGCGCAATATCTGCGGACTCGACCTCGCTTTAGGTTCCATCTCAGGAACAAGTGGCGACTTGCTCATCCTCACCTTCACTGCCGACAAAACGCTGAAAACCAGCAATGTCACCATCACCGACATCGACTTCATCACTACCGACCGCAAGCATGTCACAGTGGATGACGTGACTTTCACCGTCACCTCCGGCAACTCCTTCGACTATATGTTGGGCGATGCCAACGGAAGCGGAAATATCGACGTGACCGACGTGATGACCATCGTGTCGTATGTGCTGAACAACCTGGGAGATGCACCATTCGTTTTCAACAATGCTGATGTGAACCAGGATGGTACTGTCAATGTGACCGACGCCATGATTATCGTAGACATGATTCTGGGCAGGGGATAATCAGTCCTGCGCTGCATAAAAAAGGGTGTGCTAAGGCACACCCTTTTTTTTATTGCCGGAAAACCCGGAAAATCCGGAAAATCCGGAAACTCCGGAATCTCCGGAAAACCCGGAAAGCCCGGAATCTCCGGAAAACTTTTACACTCCGGTGAAAATGACATTCCTCTGGCATTTTCTCATTGTATCTTTGCATCGTTTCAAGTATACTTGATGGAATTACCCACAAAACAAAAAAAACACATGAGAAAAATGAAAAGCAAGATGAAGAAAATGCTGAGCCATCTGCCACAGTTGGCACTGCAAGGCGCTGCCCTAGTAGCAGGTGCCGACACCGGGGTGCTTATGGCGATGGCAAGCCTGCCCGACGGAGGCATGACAAAAGGAGGGGCAGAACTCTACAAAGGCACCACCGAACCCCATGCCACAGCAGGAGCCGCAGCCCTCAATCCCGCCAACCCCGACGGTATCATGACAGAGACAGAGGGGAGAACTTTCGACCCCGATATGTATCAGCGCGACATCGACGAGCGCATCACGCGTATCCGTCCCATGGCGACACCCATCGACCAAATCTCACGCTATGCCACGGCACAGAAGGCCTCGTCGTTCGAGGTGAAGTACTACAGTGTCGGCACGAGACCCGTGAGAACCACCCTGATACAGAATGTAGAGACAACACATGGCGTTTCCGCCGCCATCCAGGTGGCCGACCCCGATATGTTCACCCTCGACGACACCATCCGGGTGGTGGGCGTCAAAGCCATTACCGACCATAAGGGTGCCGAATATGCCAATAACGACCCTCGCAGGCCCGACCTCGTGCTGTGTGTCTGCGGCAAGACCTCTGAGGGCCAGCCTATCGTCTTTGCCGTGAACGGAGAGATGGTGAACAACCAACCCATCGGAGTGCCTTCCATCCCCACTGGCACCATTCTCATCCGCATGGGTAAGTCGTGCGGCGAACTCGACGTACAGACAGGAAGGTTCAACAACCTGCCCAGCAGCGAACTCCAGTACTGCCAGAATTTCATGGCGCAGATAGAGCAGTCCACACTCGACAAGATTGCCTCCAAGGAAGTGGACTGGGGCTTCTCCGACCTTGAGGAAGACAGCATCTACGACATGCGCCTCGCCATGGAGAACTCCTTCCTCTTCGGTGACATGAATGTTGTCCACCACTCCGTCAAGGACGGCATGTCGCAGTGGTTCACCAAAGGCATATGGTGGCAGGCGGGCAAGGACATCGAAGTGGGAGCATACAGCACGGAGAAGCACACCACCGTCATCACCGACAACGACCTGGTGGACATCTCCAAAGACCTCTTCGTGGGCACCGGCATCGGCAACAAGCGTAAGGTGCTGCTCTGCGGTTCCGACTTCCTCGCCGCCCTCTCCAAGATTGACAGCGACAAGTTCCGCCTGAAGGATACTGTCGAGATATGGAACCTCAAGTTCAAATCGTGGGAGACCGACTTCGGTGAAATCCTCGCCATGCATGATGAGCTCTTCGACCTCAACGGCATGGCAGACTGTGCCTTCGCCCTCGACCCGGAGTTCCTCACCAAGCGCACCCATCTGAGTTGGAGCCGCAATATCCTCGACCTGAAGAAAGCCGGTGTGCGCAACACAGATGCCGTCGTCATCCAGGAGATTAGCTGTCTCTACCTCCGTTATGCCAAGGCTCACGCCCGTCTGCGACTGGCACAAAACGACTAAATGATTCAGTTTTCAGTTGAAAGTAGTTGTCTACTTGTATAAACACCATTAATCAATCACCATGAGAAAGACCTATCACGCCAAAAGCGAACTCTGCATCAATGTGAGAATGGGCGATGGGCACAAGCATATAGCCTTCATCCCTCACACGATGGGTGGGTCGTCGCTCACTACCGATGACCCGCAACTGCAGAGCGCCATCGAACAGCACAGGCTGTTTGGTTCCTTCATCACGGTGGAGGTGATGCGTGAGGAAACAGCCATGGCAAGCCAGAGTCCGAAGGGCTCTGGCAACGCCAGGGCGAACGCCAACGACAATCATGCCCCACTGGAGATGACCTTCAACTCGTACAGCGACGCCAGGGACTATGTCGCCAACCAATGGGGTATCTCGCGCTCCAAGCTCCGCCACCGTGAAGATATCATGCGCCACGCCGCCGAACATCATGTAAAAATCATCCTCCATTCGGGATGACCTCCCGGAAACTCCGGAAAGCCCGGAAACTCCGGAAACTCCGGAAACTCCGGAAAACCCGGAAATATCACCTATAATATTATAGAAAATATGCCCAACTGGAAAAAACAATCCGAGAAGCGGGTGCCTTTTCTATCAAGAGGCACAGGACGCATCAGGCAAGTGGAAGAGCAGGTGGATGACCTCCGTCAGCAGATGGCTGTCGACAAGGTGTGCTTCGTCACACAGCTTCCAGCCGATCATGCCGAACATCCCGACACCCTCTACATCGTGTATGAGTAAGTATATACGTCTAAACTCCCCAACTCCTCATTAAACTCCTATTTTAAAAAATGCTTTTCTCCCAGCAACAAGTCATCAGCGATACCAGGATATGGCTTGGGCACAACCGCGAGGACAGACAGCTCATCGCCATTGAAGACCCCTACACCCTCTCACTCGATGAACTGATACTATCGAAGATTGAGACGGCAGCCCAAAGGGTGTTGATGGATGCTTCCTGGTCAATGCTCGCGCCAGGAACTCCCGTTCGCACACGACTGGCATGGCGCGACAGTCCGGGAAGAGGGATGGCGGTGCTGCCACTGCCCGATGACTTCATGAGGCTGCTCTCCGTCAGACTCTCCGACTGGTATCGCCCGGCACGCATCATCACTGCCGACAATCCTTCCTCCTGCTGGCAGTCGAGTCCGTGGGCTGGAGTGAGGGGAAATCCCTCAAGACCCGTGGCAGTCATCACCTCCTATCCCTCTGGGATGGTGGCAGAACTCTATTCCTCCATGGCAGGACCATCCGTCAGACTTGTCGAGGCACAGTATGTGCCATGTCCACGTCTCATCGATGGATTCATCAACCTGCCCGAACCTCTCTACCATGATGTTGTGGCACTTGTTGCCCAACTCACCATGCAATCCTATCATACTGACCCCATTTGCGGGCAGCATTGTGACTAACCATGAAAACACCAACAAATGAATCATCATTATTCCCATATCTGCCATCTTGGCCACTTCAATTCTTTGGCTGAGGTGTGGAAAAAATACCCCGACGGGGGTTGTATTGGCGACTGTCTCTGCATCGGCACCCACCTGTATTGCTGGGACCCCATGCGACGCAATTGGTTGGAAGACAACTACACCGACAGCGACTCCTTCAGACTGCTGCGACAGACGGGCGACCTCGACCTCTTTGGCAACCTGAGGGTAGGGGGCAGTGCTTTCTTCCAACATCATGCGCTCTTCAAAGGCGACGTGCGCATTGAGGGACGATTGCTGTGCCGCCACCTGCAGGGACACGACAAAGGACTCTTCATCAGCATTGAGGCACTGCAAGCCGCTATCCCGTCGCCGAGGTGCGGCGACTGGGCACTTGTGGCTGATGCCGGCCAACTGCAACTATGGCAAAGTCCTGCCGACGGGACGTGGCAACAGACCCCAGCACCCACCGGTTTCCTGCCCACCTTCAACTTGGAGGCCTACAACAACGCACGCAACATCGTGGACAGCATCGCTGAGCATGGTTATGTATTCTGCGGTGTCGCTGCCCCCACCACGCAACCGCTCCGTCCCACCGACCACAACATCTTCTATCTTACATCACAACCCGGTGAGTACATCCATTTCGGACATATGCAGGTCAGGGAACTCTCCGTGCTGATGTGGACCCATGATGCCGACCCCGATGGAGATGGGTTGGCTGAGGGGCAGTGGACATCCTATGTGGTCTCCTCTTCCTTTGCCTCCGTGGCAGAGGATCTCAGGAGAGAGATGACAGAGGCGACAACGAATATGGCGGCCACCCTAAGGAGTGAGATGGCAGACATCACGGCAAGTCTTGGAAACCAAATCCGTGAGGAGATTGCCAGCGTAGCGGAGGAAGCCGCAGACGCAGGACACAAGGTTAAGGTGCTGGCATTCATGCAGAGCGAGACCCCGGTGCTTACCTCGCCGGGCGCATCCGCACTCGCAGGAGCCATGCCCCACGGCGTGTTCTGGTACAACCCATCGACAGGAACACTCTCATCGGGATACCTCAACGGTGCGCCTCCCCGCATGTCGTGGGAGGAGATTGAACTTTCGGAGGAAACGCTCTATGTGGACAGGAACGGACAGAAACTATATGTGTGGAAGGATGGGGAGATGACGGAACTGCCCGTCATGCCCGAATCCAGTCCGTCGCAGGGAGAGCCGACACCAGAGCCTGGTGGGGAAGGTGAGCCTGAAATCATCGGTCCCGCACGTTTCGACCGTGCAAGGGGCAACTTGGGCGCGTTCACCATCGAGGGCGACCCTGAGGACATCACCGAGCAGGACGTGAGGGATGCCTACACCGTGCCGCTGATTGACCCAGCCGGGAACGAGCGCATATGGACTGCGGCAGAGGTGGGACTGCTTGAGGGCGATGCCAACGCCACGACCAACGCATCCCTGATACGGGCTGCCGTTGCCGACCCGACATGCTATGGCATCAAGCTCGACAAGGTCTACCCGGTCAAGGTGGGCAACCCAGGGGCGAACGCAGCCATCTCAAGGGTATCTGACTACAACGACGGCACGAAAAGCATCATCTTGCCGAGAAACTTCGTCATCGATGGCGAGGGAACGGACGAGAATGAGGGCGAGGCCGTGGGAGGATTCAAGATACTCAACACGAAGGGCAACCTGTTCTATACGGAGAGTTCGCTCAACCTCCTCTATGTGAGAACCGAGACCACACGCCATGCCACCGACAACTTCTTCAACTACGTCGTCAACTGCGTACAAGGAGTGGACCAGGTGCAGGTGATAGGGTGCGTGTTCCAGGATACCACGTCTGTCTACCGCAGCATCATGATTGCCTTTGAGGATGCCGACCCAAGGGGAGAGGACTGGGTGCTGCCAGAGGAGAACTGCCTGAGGCATCTCTACATGGCCGACTGCGTGGCCAACGGTTCTCTCGTCCTTTGCAACAGTGGCTGCATGAGGGTGACCGACACGTTCAGGATTGTGGGGTGCGAGTTCACCAATATGAAGAACATCGGCATCCATCTCGCCACCGCCAACGACCTGAGGTGGGAGAACGTGATGGCATACATGTGCTGTCCGCTTTATATAGCAGGATGCACCTTCCAAGGCCAGCAGGGTGTCGTCAGGAAGAGCAGCAACTCGCCTTATGGGGCAGTGTGCATCGAGAATAGTGCGCTCTACATGCTGCACAACGAAATCAGCGACTTCGTGTCCGTGCCGCATCGCACTGGAGAGTCATCATACCGCAGTCCGAACTACGACGCTTACTTCAACGGCCAGCAGCTGTACTACTGCAACAACACGGTGAGCAACATCCTGTCGGTTGACACGGTTCACAGCATCGACGGCATCATGAAGGCGAAGGGCAACGGCTTGTCGGAGAGTCCGATGAAGCGTGACCTTGAACTTGAGGAACTCACCGCCGACAACAACCGCCGCCGTGTGAGGTGCTGGAGGAACAACACCTACACGCTCGACAAGACTCAGGTGGCGGCATGGTGGGCGGCACATCTCGCCGACAACGACGGCAATGAGGTGGAGGTAGACTATGAGGAGGCCATCGTGCTTGACGATGCGCTGACCATCACCATCGATTCAATGGACAGCGGTACGCTCCCGCTCGATGAGTATATCGTGGAGAACAACACCTTCGCATCTGACGGCAACATCCAGGGCTACGGTAGCGACTACTGCCCCGCCAACAAGGTGAGCATCAAGGGCAACACCTTCACCGCCGTCCGCATCTCGTCCGAGGAATGGGGATACAAGGCTTCATCTGGTGCGGAGTCGGAAGAGTGGAGTTATCTCTTCTCCGTCATGCTGGATAACACCTATGGTGACCCTGAGGTGTATGTGGAGGGCAATGAGTTTGACGTGGCGGGCGTAAGTTCGGAGAACGTGCATGTGCTGCTGTTCCGCACCACACAAAGCAGTGCGAACAGGAAACCCGACCTGTGGCCTGAGGATGGCAAGGCAACCTTCAAGGGCAACCAGTCGCTTGGCAGTGCCGCATCGCCGCTGATAGTCGGCTTCGCAACTTGGGCAGTCGCACGAAACTACGGCAGCGATGGCTCCAAGTCCTACAACACCCTTGCGCATTTTGACACCACGGAATAAAGTAGTTAATGAAGTTAAGCTTGTCTCGGGATAGCAAATCCTTTTACTTAAATCTTAAAAATAATAATTGATGACTTACTTCACTCTCAATGAACTTTGCGCCTCAGCGACAGCGAGGCGGCTTGGCATCAAAAACGACCCCGATGCGATGCAGAAAGACAACCTGGTGCGTCTTGTCGACAATATCCTCGATCCCCTTCGAAAGGCATGGGGCGCACCTATTATCGTCACTTCTGGATACCGCTGTCCACGGCTCAACGCAGCCGTGGGCGGTGCGCGCCGTTCGCAGCACACTCTCGGACAGGCTGCCGACATCCGCACGGTGAGCAACAGTCCGGAGGACAACAGGCGCTTGCGTGACCTCATCATCGCGTTAGACCTTCCTTATGACCAAATCATCGATGAGTTTGACTGCAGTTGGATTCATGTCTCATACCGCAAGGACAACTGCCGCCATCAGTTTCTCTCTGCTCTCCGCAAAGGTGGAAAGACCGTTTATTGTCCGACAAGTCCGACGAGTCTGACGAGTCCGACCTAAACCTCAAATCTCAAATCATGAAAACAAAGGACTGGATACAATATTCTACGGCGATAGCCATGGTGGTGAGCGGCATCGTGCTTGCTTTCCTGTCGTTTTTCTGCAACGATGGCGATATCTCCGAGGGCGTGCTCTGGTACGTCGCTCAGGCTCTTACCTACGCTGGAGGAATCTTTGGCGTTAGCGTCTATTTCAGAACCAAACTTGGTGACTACGAGAGCCGGGTCAACGAACAAATCAATGATTTTATCAACAAACATGAACAACAGACATCACATAATGATTGACCGGCTCCGCATCGTGCGACAGACAGCGATGGAGTCGGCATACACCGCTGTAAAACGGGCGGATGCCAACGAACTGTGCGACACCGTCCCCATCGTGGAGGCGGATGACGAGATGCTTGTTTCGATGTGGATGAAGAGTTGCGCCCAACTGCTGACATTTCTCCGCACACACCTGCGGAGAAACGACGGTTTTGTGCTCTCGGCGCACTATGATGTGAATGCCTTCCATGCCCATCTGACGTGTCACACCACCTGCTGCAATGGGGAACAGTTAGGGCTGGTGCTCGACACGGCGATATCAGCCTATCTGACGAAAGACATCCTTGCGGGATGGATGAGCATGGCGCTGCCCGAACGTGAGCCTGCGTGCCGTGCTGCCGCCGAACAGGTGTTGCTCACCATCGAACAGGTCGTCGCCACCTTCCGGCGCCCCCTCAGGGTGCGCAAGCGCATGGAGGTGATATAAAATTATTTCGCTTTGAATCCTTTGGTGCTGATGTTCTTGATGACATCGCTGATGCCCATCTCCGAAAAGCCGTTTTTGTGGAGGGCGTCAGCCAGTTGCTCGTCTACCTTCTTCTCCTCCTCGTTTTGCTCATATACACAAGCCTTGCCTTTCAGTTCGGCAATCGCCCATCCGATGAGCGCTACAGCGGCAAAAACCGCCAATCCCAATAATGCATTCAACATAATATATAATTTTTAATCTTCAGTTTTTCATCGTGTTTCCCACGTCGGTGGTGGGCAGCAACTTTTCCGACAGTTTCTCGTAGAGCAGTTGCACATCGAGGCTGTTGCGGTCGTCGGTAATCACCTGTTGGAACACCTCCCGAGCGCTCGTGTTGTGGATGTTGTTGGGAACGATGATGTTGCGCCATATCTGGTCCCACCACTCGTTGGAGATGACCTTGTTGTTGTAGTTCTTCATCTTGATTTCGCTGATGCGTCCATTGAAGATGGTGTTGAGCACAGCGTTGTATTTGTTGCTCTTGATGGAGTCCATGCGCCACACGTTGTTGTTCTGCAGGTAGGCACGGTCGATGGCTTCCAGAGTCACCTGGTCGCGGTCATCGACGATGATGCCCACGTCGTCGGAGTCGTCCTTGTCAATGGTCGTCACCTTGCCCCCCTCATCTACGATGGTCTTCTTGTTTTGCTTCTGCTCCACGTTTTGCCATTGTTCCACGGGCCATGGCCAGTGGCTGGTGACCAGCCAGGTGAGCAGGGCGTAGGCGGCGAGGGTGAACGCCACCATGGTGAGGAACTTGAACAGCCGGAGGATGTTTTTGGAGGTCTGGGTGAGTTTTCGGGGGATGTACATACGGTAGGCGCCGCCTTCCTTCTTCACCTTATAGCCTTTCACCTTGCCTTCGTTGAGTTGGTTGAAGAGCCGCTCGTTGGTGCCTACGTCCACGTTGGCCTCGATGGGTCGTCCGTCGCCGAAGTCGAGTGTCACATGGGTGACGTCGTGCTGTGGTTCAGGGTAGAACACATACTCCTGTTGTTTGACGATGCCCGGTGTGACCTGAATCTTGGCATCTTTGAAGCCGTTGCCCGTGAAGGTGATGAATCCGGCGTCGTTGACGTTGTCCTCATAGATTTTGATGAGGTAGTATCCGTTGGAGTCAGGCATCACCTGTTCGCCGTTGTAGCGGATGATGCAACTGCGGTATTGTCTGCCGTTGTGCTTGACGAGGAATTTCAGTTCGTAGTAGAACTTGATGGTGCGCTCGTCGATGCGTATGGAGTTGGTCGAGGAGTCGTAGTATCCGTATGGGCTGGGGCGTGTGACGTCGCCGTTCACATCGGTGGTCATGGGCAGCATGCCCTCTTTTCCTTTTAGGCTGATGCGTGTGGTGCTTCCCTCCTTCACCTCTCCGTACTCATGTCCTTGTGGTGAGAGGATTTTGAAGGTGCGCAGCACCATGGTGTGGATATGTTTGCAAGCCTGCGGACGGGTGGGATGTACGTTTTCTCCGATGAGGTAGAGGAGCGGTGTCTGTTTGAAGAACTCCTGGTCGGGGAAGCGTATGAGTGTAGCCACCTCGCCCTGTGTCTTGTAGTTCATGTAATAGGTGAGGGCGCTCTCGTCGTGAGCCTTGGCTACGGGCAGTGGGGTAGGGAACCCAGGTGCCGTCTGTGCCGTCAGTTGACTGTGGATGCCCTTGATGGCAGCCACAAACTGCTTGTTGTCACTGGGCTTGGCATCGGAACCGGCGATGAGTGCGTAGGCCTTCCTCATGTCGTCGAGTGCATTGATGAGCAGGTTGCCGTCAATGGTCTTCTGACATACGTTAACGAGGATGGCATATTCGATGAACCCGTCGGGTATGCCTTTGATGAGCGACACCTGCATGTTCTGCCCGTCGGGGTAGATGTTGATGCGGTATGCCGTATCTGTGCTGATATTCGCCATGTCGGCTTTGCAGTTGCGGAGCCTGAAGTCGTATGCCGAGTCAGCGGGGTATGCGATGACGGGAACCAGGCTTTCCTGGTTGAGCTGCTTGTTGATGTTGATGCGAATCGGTTCCATTTTTGCCCTTTAAAAGATACTATTCTCCAATCTTCTGCAAAGATAGTGAAAGGCGAGAGCAATCCCAAATAAAACCTAAGTTTTTTTTGGATTGCCGAGCCGCATCCTATCTTCGACCGTAGGTCAAATTTACGAAAAATCGAGAGCAGAACTAAAAAAAAACGCATGGACAGACACGCTGAACGAGGAAGCCGGCGATGCCGAAGGCGAAAAAAAAAGCCAGTAGGCATTGACGAGTTGCTCGGGTACGCATTAGG
>JAGCXX010000122.1 GCA_017961115.1 Prevotella sp. | reverse complement strand
GGGGTCATTTTGCCATCCGGTTGTGGCCACCAACCTTTTGACGATGCAAATATAGACAATTCTATAATACCTTGCAATACATAGTACCTAAAAATGCAAGGTATTATAGTTTTTTAACAATTCAAAACAATAAACGGTCTTTCATAAATCATTTCTTTGGTATAAACGAAGATTCTCTAAGATTGAAGTGTTTTATTGGCTGATTATCTTATAAGGCCAGTGTCAGGAAAGTACCATCAATGCCAGATACAAAAAACTGCCCCTCCAAGCATACTACTTATGAGGGGCAGTAAAAATTTGCTCTTGCTTTCTTATTTGGCGTCAGCTGCGGGAGTCTCCTCTGCAGGAGCCTCTGTTCCCTCTGCGGGTGCCTCTGCATTCTCGTCCTTTGCGGCTGTGGAATCGGTGGCAGCATTGTCCTCACCCTCAGGAGCGACGGCAGTGTCTACTACTTCTTTTTCATCAGGTTCCTGAACATCAGTTTTCTTGTCGGTCCAGCATGAGGCAAATGTAAAAGTTGCTGCTGCAAGTGCAATAAACATCATTTTTTTCATAACAATCATTTTTTAAAATTAAACATACTGTTTTTGGTTCTCTCAATCCTTTATACTGTAAATCAAAAAAGGTAAACAGCTTTTTTAGTCTAAAATTTTATGTTCATTGTAGCAATGGCTCATCGACATTTTCATGTAAGAAATCTGTCCAAATCGCATGGTAGCGAATAGACGTTAGATCATTTCATACAATAAAAGCGGGGGTTCATACAAGAGTAGGAAAAAAATGAGGATTGTGCGGTTTTATCTATTAGCTTTGCGTCGTATAACCAAAACAAATAATTGAAATTCATTGATTATCTAAAGTGTTTATGAAGAATCCGATTCAACTCAACAAGTTTTTGACCGAGAACAAAAAGCGCACTTTGCAGTATCTCAAAAACGCTTTTCCTGCTCTTTCGTTTGATGACACTGAGGACGTATACCAAGACTCCTCTCTCGCGCTCTATTTTAATATATGTAATGGAAAACTAACCAATCTCACCAGTTCGCTCTACACTTATTTTCTTCGGATTTGCATCAACCTCAGCCTCAAGTTGCTCAATAAGAGGGAGCGGATGCTGACAGTTGCCATTGGTGATGGGGGAGTGGGATACAGAACCATTCCTTGCGACATCCTGGAACAAGCCATGTTGAATGAAGACGATAGTGAGACATGCAGGATAGAAGAGCGCAAGCAGAATCTTGTCAACGCCATTATCGTGGAGATGAACGACCAGTGCCGCCACTTGTTGCTCGGACGATATGTCGAGGGACAAAGTTGGAGCAGTATCGCACAGAAATATGGCATTACCAATGCAGATACAGCCAAAAGCATAGCATACAGGTGCCGCAAGAAGTTTAGGGAGAAATACCATCATCTGGCAGCAAGGATAGAAGGTCTCACAAAAGATTAGGAAGAGGGGAAGGAGGAAATTGTTTACATTTGGACAATTAGCGTATCAAAGAATAGAACTGATGAATTAACTCAACAACACACAGACTTAGAAACGCGAATAGTATTTAGGATGTCGGTTGATGCTTGGTGCTGAAATCTGGACGATGATGTGCGAGATGGCATCGCCGGCATCCTTTCATTTGATGGTTTTCCTTTATGGCAAGTAGTGAAAATAAAATTACTTCTGTTTTTGCTATTGCATCATTCTTTTTTTCTACGTAACTTTGCAGCGATGAACACACTCGCTATCGGTCTGTTGATTCACAAAATGGATACGAAGCCCAGTTATGTAATCCTATTGAAATTATGAAAAAAAGAATCATTTTTGCGATGTTCGCCTTAATGGCAAATGTGTTTGCCATGAGCGCACAATCAGTAACCAAGTACACTACTGCCGAGAAGAATACTTGGGTGACATCCAAATCCGTACTGTCAGGCAATGCCGTGGGAAAGGTAGTTGCTACGGTTGATGGCTCGGAGAAAGGGACGGTGTTCCGCGCATGGGGAACGACATTCAACGAATTGGACTGGGATGCCTTCAACTTGCTTAGCCGAGATGAGCAGGATGAGGTGATGCGCAGCCTCTTCGCACCCGACGGCGACTTGCGATTCACCCATGGTCGCGTGTCGATGAACGCCAACGACTACGCCCGAAGCTGGTACAGTTGCGACGATGTGGTGGGTGACCTCGGTCTTCACCACTTCAACATCGAGCGCGACAAGCGCAACATTATACCACTGGCACGCGCCGCACAGAAATACTGCCCCCAACTGCAACTGTTTATGAGCCCATGGAGTCCGCCTGCCTGGATGAAAATCAATCAGGACTACTGCGTGGTGAGCAGTCCCTACAACACACAACCGAAAGAGAAGGACTACTTGCTCTATGATGATATGAAAGCCGTCGACCCCGATGAGATGAAACTATTGGGTGAGCGCAGCGGCGTGTTCCCCCGTCGGTTGGCAACGCAGGACTACTTCATACAAGATCCACGCTATCTGCAGAGTTATGCCGAAATGTTTTGCCGTTTTATCGACTTGTATGCCGAACAGGGTCTTCCCATTACCAAAGTCATGTACCAGAACGAGGCGTATTCCTACACCCCATATCCGGGCTGCGCATGGACAGCTGAGGGAACACTGCGTTTCAACAATGAGTACCTGGCACCAACATTGAGAAAGAAACATCCTGAGGTGGAACTATGGATTGGCACCTTCAATACCAACCGCCTTGACTATGTGCAGAAAATCATAGACGACAAGACGCTGCAAACGAATGTGAAAGGTATTGCCACTCAGTGGGAATGCCGTGAGAACCTGCCAATGCTCCACCAACGATATCCGCAGCTTCGGCTGATGATGAGCGAGAGCGAATGCGGCAATGGGTCAATGGACTGGAAAGCGGGCGAGCATACTTTTTTCCTGCTGTCCGACAATCTGGGCAATGGGTGTGATGAGTACTACAATTGGAATTTTATCCTTGCCGACAAAGGGCAGTCTACCTGGGGATGGACGCAGAACGCTCTTATCCAGGTTGACAGCAAGACACGCCGAATGCGCTACACAGCCGAATATTATGCCTATAAGCATTTCTGCCATTTCGTCACCCCCGGCACAGAGATGGTGGCCTACGCTGGTCGTGAATACAGCCAGACGCCAATCGTTGTTTTCCGGCAGGGACAACGCTATATTGTCACGGCAGGCAATTTCACCGATACTGAGACACAACTGAGTGTCAAGGTTAAAAACAAATACTTGAACATCATCACAGCGCCACACTCCTTCAACACTTACGTCATAGGTAAATAGCAATTGATTTGATTCGGCATGAATATGGTCAACTCATACATTGTCAGAATGACGGGAATCTGCACTTTGATGCATTTTCTTGTCGATGGTTTGTGCATCTGTTGTCTTTATCTGCTCATGGCTCCCACTGATGGAACACAGGTGGTGGCGGTATTCGCTATATACAACCTGTTGGCCTTTCTTACTCAACCCTTGACAGGATATATGGCAGACTGTATCAGGGAGAGACATTGGTTGTTGCTGGCTGCTGCGATTTTGCTCACTTTGGCAGTGCTGGCTGCTGCTCTCGTAGGCAACATGCATATCACTTACCCTGTCACTTTATGGGGAGTGGCGGTGCTGTTGGGCATGGGCAACTCACTTTTCCATGTCTGGGGTGGGAAACTGACTGCAGTGGTTTCGGAAAATGATATGCGGGCGTTAGGGGTCTTTGTGTCGTCTGGTGCGTTTGGACTGGCAGTGGGTGGCGTCTTTTGCTCATGGCCTCTGCTCTTCGCTTTCCTTCTGGCATTATGCCTGTCGGCTGTGTGCTGCCTGCGGATGGACATTGCAACACACGACAGTCTTTCCAACATGAAGGAGACAAAATGGCGGCATTTCACCAAGATGGAGGTGTTCCTCTTCATCATAGCCATTATGGCATTTGTTATGGGGCGCTCGCTGATAGGCGAGACATTCTCTTCTGGCATCGAGAAAAACACTGTGGTCATCTTGTTGATTGGAGCCATTTCTATGTTGGGGAAAATGGCGGGGGGATGGATAGCGCGCACCATGGGCATCATCAGTACATTGGTCGTAGTGCTATTAGCTGTGTTGGCATGCTTCCTATTGGGTGGTTCGCATATGCCTGTGCTGCTGGCAGGATTGTTCTTCATCAACTGCACGATGCCTATCACTCTATATTTGGCAAATGTGGTCCTGAAGGGTAGGGAGGGGCTGGCCTTCGGTCTGCTTGCAGCAGCACTTATGCCAGGATTTCTCCTCTCATTGCTTTGAGTTTCCCCATCACCCCAACTATGAACTATGAACTATGCACTATGAACTAATCATCCCTCTTGTCGCCACAATTGTTATCGAACTTCTGGTGCTCCTTGCTCTCAAGGAGAAACGGAAGAAAGTACTTCTCGCCTCTGTGGCTGCCAACATCCTCACCAATGTGCCGCTCAACATATATGTAATAGCTGTGGAACCTGATTTTCGCTATATTCTCCTGGCAGAATTGCTCGTTGTCATTATCGAGACCCTATGGTATTATGCTTTTGTCAGAAACCTGCGCCAGGCTGCCATCTACAGCATCCTCTGCAATGCCATCAGTTTTCTCCTGGGGCTGTTGGCGGATATACTTCTGCTCTACATTTCAACATGATTTCCCGATTGGAGTCATTTGATGATTTGCATAAAATTTGTTATTTTTTCTCGTCAACAGTTACAACATACCACTTTTTCATATATATTTGCAGACAAGTAGCGCAAGACAATAATTTTTAAATAAAAAATAGGATATGAGTTTATTCACCATGCAGTTGCTGGATGTGATTTCCCCGGAGAGAATACGTCCAAGGGTAAAGTTAGACACCATCCAGTCGAAAATTGAAGTGATTAAGCCAAAGAAATTGGTGGACACTCTGTCCAACCATCAAGGTTGTTGCGAAAACATGGCCGACTCGTGCTGTGCCAATGGTCACGGATGTTCTCATGCCGCGGATACGGTGAGCGCATCGACCAATGGAATGATAGACGTGATAGGTAATGGTGGTGGCGGTTCCTCGACACTCATCTGGGCTGTCATCGCTGTGCTCTTTGCCTTGGCTCTTTGCATCTATTTTGTGTCACTCTACAGAAAGAGTCTGGCCGTAAGATAATCAAAACAATTTTTCCATCGCCATGACATGAATGCTCCCTCGGTTGAGGACGAGCAGGTTGTCTTGTTCCATCTGATGAAGTTCACGCGAGACATTCAGACGGCTCTCGCCAATGGCGGTGGCTATCTGCTGCATTTTCAGATGAAACATCTTTTCTCCTGCGGGATGGTGGCATCGCTCACTCAGAAAGCGGCATATCTTATGCCTGAGAGTTTGGGGGTGGGGATGCCATGGACGGCGGGCAAGCCGCTGAGTGCGTGTTGATATGATGTTGAGAAGATTGGTGCGGAAGATGCTGTTGCCTTCCAACAGCCGCAGTGCCTCTGGTTTGCTAAGCACCAACAGGTCGCATGCCGATGCGGCAAGATAGGTGTGCGGATAGCGCTGGGATAGGCCGAACAAGTATTCGGGAGGAAGCAATGCTGGGGCTGTCATGCTTTCTTCCACATGATAACTGTGGTCATCAGCATGCGAAAGGATGGTCATCCTGCCTCTCATCAGGAAGGTCATGGCGTCACACGGACTCCCCTCTGAATAGATGAGGACTCCGGCTTCGTGACGGACAAACTCCAGTTTGGTATGTCCTACGAGTGCCGTCAATCCCTCTTGGCTCATGCCTTGAAACAAAGGCAGGCGCAGGAGACGCTCGTAAATCAGTTGGTCGCTGGTCTCCATATAGCAGTATCAGTCATCTACAATCTTGTCGCGGAGAGAAGGCGAGAACCACACTTGAAAATCGTCCTTGCCGTCTGAGTAGATGAAATACACCATCAGTTCGGGATGATTTTCCAACAAACTCTTGGCTTTTTCAATGCCCATCACCATGAAGGCTGTGGCATACGCGTCGGCTATGGCGCATTGGTCAGCCAACACCGTGGCGGAAAGGAGGCTGTGCTGCACCGGACGGCCTGTCTTGGGGTCAATGGTGTGGGCGTATTTCTTGCCATCTTTATAATAAAAATTGCGGTAATTGCCGCTTGTCGCCATCGCCTTGTCCGTCACATTGAGAATGGTCTCCAATTCCGTGGAACTCTGTTTAGGGTCTTCGACAGGACGATTCACACCGATACGCCAGGGCAACCTTTTCTCGTTGACGCCCTTGGTGACGATTTCTCCACCTATCTCCACCATGTAGTTGGTCACATCATGGCGACGGAGAACGGCAGCTACCACATCACTGCCATAGCCCTTGGCCACGGCACTGCAGTCGAGCATCGTACGGGGGTCTTTCTTGCTCACACGACCGTCTGATGACAGACTGACTTTGTCATAACCAACAAACTGCATCAGGCTGTCTATGGTGGGTTGGTCGGGAGTGGACCCCTCCTTGAAACCAAATCCCCACAGGTTGACAAGGGGGGCTACGGTGATGTCAAAAGCTCCGCCTGTGGCTTCCGACACCTGTCGCGCGACATGGTAGACATCGGTGAACATCTTGTCGACCTTCACATCCTCATTGTTGTTCACTTTGGTGATAATCGAATGGGGATTGAACGGTGATAGCGACAAGTCCACCTGATGGAGGGCGGTGTCTATCTCTGCTTTCAAGTCTTTGTCACTCTGGTAGGTGATATGGTAGAACGTTCCAAAAATGGCTCCTTCTGCTGTGCGATAGGGCATGTTGCGCTGTTGCATGATTATCAGCACGGTGCCCACAATGAGCAGGGTGAGGAAGGGTATCTGCCATAACAGTTTCTTGTTGCCTTGTTTCATGGTTATTTCAATTTTCTGTCTGTATTTCTCAATCTTCAATCAGATATCCAACGATATCATAAAGGTGTATCCGATTCGGGTATTGCCGCTCTTTCCATAACCTGGCACGTACCATACATTACCATATTCGCCATTGTTGTAGAAAAGACGTTTCCGGTAACGCACAGTCCATCCCAGATGGATGGGTCCCCATATCTTGGCATCAACTCCTCCGGTCAGCTCGGCCCAATGGTAGTGACAACTCACCCCATCGGCACCATATTCTGCTATGCCGCCCCAATTGGGATCTTCGACACCAGGGTGAGAGAAGTCATATTTAAAATAGGTGAAGCCGTAGCGCACACCCCCATAAAGGCGGTAGATGTCGTGCTTGTTTTTCATCAGATTGTAGTCGGCTCCTATACGGAAATAGGGCGCGCTCGAGGAGTAACTGATGTGGGTGACAATGTCGTCGTGGCTGGCCTTGCCCAATCCGGCTTCAAATACAGGAAAATAGCGGTCACGCAGATTCACTCTGAGCTGTGCCTCTATCTGACCATAGTCGCTGATGGCATATTGGGCAAGACCCGCCAAG
This sequence comes from Prevotella sp., assembly GCA_017961115.1. Lineage (GTDB taxonomy): Bacteria > Bacteroidota > Bacteroidia > Bacteroidales > Bacteroidaceae > Prevotella. Next base: position 10,665 of record JAGCXX010000122.1, on the reverse strand, counting down.
TCAAAACCGATGGCAAAACCATTCAGCCAAGCAGTGGTGTCTGGCTCAAAACCGGCGTCGATTACCTTGTCCGACTGTGCACTCAGGGGTAATGCAAACAGCAGACTAATGGCCAGGCTTGATATATATATGCAGGTTGCAGCCAGTCGTGTCATAGTTCACTGTTGATTTGGAGATAATGATATTGTCAATCACGTGGCGGGTCCACTCTACATCGTTGATTTGGTGAAAGAATACGGGTGAGCAGTCGACGGACTCAAAACGGGCCATGTCGGTTTTGTAAACTTTCACTGTGTCGGTGAGGGTGACGTTCAAGCTGTCAGTGAATGAGAAAAGGAGTAGGTCGGAGGGCTGATTGTAACTCATGGGAAGCACAAAACTGCTTGCATTCACCTTGCGGTTGAGCAGGGTCGTGTCTTTGTCATAGATACGGATGGCATTTACAGTAAGCGTGTCGGAAAGTACAGTCACCTCTCCGGCAAATCCATATTTGCATCCCTCAACAGTGTTGAGCGGACAGTCAATGGAACTGCATGCCATCAACAGCAAAACCAGGACTATGGTGACTACTCGTCGCATCGGATGGCCTCCTCTATCTGATAGTCGTTGCGTGTGCTTGATGAGCGGCTGATGAGGTCGCCGAGAAAACCGGCTAAAAACAGTTGGGTGCCGATAATCATCATCGTCAGCGAGATATAGAAATAGGGGGAGTCGGTCACTAGACGCTGGGGCACACCGTGGGCAAGGGCTATCAGTTTGTTCGAACCGATGATGATGGCAGCAACAAAGCCGATGAAAAACATGATAGTGCCCAGAAAACCGAACACATGCATGGGCTTGCGGCCGAAACTGCTAAGAAACCAGAGGGTCAGCAGGTCAAGGTAGCCGTTGACAAATCGGTTGAGACCGAATTTCGACTTACCGTATTTGCGGGCCTGGTGGTGCACCACTTTCTCACCAATCTTGTCAAAACCAGCATTCTTTGCCAAATAGGGGATGAAACGGTGCATCTCCCCATACACCTCAATGTTTTTCACCACCTCATGGCGGTAGGCCTTCAGACCGCAGTTGAAATCATGGAGATTCTTGATACCGCTGATGCGGCGCACAGTGGCATTGAACAGTTTGGTGGGAAGAGTCTTCGACAAGGGGTCATAGCGCTTCTGCTTGTAGCCCGACACCAGGTCGTATCCCTCGACCTTGACCATGCGATAAAGCTCAGGTATCTCGTCAGGGGAGTCCTGAAGGTCGGCGTCCATGGTGATGACCACATCGCCAACAGCTTCTTTGAAACCACAGAACAAGGCGGGACTCTTGCCATAATTGCGTCGGAACTTGATGCCGCGTACATGCTCCGAACGGGCCGAGAGTTCCTCGATTACTTCCCAGGAATGGTCGGTTGAACCGTCATTGATGAAAAGCACCTCAAAACTGAAACCATGCTCTTCCATCACACGTTCTATCCATGAATAGAGTTCGGGGAGTGACTCTTCCTCATTGTAGAGGGGAACGATGACTGATATGTCCAATAGCGGACTGCTTGATATTTTTTTCATTTGATGTTGTTATTTCACACGCCGGTTGATACTTGCATAGAGGGCTGTTGTCAGACTCATAATCAAACCAGCAACCATGTTTGTCCATAATAATTGTATGGCAAGGTCTATCGGGCGCATCTTGCGCAATTGTTCACTCATTTGGGTGATGATGTCCTTGGAATACCCCATTTTGCTATAGGATTCGGCCAAATCCTTGTCGTTGAGCAGCGACAGATATTGCTCAATGACGAGACCATGGTCGAAATACTGGAAATAGGCCCACTGAACGATGGCGAGTATCAGTGAGGCATGGAATACCGTGAGCATGGAGTGGAGATAGGCATGAAAATAACTAATTCTGCCTTCACACACTCGGTTGGCGTAGTTCTTGGTCTGGATAGCCACATAAAATGGGGTGTAGACCATCGTCGCTGTCCAGAATATCCCGCAGATAGGGTAGTGGAAATTGCCGACAAACAAAGCAAAACTGATAATCCACAACACACCTAACTTTGCACCATCAACACGGGCAAAGGCACTTACCTGACTCCGGGCATTCACCTGATTCTCAGAATCCTGATTCATGGGTTCATTTGAAGACATGATACCTCTATATCTATTTCACGTGCAAAGATAGTGCAAAAATCTGATTAAACGAGTAAAAATCAAATGTATTTGTTTTTTCATCATTATTTCGTTATTTTGCATTATCTTTGCATGCAAACCAACTTATGTGATGGGAAAAGTACTCTCTGCAATCATCAAGAAATGGACGGGAACAAGTCTCGTGCTGCGTATTTTCGTTGGACTTATTATCGGTGCCGTATTGGGAATCGCCACTCCTCAATGGACGTTTATCGGAATTTTGGGAATGGTTTTCGTCAGCGCACTGAAAGCCATCGCACCTGTATTGGTGGCGGTTCTTGTCATGTCGGCGGTAGCCAAAGCGGGAGGAGGACTCGGACCAAGGTTCCGTACCGTCGTGACATTATATCTGCTCAGTACTTTTATTGCTGCCTTGCTGGCGGTTACAGGATGTTTCCTTTTCCCCGCAACCATCCAACTGAGGGATGTCGCTACAGGACAGCCTCCAAGCGCACTCGCCGATGTGTTCACCAACTTACTTACGAATATGGTGGCTAATCCGCTCTTGTCCACAACAACGGCAAATTATATCGGTATCTTGTTCTGGGCTATCGTCTTTGGACTGGCGCTCAAGAAGAAAGCTAGCAAGAAAACTATCGATGTCATTCATGATATTTCTGAAGTCATTTCACAGACAGTGAGATGGGTTATACAGTTTGCTCCTTTCGGAATTTTAGGTTTGGTGTTCGCATCTGTGTCAGAAAGCGGACTTGAGGTTTTCACCACATACGGACACCTCATCTTGTTGCTTGTTGGATGCATGCTGGTAAACACCCTGATATCCAATCCGCTGATTTCATTCCTGTTGCTGAGGCGTAATCCTTATCCTCTGTTGTTCACCTGCCTGAAGGAAAGTGGTATCAACGCCTTCTTTACCCGCTCTTCAGCAGCCAACATCCCCATTAATATGAATTTATGCAAAGATTTGGGTCTCAATGAGGAATTCTATTCTGTAAGTATACCTCTGGGGGCTACCATCAACATGAATGGGGCTGCTGTGACCATCACCGTAATGACGCTGACTGTAGCACATACCATGGGGATTGATGTTGGCTTCATGACAGCCCTCATCCTTGGTGTCATCTCCACATTAGGTGCTTGTGGCGCATCGGGAGTGGCAGGTGGCTCGCTGTTGCTCATCCCGATGGCATGCTCGTTTCTGGGCATCGGCAACGATGTGGCGATGCAGGCTGTAGCGATTGGCTTCATCATCGGCGTCGTGCAGGATTCTGTGGAGACAGCACTCAATTCCAGCAGTGACGTCTTCTTCACTGCCACCGCCGATTTCTATGACAGAAAAAGAATTCAAAGGCCATTAAAATAGGTCTTCAGTGTATCAACATACGCTCTCATTGCTTCACGGCCTGTATCCGTCATCCTGCAAATGGTTCGTGGCTTTGACCCAGAACCATCTGTTGTTTTTGATATGTAGCCAGCAGATGAGAGTTTTTCCAGTTGCACACTAAGATTACCCGCAGTCGATTCTGTCTTCTCTTTCAAGTAGACAAAGTCGGCTTCCTCAAGGCTCAGCAGGATAGACATGACTGCCAACCGCAACTGACTGTGCAGCAAGGGGTCAAGCTCTTTCATATTGCTGCAAATTGTTCACTTTAAGTAAAAACCCAAAGGCTGTAATGGTCACTGCGGCAACGATTGTCAGAACTACCATAGCACAGCCAAATTCGAATATGGGCGACACTTCAAAGTTGACCATAAACGCCACCAACGGTATGCTGGCTCCCAGCAATCCGGTCATCGGTGCAAGTTTCATTCCAAGCAACCGACTGCTTATCAGACAGCCAATAATGAGCAATAATGATTGAATCAACGGAATGGCCCAATAATGCGGCAACAAAATCAAATATGAGCCCAAAGAAAAAAGGAGCCCAACCATTATCATCAGAGGAATGGCAAAGCCAATACCGCAAACAGTGTCCCATGTAATTTTCAGCATGTTGTCCGTATAACTCAGCGAAGCATCGTTTCTGAGAATTGCATGGTCAACAGTTTCTTGACCATGCGCCGAGCAAGTCTTCTTTCTAACATTCTCTCATTGTCATATGGATACCATCACATAGATGTCATGGCCTGTTCTAGCACCTGATAAGGGAACTCTTTCAAGATGAAGGAGGTTTTTACATTCACTGCTTCGTTGGTTACGAGCCGTAGGACTTCGTCGAAGACTTTTGGGCAAGCTTCTTTCAAGTGTGCGAAGTCATTTTTCTCCGACAGCTTTGTCTTGGCTGCTTCGACCATGGCCTGGTATGTGGCGACTGGCAACTGGACAAGGGCATTGCCGGTTTTCTCCTCTCCGTCCTCCTCGTAGTAGTAGATGATGTTCACCTCCTTGTACTTGACGTATTTCTCGGCAGCTTCCAGCAACTCGTCGGGTAGATTTTCACTAGGGTCGACGGTGTGATTCTCCCAGAACTCGTCATCATCAGGTGCGTAATTCTCTTGGTAGTCCATGATGCATTCCTCACACAGGTAATTATATATGTGTTGAAATACGGACAATTCTGGCGCATAGCCCCCGTTGTTTTCCATTACTTGGGCAATTTCCCTGAGTTGCTTGTCACTCACCCTCACCTCCATACTTCTGCGGTCGATGGTCTCATTGGTGTTCACGTTGTAGATTTCATAGTCTACAGAAAAGATATTCTTGCTCATAATCGTCGATATTTAATTGTCGATATTTAATTGATGTGAGCAAAGGTAAGACCATGTTGTGTCATATTGTGGGACAGGCAAGAGAAAAATGAGGGAAAACTTGTATTTTTTATCTTTTCCCAGGCGCCAGGACCAATTCAATGGAGTTTAAGTGGTACATTTACAAATGACGAGAGCAGCACTGTCGGAATGATTTACTATCTACATTGACCGCCATACAGATTACTTGATTTTGCCAGCTACTTTAATCAGCCGTTCATAAACCCTTTTACCCAACAGTTCAGCACCTCGGGCGTCGAAATGCAATTGATCACGCTGTAGGGTTAAGTCACTGGCGTCCACAACATGAAAATTGGGGTCCTCTTCCGCCAGACGGTATAATGCCTTGACGATTTCCTCGCTGCGGTCATGGCTTTGTTTGGAGAATGAGCCGCAGATGAAGGGTAGATGTGCATAGCGCATGTCACCTGTCTTCTCCATGAGATAGTTGCGGACATAGGCGACCACGGCTTTCAGATTATCATAATAGTGGGAGGCCATTTTCTTGTCGCTCTCCCCCTGATGCCATAGGAAGGCTTTTATCTCAAATCCGACCTTGTGGAGGGATAGCTCATTGTCGATGCAGGCTCCGATGTTCTCCGTAAAAGCCTTCAACAACGACTTACCGCCTTTGTCGGCGGCGGCATTGGATGCTAAGTATTCGGGAGATGCGCTCCAGTACATCCCATTGTTGCTCACACATGCAGTGTCGATGGCCGTACCGCCCAGTGACTCCTTGACGATATAGAAATCACGTTTGGCGTGTTGGTCGATAAGATAGTAGACCACGGCATCATACCCCCACCGCTCTTTGTTGTCGGGTCTTGCCACACGGGGCCAGAACCGCTCGAAACGGCCACTGCCCGAAATGGTGTCGCTGCCATACGACCAAAGGCAGTGCCTGTAGCCATTCTTCTTGATATAGTCGGGAAGGTCGTTGTTGCTCACCCGTCCATCAGTGTTCGACTGTCCAGCGACTATAATCACGCTCACAGGTTTCTTTTGTGCGTATGTTCCCAGACAGATACTAAGAAAGAGTAATGAAATGACCCAATACCTCATAACAAATAGCAAATTACGACAGCTTTTTTCATTCCGCTTCTGCCTCTTTGATGGTTGTTAATAGTTTTTCGCGTGTTGTCTCATTAGTGCCGTGTACGGCATAGCGCACGATGCCTTTTTTGTCAACAACGATGGTCAAGGGAAAGCCCTCTGTGCCGATCCACGACATCATGTCCTTTGCCTCGACGAGGTGTGTCCACGTGAAGTGGTGCTTGTCTGTGATACGCTTCGCCGTTTCTGCATCGTGGAAGGTGGCAGAGAGGAACATCACGTTGGGCAGTTGTTCCTTCCATGTGGAGAGTTCGGGCATTTCGGCACGACATGGGCCGCAGCCGGAATACCACAGGTTGAGCACCATGACACGGCCACGGATGCTGTCGTTCGTCCATGTGTTACCCTCCATATCCTTTTCGGAGAACGATGGAAACAATTCGCCTGGTTGGGGAGAATAGAAAGTGCCGTCGGGCTTCACGCCAACCTGTGTAAGTTCCTTCATCGTGGCCATGATGTTGAGACCGTTCAAAAATTGGTCGGCGTTGTGAACCTGCTCGCGGGGAATGGCCTTGCGGATGACCGACTTGGGCAGTGTGGCATCGACGTTGATGACCATGATACTGTTGCCTTCCTTATCTTTCAACCGCGATATTGTTTTTTCGCCATCGGGCAGTTGAGGCATTTCTCGGAAGAAATAGCCATTTGAGAGAAACTTCGGTATGACCGTGTCGATACGCTCTTCCTGTGCAAAAGCCGTAAGGGGTAGAAGCGCAAGAAGAATTGAAAATAATCTCTTCTGTTTCATCTATTCAATAAATTTTGATGCATCATTTTTTTCATCATCTGCCAGCAATGTTAATAACGGGATACCCGCTTCCTATATAATGCCATTATGCTATGGTGTCATATCGCGCTTGTCGGGCTCAATTTCAACAGGGTTTTTGAAGCGTTCCATGATGCGCTCGCCTTCTGCTTTTGACAGTTTCACACCGTCCTTGAAATATGTGCTCACCATGTTGTCTGCCGTGTTGTCCCAGTCCTGTTGGTCGGCGAAACGATAGAGCGGACTGCTGTCCTTCAGCACCACGAAATCGGCACGCATACAGCCGGTTCCGCATCCGCCTGAAGAACAAATGGCAGCAGCGTCGGGGAAGAAAGAGAACTGAGTCTTGTAATAGGTTGACGAGAGCATCTGGATATTCTCATGCCTGATGCTGTAGATGGCCTGGTAGTCATCGTTGTCGGAGAAAAGCCAAAGTTCGGGATTGTGGTCCTCATCGAAGTCATGGAGGCAATACTTGGTGAAGTTGATTTGCTCTGACAACTCATACTGGTCGTTGTATATCTTCTCCATCTTATCGAGATGCTCTATGGTGGAGGAATACCAATGTGGCTTCATACCGTCCCATTTGTAGGTGTGCTTGATGGAGCATCCCCAAGGCAAGATATATTCGCTCACAACTACGTCCTTGCCAACACGCGGGAGTTCAACAAACACGGCATCAACAGATTCGCCAAGTGGATAGGCAGACCTGAAGTCCGTCAGCGGATGGCGCTCGGGTGTGAGTGTGCGTTTGGAATTGTCGTAGTCGTAGAAGAGGACGATAGAATAAGGATAGACGCCTATCGACTGACGGAACATCACGGCAAAAAGCCTATGGCCGTTGGAACGACGCCACACACATGCGGAAAGGTCCTGTCCGAAGTCACCCAACTCCACTGCGCTCACGTAGCCGTTGGGGCGGTCGATTTCGAATTGGTAGCAGTCTTCTTGTGCTGCAGGGTTCTCGCCATCGGTCAGGATGGCTGTGCCGGGCTCTGTAGGCCACATCTTGTTGAAAGCGGTGAGCAAGGAGAAGATATTCCCGTCTTTCACACCAGTGATGACCTTTTTCGACCATCCCTTTTGAATGGTCTCCAATTCTTTCAGATTCTGGCAGTATGCTGTGAACAGCGATGCGCTGAACACCAGCAACAACAGTATTCTTTTCATATCGGGCTTGTTTTCTTTATTATATTATTACTTACAACGACCATGTCGCCTTACCATTTGCAAAGATACTGTTTTTTTTCAAACTTATAATTTAATATGGTGTTTTCTTTCAAATTGATGAAATATAGGATGGCATCACTATGCACTAATAATTTCTAAATCGTGATTCTTGTTGCTTTTTGCTGCGTATCAAGATGTCAAGGAATTCTAATAATGAGGGCAGCATCGGCACAAGGCCGACGACTGCCCCTTAAAACGAGAGAGATTTATAATCGATTCTTTTCAGCATTGCCGGCACCTGTGCCTTTGTATTTACTTCGGGTGGTATTGAAGTTATAGGTCACTTGCAGGCTGATGCCACGCGTCATACTATGGTTATTACAGTCCTTGCTGATCTCTACACTATGTGTACGCATCTTCCACTTCTCAAAGTTGTTGTTAAAGATGTCGTTGATGGTGAGGTTAAAGGCAAGTGCCCCATTAAAGAAACTCTTATAGGCTTGTGCGCTGAATGTCCAAAAACCATCTATTTCCTGTGACACGTTGTCATGGCTTGAGACGTAGCGTCCGCGCAGTCCAATCCAGCAGGACTTGTCGATGACAAATCTGTTGTTTAGGGTAACTGTGATGGCCGGACGTCGTAGGTTGGTGACATAACCATATTTCTTGGCATCAAAGAACTGATGGATATATCCCAGTTCGAGTTCCGGACGATACCATCCGAATTTGGGTTGCAGCACGAGCGATGCGACGACCTCTTGCTTGTGGTCGATGTTGATAAATGTGGCGTATGCTATTTCCTGTGTGCCATAGAGGTCGTTCTTCCACAGCATAAAGTCTTTCTGATACCGATAACTGAGGGTGAAATTGACCCATTGCCAGTTGAGCATAGTCTCCAACGTGTGGTAGATGGCAGGCTGCAATTCGGGATTTCCGCCCTCATAAACATAGCGGTTGTCATACTGCTGATAACTGCGTAACTGGCCGTAACTTGGTCGTCGTGTTTTCTTTGAATAAGCAAACTGCAGGCCCCACTTGCCTTTGTTCCACGATGCTGAGAGATTGGGGTACAGTCCGTTGTAGCGGCGGCTGATATCATTGTCCAGCACGCCATAGTTATAGTAGTCGGAATGTACGTATTCATAGCGTACTCCAGCCTCTAATGACCAATGCCCGAACTGCTGGTTGTATGAGGCAAAGCCCGCATAATTGTGTTCTTTGATTTCGTTGTCCGACTCGGTAATATAACCTTCAGGATTATGATTGTCGGCATTCACATGTGAATAGGTCAATTCTGTTCCGAATGAGAATTCCCCATGTGGAAGTTTATAGGCTGCGATCAGTTTGCCGGCATACAGACGGCTGTCTTGGGTGGAACTGGTATGGATGATGCGACTGTCGTACTCCTGGCTGTTCTCTCGGATGAGTTGTCCTCTATCCACAATTGTATGCACATACGAGCCATCGGCATTGAGGTCCCAACCACCCACCTTGCCAGTATAGTAAGCGTTGGCATTGTGATAGACCACATCCCAGTCGCGTGTGTCGTTTGACTTCACCGAGCCTTGCTCCTTGTCATTGTAATAAACGGTGTAGTCAGACGTTTGCTGACCGTTATACTTTACTGTTTTCTGGTATCTGTAGGAGGCTCCGATAGAATGGTTGGCATCGAAGTCATAACTGAGTTTGAAGTCGGGGACGAAGGATTGTGTGCGGTCTTTGAACAATCCATGTTGCATGGTCTTCGTGTCATGGTCATTCATATGCAGTGTGCTGCTGAAATGATTATCCTCTCCAATGTAGTTGTTGACGAAATAGGGGTAGAAGTTCATTTCCAGTCCGCTCTTCCTATAGGTCATTGACACGCCAACAGCATTGCCGAACTCATGAAAGTAAGTTCCTCTCGCCATGCTATAGATACTGAATCCATCTCCACGGCGCTTAATGGTGTTGATACGGATGACGGAACCAAGTTGTGCATCATATTTTGCGCCAGGCATGGTAATGACCTCCACCGACTTGATTTCTTTCGATGACAGTTGTTCCAATTCTCCCTTGTTGCGCATCTTCTTGCCGTTGATGTATATCTCAGGCCTGCCTTTGCCGAACACTTCCACAGAGCCATTGGCAGTGACATTGACACGGGGCAGTTGCGAGAGCACGTCCAGTCCAGATCCGGCATCAGCCAATAGTGTATTCTGCACGTCTATCTCCATACCATCCGAAATCATCTTCATTGTCGGTTTATAGCCTTTCACCGTCACATTTTTCAGTGTATAGTTGTCGGGAAGCATCCTGATGGTTCCTATTTCTGGCTGTTCACACATTTTATAGATGATCTTGTAACCAACATATGAGATTCGTGCAAGGACAATTGATTGCTCGTAGGGAATGGCGAAATATCCGCTCTCATTCGATACACCGCCACCAAGCAGGGTGGAGTCGGTAGGATTGAGGACAGCGATATTGGCGTAAGCCACGGGCAGGCCTTGTTCGTCAATGATGGTACCCGTCAGGTGGCGGTCGGTCTTGTGGGTACACTCCACGAAAATCTTCTTTCCGCCCTCGTCTTTGCTTGTCGTGACGCGGATGGGATAGAATCCTATCATCTGCCGGATGGCTTCGGGCAGTGTCTTGCGGTGGATGGTCGTGGTTATGCGGAAGTCTTCTAGTTCGTTGTAGAGGAACATGATGGTGTATTCGCTCTGCTGCTCTGCGAGTTGG
>JAGCXX010000121.1 GCA_017961115.1 Prevotella sp. | reverse complement strand
GCGCCGCGAGCGTTTTGCACGCATCCTCACCGAGAAGCGGCAACGCGACGGCTACACATTTGAGGAAGCCAACGACAAGATGTTTGAGCGCAACTATTTTGGCATGATGATGGTGGAGACCGGAGAGGCCGACGCATTCATCACCGGACTCTACACCAAATACTCCAACACACTGAAGGTAGTAAAGGAAATCATCGGCGTGCGACCCGAATATGAGAATTTCGGAACAATGCACATCATCAACTCCCAGCGCGGCCTCCTCTTTGTTGCAGATACGCTCATCAACAACAACCCGGATACAGACAAGTTGGTCGACATCGCCAAACTTGCCGCCACGGCTGTGAAGTTTTTCAACGAGCGCCCCCGTATCGCCCTCATCAGCCACTCCAATTTCGGCAGCGACCAGTCGGATGGCAGCAAGAAGGTGCGGGAAGCAGTGGCAAAGATTCATGCTGAGATGCCCGACCTGCCCATCGATGGTGAGATGCAAATCAGCACTGCCCTCAACCGTGAGCTTCGCGACACCTTATATCCATTCAACCGGCTTAAAGGCATGGACGTGAACACACTCATCTTCCCCAACCTGACGAGTGCGCGTTCCTCATACAAGATGATACAGGCGTTGGAACCCGACATTGAAATCATCGGTCCCATCCAGATGGGTTTGAATAAAGCCATCCATTTTGCCGACTATGGCAGCAGCGTGCGCGATGTGGTGAGCATCACCGCTGTCGCTGTCATCGATGCCTACGTGGACAAAATCAAGCGCAGTTTCAGATAAATCGTTTCAGGGAAAACTCAAACAGACAGGCTGCATTTCAACTAAGAGGCCTTATCTGCCTAATTTGTCATTCTCCATCAGTTTGGGGCAGAAGTCTTGAAATTCGCACTTGTCGCAGTGGGGCGCCCTGCTTGTACACACATACCTGCCATGCAGCAACAGCCAATGGTGGGCTCGCGGCACATCCTCCTCGGGGATGTGCCGCATCAGTTCTTTCTCCACCTTGAACGGAGTGTCATCGGATTTCCTCACCAGCCCCAGCCGACGACTTACCCTGAACACATGGGTATCGACCGCCATAGTCGCTTTTCCGAAAGCCACCGCCTGTACGACATTCGCCGTCTTTCTCCCCACTCCGGGGAGTCTGACGAGCATCGCCGGGTCGGAAGGCACCACGCCATTGAAGTCACTGACAAGCATCTGTGACATGGCCAGCAGATGCCTGGTCTTGGAATTGGGATATGACACACTGCTGATATAATGGAGAATCTCATCCTCATCGGCCATCGCCATCGTCTGTGCGTCGGGGAAGCGAGAGAAAAGCGCTGGTGTCACTTCATTGATGCGTTTGTCGGTGCACTGCGCACTGAGAATGGTTGCCACCAACAGTTGGAACGGCGTAGTGAATTGCAGTTCCGACGTGACTTCTGGCTTTTCCTTTCTAAAATAGTCGAGGATGTATTGGTAACGCTGTTTCCGTGTCATGGTATATATCGTGTTTATAAGAAGAGACGCCACGATGTGACGTCTCTTCTATTGTATCGTAAAAGTAGTCGATTACTTCTTTTCTGTCTCTTTCGGTTTCGACTTATATGCTTTGTTCAGGCCAGCAACCACCTCATTGGTGATATCGAGCGACTTGTCGCCATAGAGGATGTTGTCGCCCTGCTTGGTGAGGATGAGCGAGTACTTCTTGTCCTTGTTGTATTGGGCGATGAAATGCTCGATGCTGTCGTGCAATGCGGCATTGAACTTATCGGTCTCGCTCTGAAGTTCACCGGCGAGTCTGTCGCGAGCAGCAACATACTGCTCCTGCTGGCGCTGGATGGCAGCCTGCTGACTCTCATACTCGCTCTGGCTTTTGAATCCATTGTTCTGAGCCTTGTTTTGGAAATTCTTGATGGCAGCCTCGAGGTTGCGCTCCATCGAAGCAAGTGAACTCTGGATATTGTTGCCCCTCTTCTCAAGAATCTTGGAATAATCCTTGCAGAAGTTATACTGGGTCATGATGGAATCGACCTCAATAAAAGCGATTTTCAGGCTGCCTGGAGCAGCGGGCTGGGCGGCAGCGGGCTTCTCGTCCATCTTGCCAGAGTTGTTGTTGCATGCGCTCAGTGTCATGGCGGCAATGGCCACAACTGTCAGTGAGCGGAAAAGATTTTTCTTGTTCATTGAATATTATTGGTTTGTTGAATATACCATAAAACTTAACCAAGACTGGTTTGCCAGCCTCAGTATGCCATTTTGGCTAAAGCCTCCCTGTGATCAGAAGAAGAAGCACCATATCAGAACGATGATGAACAGGAAGACAAGTCCCGGCACAATGTATCGTTGAAGTTCTTTCCAATCCATATTGAGACAATTGTAATTATTTGCTCATTTCTCTTACAGCCTGTTTTTTGCCTCTTTGCTCCCTGTCCTGGTCGATGACGCAATGAATGCCTCTTTCCCGCATAGCCTCACTGTCGTGGATATGCATGGAAGAAAAGGTTCCGTTTTTTCGGAAAATCACTTTCACGCCAAGCAATATTGCAGCGATAGCAATTATTAACACGCTTAATAATAGAGTTTCAATCATTTTTTCTATCTTTGCCGACACAAATGAGCCCTTCCTCACACACATGCGGCCTTTACGCGGCAAAGTTAATACAATTCGGGCACATTTTCAAAAAAAAGCACGGAAATTTATCACACACAAGAATAATCAACAAAAAAAGAACAACATGGAAAAGACGGAACTGACCCCTCAACGTGTATTTGACCAATTTGCGACAATCAACACCATTCCCCGCCCCTCCAAGCATGAGGAGAAGATGATTGCCTATCTGACCTCCTTCGGGAAGGAGCACGGTCTTACAACCAAGGTGGACGCAACAGGCAACGTGCTTATCAGCAAGCCCGCCACACCTGGCTATGAGAACCGGGCGACGGTGGTAATCCAAAGCCACATGGACATGGTGTGCGACAAGTTGGTGGACCATGAGATTGACTTCATGAATGACCCAATCGAGAGTTACGTCGACGGTGAATGGCTGAAGGCCAAAGGCACGACTCTTGGTGCCGACGACGGCATCGGCGTTGCCATCGAACTGGCCATCCTTGCACGCGACGATATCTGCCATGGTCCCATCGAATGCCTCTTCACCGTGGATGAGGAGACCGGTCTCACCGGCGCATTCGGACTGGAATCAGGTTTTATGAGCGGCGATATGCTCATCAACCTTGACTCAGAGGACGAGGGACAGATTTTCGTGTCGTGCGCAGGCGGCATCACCACCCATGCCCATTTCAGATTCACCCGTGAGGCAGCTCCCGCCGGACAATTCTTCCTGAAGGCTTCCTTAAAGGGACTCTGTGGCGGCCACTCTGGCGACGATATCAATAAAAAGCGCGCCAATGCCATCAAAATCATGGCACGCTTCCTCTACATAATTGACGAGAAATTTGGTGTGCGCCTGGCCCAATGGAACTCAGGCAAGATGCACAATGCCATTCCAAGAGACGGTGTTGTCGTATTCAGCGTGCCTGCCGACAAGAAGGAAGAAGTGAAGGCACAATGGAACATCTTCATCAGCGAGGTAGAGGAAGAATTCCATGTCACCGACACATCGATGGAGTTTGCCATGGAAAGCGCGGAAGCCGAGGCTGTGCTGCCACAGTCGGTATCGACCTCTCTCATCCGCTCACTTCAAGCATTGGACAACGGCATCCTGTCAATGTGCCAAGACGAGGAGATAGCATGGCTTGTGGAGACAAGCAGCAACATCGCCAGCGTGCAGTCCTCTGCCGATGACGTTGCTGTGGTAGCCAGCCAGCGCTCTAATGTGATGAGCAACCTGCGCAACATGGCCAACACCGTGAAGGCCCAGTTCCAGTTGGCAGGTGCCGAAGTGGAGCAGAGCGACGGCTATCCCGCATGGAAGATGAACCCCAACAGCAAACTGACCAAGATTGTGGTGGACACCTACAAGAAACTATTCGGCAAAGACCCCAAGGTGCTCGGCATCCACGCAGGCCTGGAGTGCGGCTTGTTCTCCGAGCGCTATCCCAATATGGACATGGTGTCATTCGGTCCCACCCTTCGCGGAGTACACACACCCGACGAGCGCCTTCTGATACCCACCGTACAGATGGTGTGGGACCATCTGATTGAAATCCTGAAGAACATACCAGAGAAATAAGTCACCCGTTACCCAACAAAATTGCCCCGGCACATAGTATCACTACTGTTGCCGGGGCTTTACCTTTTAAAAAAACTACCTATTGAAATCTTTTTATTCTATGATACTTAATGTAAGTATATGCTGATTGATATTTATCTACTGTTTTTAATGTCTGGAAACGTGTTTGTCATCTCACCACGGCCATCCATCTGGTTAACTCGCAAGAACAACCGCAGATTTTCACTTTGCAAATATAGTCAAAAATACCGATACTTCCAACACGCATACACTTATATAATGTAAATCAACCCTCATTTCTTGCATATACACATCAATTTTAGACATTATTAACAAATATAATTATACATTTTTACTTTTCCGCCATCATTATAGGTTGGCATCTTTTTCGGCTGACACGTCCAACATCAACGAGGATGGCGACCTTATCTTACCCATCTCAAGAGATTTATTTCCTGTCTATTTACAATAAATTCTTTATAACTATGCAATTTATTCAAAAAACAACGTTTCTAACTATAGAAACAATTGAAGCTATAAATAATTGAGAAATGAAAAGGAATCAATTCTTCTGTATATGGATAAAGTTGCTCATCTTTCCTTGTCTTGCAATGTTGTTAACGACTTGCAACAAAGATGACGATGAAACAAATACTCAGCAACAAATAGACAATCCGCAACGTATAGATGGTAAAACGATAGTCGTGGGTGATTATGAATGGTATAATGGAAAGAGAATAAAACTGCTTGATATTACAGACTACTACAATAGCATCAGCTATGTCTATCCTCTGAGTGGCAAGGCGGTCAACCATGTTTCATTTGAAGATCTACCACAGGGAATGAAAGAAACTATCCGGATGTGGGGTATCGCATTCCCTACCAAGGTATTCCGCACCAAATGGAAGGGTGAGACCGTATATCATCTGCTTTCGATGCTTCAAAATGAGGATTATGGTGTCTTCCATGAATCAGGCGAGAACTACAATTTGTACCAATACCCACCAGACCAATATGTTGCATTCATTAATGAGCAAAAGAATACAGAATGTATTCTGATCCTTAAGGGGGAAATCATCAAAGATAACACTGGCGCAAAAAACGATTTGGTGGGAATGTGGTGCAATGACTGGCAGCACTTGACATACTCGACAACAGACGGCTATGCTACTGATGTCCTACAGCTCTACCCCAATTTTCCATTCAGCATTACCGAAATCTGCAAATTTGAGGATGACGGCAAAGGACGGCTGATTACAGAAAAGACCTATAATGACGGTAGAAAGGACATCACCATTGACGAATTCAAATATGAGGTGACAGACTACACCGACCCAAGTTCCTATGAATACAAATGCTATTTTGAGGCGGGCGACACCATAGACTATTTGGCGCGAAGCAGAGACGGTTTTAAGACGTTCAATCGAGCGAATTACTTCGTCAACTATCCTTGGCGTGCCATTACCTCATACGACTACGACGAGAAATCTGTCAAAGGGGCAAAATATGGCACTCCACAACCTGATGCCTCCAACAGCATTGTTGGTAAATGGAAAGGCGGTTACATCGACTGTGTCTATGCCACGGGCGAAAGTTATTGTACTTGGGTATTCCGTTCAGACCAAACTGGCTACTTGATGCTTGACGGTCAGCACTATTATTCATTTGCCTATACGGTGAGCTATTCAAAAAATGATGCTCAAGTGACGATTTACAAATATGGCAATGGCTTTACCGCCGACGAGGGATTTTGCAATAATCCCATGATAGCTGACTTCGACCCCACCATCCTTCCGAAAGGGGTGACAATGAAAGCCAAGATTACTGACAATCTATTGGAACTGGAAGGATGGGAATGGGGAGACGCCAACTTCGGTAAGCACCCGATAGTTTTTCATAGGCAAAGACAATAGCGGAACAAATTCGTTCTACAAAAACAATTCCGATTCTGTAGGGTCTTTATCCGTGTTTGGGTTATTTCATTCAAGTTAAACCCCGACAGATTGCTTTTGGCACACTTTTTGCAATCCATTCCATGAATTCAAAATCCATCAAGAGATATCAAATAAACATTTAAATAAAAACATCATGCAAAAAGGTAACATTGGGGTAACCACAGAGAACATTTTCCCCGTCATCAAGAAGTTTTTGTATTCCGACCATGAGATTTTCCTCCGCGAGATGGTGTCTAATGCCGTTGATGCCACACAAAAGTTGAAGACTTTGGCAGAGCGAGGCGACTACAAGGAAGAATTGGGCGACCTGTCTGTACGCATCTCCATCGACACGGAAAAAGGTACGCTGACCATCAGCGACCGAGGTATCGGCATGACAGCCGAGGAGATTGACAAATACATCAACCAGATTGCCTTCTCGGGCGTGACCGACTTCTTGGACAAGTACAAGGACAATGCCAATGCCATCATCGGTCATTTCGGTTTGGGTTTCTACAGTGCCTTCATGGTGAGCGACCGCGTGGAGATTGTGACCCGCAGTTATCGTGAAGACGCCGTGGCTGTGAAATGGAGTTGCGACGGAAGTCCGGCTTATGAGATTGAGGAGACAGAGAAAGCCGACCGAGGCAGCGACATTATCCTTCACCTGGCGGAAGACTGCAAGGAATTCCTTGAGAAACAGCGCATCCAGGACCTGCTCAACAAATATTGCAAGTTTATGTCGGTGCCCATCGTCTTCGGCAAGAAGAGCGAATGGAAGGACGGCAAGATGCAGGATACCGACGAAGACAATGTGGTGAACGACTCCGAGCCCATGTGGACAAAGGCACCCAGCACCCTCAAGGACGAGGACTACACGGCATTCTACCGCAAGCTCTATCCGATGCAGGACGAACCGCTGTTCTGGATTCACCTCAACGTCGATTTCCCGTTCAACCTGACCGGCATCCTTTATTTCCCGCGCATCAAGTCGAACTTAGACCTCCAGCGCAACAAGATACAGCTCTTCTGCAATCAGGTGTTTGTTACTGACCAGGTGGAAGGCATCGTACCAGAGTTCCTCACCCTGCTCCACGGTGTGATTGACTCCCCCGACATTCCGCTTAACGTCAGCCGTTCCTATTTGCAGAGCGATGCCAACGTGAAGAAGATATCCACCTATATCACCAAGAAGGTGGCTGACCGCCTGAACAGCATCTTCAAGGACGACCGCAAGGATTTTGAGAATAAGTGGGACGACCTGAAGATATTCATCAACTACGGCATGCTGTCACAAGAGGACTTCTACGACCGTGCCAAGGACTTCGCCCTGCTCAAGGACACCGAAGGCAAGTATTTCACCTATGAGGAGTACCGCACACTCATCAAGGACAACCAGACCGACAAGAACGACACGCTGGTGTATCTCTACGCCAACAACTTGGAGGATGAGTATGCCTATATCGAGGCTGCCAAGCAGAAGGGATACAGCGTCTTGCTGCTCGACGGTGACCTTGACGTGCCGATGGTCTCCATGCTGGAGCAGAAGTTGGAGAAGTGCCGCTTCACCCGTGTCGACTCCGACATCATCGACCGTCTCATCGTGAAAGAAGACCAAAAGGAGAGCGCCCTGTCAAAAGAGGAATCCGACCAATTGTCGCAGGCCTTCCGCTCACAGATGCCCACGATGGAGAAAGCCAACTTCTACGTTGAGGTTCAGTCGCTCGGCGAGGAAGCCCAACCCGTGCTCATCACCCAGAGTGAATATATGCGGCGAATGAAAGACATCAGCCGCTATCAAAGCGGTATGGCATTCTATGGTCAGATGCCCGACTCCTACAACTTGGTGCTCAACAGCGACCATCCTCTCATCAAACGTGTGGTGGAGGACGAGACTGGCAACTGTTCAGAAGCACTGAAACCCGTCCTTGCTGAAATCAAGGGTCTTGACGCTCGCCTTGCCGTCCTCCGCCAGGAACAAGGCAAGAAAAAGCCTGAGGAAATCACTCAGGAAGAGAAAGACGATGTGAAGGCCACAGAGGACGCCATCAGTGAGCAGAAGAACAAGAAAGACCAGATTATCGCCGAATATGCAAAGGGCAGCGACATCATCCATCAGTTGATTGACCTTGCACTCCTTCAGAATGGCATGTTGAAAGGTGCAGCACTTTCTGCCTTCCTCCGCCGTTCCGTAGAGATGATCAAATAACACCACGATTCTTTCGACAACCGCCGTTCGGCGACCGATTTCCATTATTGAAGAGGAAGGGCGCATATGCCTTTCACCAAGCAATAACAAGATGGAATAAAGTCAGCGAACGGCGGTTGGCATTGAAAACCAATAGAAAACAACAAGATTGCACGATGAAAAAGCACTTTTTTGAAAAATTTCCCGAAAATGTTTGGTGGAAAGTTCAAAAAGTGCTACCTTTGCAACCGCAAATCTGAAAACAAAGATTTGTTGACGATGCGCTTGTAGCTCAGTTGGTAGAGCACCTGACTCTTAATCAGGGTGTCCAGGGTTCGAGCCCCTGCAGGCGTACAACATTTAAGAGGATGATGAGGAAGCCCGGTATCTAATGATACTGGGTTTTATCATTTCCCTCCATTCATCACATACTCATACTGTTTGTCCCAAAAATTTGGAGCATTCAACTACTATATGTACTTTTGAAGCGTCAAACAGAAAAGAACAAGAAAATGAAACACGAGGTTATTACATTAAAAGATTTACAGATTATCGGCATGGCCAAGGAAATTGCATTCTGCAAGGGACAGGAAGAATGCCCTAAATTCTGGAATGAGTATGTAGAAAGAATCATCAAACCCGTAGTCTTTGAAAAGAAGGCTCCCGACACCTTTCAGCAGGCTGCATTAGAAAACGGAGTCGGAGAGTTCGGACTCTGTACTTGCGACATCCCTAATCATAACTGCGCTACTTGTGCCGAGTTGAATTTCGGCACTTGCAACAACAAGACCTTTACATACGTGATTGGTGGCATATACAAGGGTGGACCTGTACCAGAGGGTATGAAGCTCTTCCCCATTCATAGCGGGAATTGGTTGAAGACACATTTTGAGGGTGGCATGAAAGCATTCCAACAGCAATGCCAGACCTTTTTCAAGGAGTGGCTGCCCAAGCATCCAGAATTCCGCTGCGCCCCCAATGCATCATTTATGGAGTGGTACAAGGGAACTGACATCATGTCACCCGAATATGAGTGTGGCGTAATGATGCCATTGGAGGAACAGCAAGAATGATTCTACTATAACAAGTTGAAAGTAATTATAGCAGTTAAACAGTTAAAGTAATTATAGCAGTTAAACAGTTAAACTGGTTAAGCCACGAGCGGCTGGGGGCGAGAATCTTATGCGGTTTAGCCGCGAGAGAAGATTTCGCTTGCCTTTTGTAAGCAAAGTTCTCGGATGCGCTCCGTGGTCTTGTTTCTGAATCCGAACAAGTCCTCCAATGGCGGCAATTGTTCCATGATTTGTTCAAAGGTAACAGAGCTGTTGGCAGTGTCCTCGAAGATGATGCGGTCATTGGAGATTCGTATCCTCCTCAGCGACAGTTGTTTTTTGCCGACAGTTCGTTTCTCGTCCTCAAATCCGCACCAATAGCGAAGCGCACTGTCCAAAGCCTCGTTGTCATTCACAGCGTTCTTTGCATGTGTGCGGAACGTAGAGAGGTTGTGGTTTTGGGCCGCGCAGTTGGCCACCCATTGCTCCCCTCCTGAGCGGTATAGCATGTCGTAGAGTGCCGTGATGGCAGCGGCAGCCCTCTCGTTCTTGAAGTACTTATTGGGCAGTCCGCCTACCACCTTCTGACACAACAGCGTGAGGATATAGAACATTTTGGCTCCACGGTGCGGCATATTGAGCTCCACCTCCATGCCGCTGTCCATGCGGATGATGATGGCGTAATACCCCTCTTTCGTCTTGCTGTTCGGACTGTTTGATGGTCTTACTACGATGGAGAAATTCGGTTTGGCGATGTCGCTGACGATTTTTTTGTCCACTTTGTCTCCGAGGAAGAGAAAGATGAGGAATGGGTCGATGTTGAGGGTGAAGCTGTGTCCGTTTGTTTCAATTGTCATGGATAGTTGATTTATATTTTATTATAAGGTGTTGAGGGGAGGAAATACTTCTATACGAAGTGCGAGAGAAATTGCTTCGAATGCCTTTCCGCCAAGAGGTTGACAAAAGACAGCAAGGTTTGATGTGAAAGTCAAGAAGACCATCACACAACACGTTGATACTAAGATAAAATAAATATTAACATAATCTTTTTTAATTAATCGGTTTATCAAACTGTTAACTCGTATCATTTTCCCACCGTGGCGATTATGTGCTCGGTTGGGGCAGCTCTTGGCTGTCTCTTGATACTTTCAAATCTCAAAGAACGCTCTTCTGATTGAGGGGCTTTCGTGCCTTACAGACCCCTCCTCTTGAATTTTGCGATGCGAAGTTATAAAAAATAATTGAGAATAAAGAATTTTCCGCCTTAATGATTGTTAAAGGGGGAGAAGTCCTATCACTCCTCCCCCATTCTTACTTATGTAGGCTGACTATTGGAATCCAAGATTTTTTATTTCATCAACTTGCAGGCCACCTGAGTATGCTGGTCGTTGACAGCGCGAGCTACATAGAAGCCCGGTGCGAGATGCGAGATGTCGAGACGGGCAGTGCCATTGATGAGCCTTACTGTCTCAGTCTCCACAAGACGGCCATCGGTTGTGAATATGTTGACCGTTGCCATTCCTGTCTCCTCGCTTCTGAGGAACAGATGCTGCGAACCGTAATAGATACGGAATCCATTGGCGGAGGAAATGGCGAGATCAGACTTTCTCACGCTATTGGTCTGGTCCACCTCAGTCATATAACTGGTATGGATGTTTGGTTTCTCTATCGTCGGCACGTCCATCAGATAGATATCCTTGGCACCATCGGGGAATCGTCCTACGGTGGAGTTGCCGTCATGTGCCTCATAATAGAGCACGTCAGCCCAACTGCGGTCGGCTGCCATCAGCGCGATGATACCCTCGCCAGAGATTTTGAACGGTGCGTGAAGAGCACTGTTGGTGGTCTCCAGTTTATCACACCAGATGAGCAGATAACCATGAGGAGCTATCTTGGTGTTCGCTTGCGTATTGCCCTTGGTAATCCTATAGAGGGTGGGATTGGTGAGGTCGTTGGTGAGATACATACCCTCCACGTCAACTTCCTTGTCTGTGGCATTGTAAAGCTCAACCCAGTCGTTCTTCTTCCCATACTCATTGATATAGCAGTCGTTGGAGGCACTCACCTCGTTGACAGAAATGGGATGGATGTTCAAATCCTTCATTTCCACTTCGGTCAGCGGTCGATAGGATGCCACCAGTGTGACATCACCGTCAGGAAGGTTGATTTCTGGTTCTGTGGAGTAGAACACCTTCTGCTGGGTGTTGAAAGTGATGCTCAGCGACGCATCCCACATCAGGTCGGTAGAGGTTGCGCTGTTGTTGTGCACCTCCACTGCGATGAGATTGCTTCCGCTATGGAAGAGATCAGGCGAGAGGCTGATTGTTCCCTGATCGGGGTTGGAGGGTGCATAGGAAGAGGCGAAGGTGTTGTAGCTCACATTTCCCGAAGGCATGTTGTAACGCCCTGCTTCTGAGCCGTTGACATAGACAATGAAACCATCGTCGATGGTGAACTTGAATTGAATCTGGTCTTTTGCTCCAGGTCCTTTGTCAAGGTTGATGGCCTTTCGGAAATAAGCAGTGGGGCGTTTGTTGTTTTGGTTGCCATACTCCAGTGTGGTGCGGATGCCCTCCTTCTCATAACCTAAGGGTGCCCTACCCGACTTCCATTCGTTCTCGTTGTAGGAAGGAGAGGTCCAGTTGACTCCGTCGAGCGAACCTTGGTCATAGTATTTCCACGTGGAGCCGCTTTCCACGACGATTGTGGAAGACCCACCGTCTTTCAGCCATCCTTGGAAGGCATATCCTCCGGGAGCCAAAGCCCTCAGGGTGACAGGTTGGAAGAGCCGGCCGTTGAATTGTCCTGTCGGCACTTGCATACCATTGAGCATCAGTTGGGCATTATCCACATCGCTTGACAGTTTCACACGCTGTGCTTCGGTGCGGTTGAGACCAAAGGTGGAGTAACTGCGGAGAGCGGAGGTGGACTGCTCCATTTTCGACTGCAGGTTGTTGCGCAACTGATTGGCAGTGCTGTTCACGCTGCCGCCCTCAATTCTCATTGCTGGATTGGCCCTGTTCGCCAACTTGTCGATGATGTCGAGTGCCCTGTTGACCTCATAGACGCTGCCTCCCATGATGCAGAACGAGTCAATGAATTTTTTGCGGAAGTCTGCGTTGTTGAGAAGGTTGCGGAAAAGAGTGACAAAGCGAATCTGGGCTCTCTTCCTTCCCAGCGACGTAGGATATAGTTGGTCGAAGGTATAATTTTCCTTGCCCATGAATGTTGAGAAGGGGTCTCCGCTGTTGAACGACCCATCGAGGTCGAAGAGCACGAAGCGGAACTTTCCGCCATCCTGCTTGCGGAATCCCTTGACATTGTTCTGTGGCCAGTCCCAGTTGCAGAGATAGAACTCTGTTGCCATGTAATTGATGTACTCATCAATATCAAGCAGCTGGCATATCTCCCGATAGGTCTCGCTGTTGGCAGCATCCACCGAGAGTTGGTCTACCAATTCCAGGAACGACTCATCTGTTCCGCATTTCTGCACATAGCCAGAGTCGGGCGACATCTCAAACTGGTCGATTTCCTCATCGTCCCACCCATAGTTGGCATAGACATAATGCTTGTTATTGGGTTCCCTGATATTGAGCACACCGATATACTGACCGTTGATGAACTCATGCACGGGCTGATAACTCTGGCATTCGATATTCAACCCTGATGTTTGGGCAATATACTGGAGCGCAGGGTCTTTGAACCGACAACTTGTGTCATTGCCGCCATTTCTCACCTGTAGCGTTCGGTTACGGATATAGGGTTTGTCCTCAAAGAACGGATAGGGCAGGTTTTTGTCGCCGCCCATTTCCTTGCTGCCTTTCAGTTTGAAGGCATGCGGACTCCATGCCCGGCTCCATCCGCCACACATCTCAAGGTTGACATCCTGGTTGAGCACCATTTCGCCATCGGGAGTCAAGTAAGAGAAATTGACCGGACGGTCCCAATCCATATTCCAATTGCACTTCGAGGCCTGTCCGTTGCCTGGTCTGCCATTCACGCCCCTGACCAACACGCCGAGGGAGTCGCCATAAAGAAATCTTTGGTCTGACACCACAGAGATAATCGGCAACGGATAGTCAGTTTCTTTAAAGATGTATGACCTTGTCGTCACCCGGGATGGCAACATGCCATTGGCAAAAAGGCGGAAGCGATAACTCATCGTTCCCAGGACCTTGAACTGGCCAGTAGTGCTGGTGTTGCCATTGGTCATGGTGGGCAGAGAGCCATTGGTTGTATATCGCAAGATGCATCCAGAGGGTATCGTGACATTCACTGTCAACTGTCCGGTGAACAACTTCGAAGGGGTATCCACCACAGGGGCTGCCAGTTGAGAAGTGGCATACCTGCTTCCTGTGTTGCTCTTGCCCGGTGTCGGCTCACTGGCGAACCCCCACTCATCTCCGCCATCTTGGATTCTTGCATAACTGACGCGCTCAAACGACTGGGGATAGGTCTGACTTGCTATCAGTTTTCCATTCTCATCACTTAGGTAAATCGTACCGCCATCTACATCCAGTTCAAATGGAGCGCAGAGCGATGACACATCATTGCTGCCCAGCCAAACAACCTTATACCCATTGGCAGGGACAACGCCTACACCATCGGGCATATGCCATAGTTTCAGGTTGGAGGCATCGTCACTGAGATACAACTGGCCAAGACGTATCGGATTGGCAGTGGGATTGTAGAGTTCCACCCAACCGTCAAAATTAAAGGCAAGACTGACGAACTCATCCACATTGGCAGCCATAATCTCATTGATGACCAAGTCGTTGGGCGATGAGATGTTGTTTGCCACCACCTTGACGACGACTGAGCCATTGGCGCCCGACCCATCTGTTGCCGTGGCAGTAATCAGCGCCATGCCGACACCGACACCAGTCACTAAGCCATTTTCATCCACCTTGGCAACCTTTTCGTTGCTGGATTTCCAGGTCACTTTCTTGAAAAGGGCATTCTCCGGCATGACCACCGCTGTGCACTGGGTCGTTTCGCTCTCGATAATCTCATCTTTGGCAATGCTCATTTTGATACCAGAGACCTTGACGAACTCACCACCAAATTCCAACTTGAAATTGTCAAAGATGCACCAGTTGGAATTCTTGGCGGATGTATTCGAGATATTGATGATGGCTCTGTCCTCTGCCTCAAAGATGAGGCTGTTCAAATAGGACCCCTGCTTGAAAGCCTCGCTTGCCGATGCCATGTTGTTGGGATAATACTCATTGCTGAACCAGCCGGGTGACCAACAGCCATCCACATTCTCTGCAAACGACCAGGAGTAGATGTTTTTGAGCGGGACCATAAACATTTCCCAATTGTTGTTGTATACGCTCAGATTGGCGTCGACGACATCCCTGCCATCAAGATAGGCATTATATGCGTCGTTGTTGTCACCAGTTCGGTAGTATCCCTGCACTGAGACCCGATAGGGTCCGGGTGGCAGTCCCTTCAGCTCCTGCTCCATCTGGAAGTTGCCGTTCCAGAACTCAAAGCAGCCAAACTCTGCCTTCTGCGATGAGGCATTGCTGTTCCACGTCCATCCCTCTGTGGAATCATCGTCAAAATTGGGATTGGTTACGAATAGGCTGGTGACATCTACCCAATTGACATTGTCATAATCTTTCACCGTTATCTGGACAGAGGCCGACAAGTTGGTGCCATCTGTAGTGGTGGCGGTGATGGATACTGTGCCCGCCCCTACTCCACTGACCAATCCATCTTCATTGACCGCAGCCACATTGATGTTGGAACTGGTCCAGGTGACCTTTTTTGATGTAGCATTCTCTGGAGTGATTTCCGCCCAGCAGGATGCAGTCTGCCCCACCATGATTTCTGTCTTGTTGGCCTGTGCCTTGATGCCTGTTGCCATGGTCAACTGTCCGTCGAACTCCAACTTGAAGTTGTCGAAGATGCACCAGTTGCTCGGCAATTGGCTCTCACAGATCAGTCCGATTTGCACTGCACCATCTTCCTCAACGTCAAACTCTAACGTGTTCTCATACCAACCATTGGCGAAGGCCGATACAGCCGCCGCCATGTTGTTGGGGTAATAGTGCTGGTCGTCGTTGGTCCAACAGTCATAAACATTTTGGTCGAATGAATAGGAAAAGGCACTTGTGACAGGTTGCCGGACCATTTTTTCAGTAGCGGATTCCCTAAAATAGACGAAAGCCGTGATTTCCTCTGAGCCTGAACGGTAGGCATCATAGATAGCGCCATAGTCGCCGCAGCGGTAATAGCCCTGAAAACTCAACCTGTAATGCCCCTTTGTCAAATCGAGGTTTTGCCACATGTCGAATGTGCCATTCCAAAACTCAAAACAATCATAGTCAGCCTTTTGCGATGACGCATTGCTTGTCCACGTCCATCCGCTGGTCTGGTTGTTGTCAAATCTCGGATTGGACAGATAGTAGTCTGTCACATCAATCCACTCCGCCTTGGTCTGCATCACGCAGGCTGTTAAGACGGCAAACAAAAGTATTTTCCTGAACTTCATGTTAAAAAGATAGTTTTTTACTTATTTATTGTTTGATGACTTTCCTTGCCTTGTTGTTCTTCACCTCTATATATATACCATGGGGTGAGTGGGTGCGCTGACCACCCAGGGTGTAGTTCTCCTGGGCTTCATCAACGCCATTGTCTTCATTGGCTTGCCGGATGCCGTTGAGGTCGTCGTTGACGGGCATGGTGAGACCATCCCAAGAAGCCAGCTCCGTCATTCCGTCTATTTGGTAGATAATGGCCGAGAAGTTGCCTAAGGCCGGACGGTCTGTGGTCACCTGATACCAGATACCGTCACGGAGCACATAACTGCCCTTGGGAGCCTTTGCGGTTGTCTTGAAGAAACCTCTGAGATTGTTTGTTTCAGAGTAGTCAATTGGCGAATTGACTTTCTCTCCATATTCGTAGAAGACGACATCCTGTTGGTCAGCAATATAGATGCATGGTTCGCCCGCCTGGATTTCATCTGCCTCCTCAATGCATATCTTGCTATGGTCGGCAAGAATACCGGCTATACGATAGCATCTCATACCTTCTGGCCGGTTGTATGCATATGGCAGACAGATGGTGCTCCACTCTCCGGGTGTCAGGCTCATCTTCTTGAGGGGATGGAACTTCAGCACGAAATCAGTGGCACACCACCATCCCTCTCGTTTGTCGCCCGTGCTGCTGGCATTGCCCACGGCGTGCCAGGCATTGTCGATGGCACCGCTTTTGGAACCCACGAAACCGATGGTGACGCTGCCGCCCTCCTCCACATAGACGGGAGTGGTGGTAAGGGTTTCCCAGATATTGCCCACAGTGGTCAGGTCGAAATAGTCGGCTCTTAGCGCAGGAGAGACAGCGGTTTCCGTTGCGGTGATGTATCCGTGTTGGTCGGAGAGGCAATAATGCTCTGTAGTTGCCTTGCACTCTAAAGCATAGAGACCTTCCTCCAGGTTGTTCAATTTCTGCCTCACCTCCATGGTGTTGGACTTTCCAGTAGAGGCATTCAGTCCGCTCCACCAAGCATTCCAACAGGTCTTACCCCTCACGGTATTGGTGCGCTGGTCACCACCCTTGTAGGTTCCGACCTTCACCTCCCATCCTGTGGTAGATGCGAAACGAGGTTGTGTGGGTTGGGTTGCTGCATCCGTCATGGTGTAGAACTCCTCCAACGTGTTTTGGAGCAACTGACGGCCCTCGATGATTTCTGCGGAGGTCTTGGCATTCTCTGCTGCAGTCATCGCTTGTTTCAAGTTCTCCCTGCCCTTGAAGTCCATGTCGCATACAGCTTTTGCTGCATTCATCAGCGAGTCGATGGTGATATGGTCTGCCATAGCCTGCAGCATGTCATCGACAGCAAGCTGAGCCGCTTGAAGTGCGCTCTCATCACTCGTCGCAATAGCATTCATGCGTGAGTCGAGTTCTTCATTCAACTCCTTCAATTCCGTGTTGTATTCATGCAGGAGCACAGCAGACTGACGGATTTTCTCCACGCCGTCTGCCACAGCTTCCTCACGGGTGGCAAAGAGTTGGCGAAGTTCTATCTTGTCAAGCTGTGCATTGGCGTTAAGCTGTCGGAACGACAGGAGGAGCTGTGAATAATCTCCACTGTTGAAGACGAAGGTCTGCTTTTGCCACTCGCTGGTGTTTTTAGCCGTTGCCACAGCCTTCGACTCGGTCTTCCCGTCGGCAGTAAGGGATGCCTTGATGTAATTGCCGCCATTCCTGCAAGCGACAGTAAACACATAGTCCTTATTGGGTTGGATGTCCACCACTTTCTTGACAGACGCGGAATGGTCGGCATTGCCTGAGCCATATGCCTGGAGATATGCACCTCCACCATGGCCACCTACAGGCACAACCTGGAAATAGGGTTGACGGATGGCTGTCCCATTTCCTGCAAGCCATCCTGCGGCACCCATATTGAAATCACCATTAACGATAAGGTCTCCACCGGCGTATCGGGAGTTGCCATCTGTATCTGTCACCGCATCACCCACATCAAGGTCATCGCTGGTGAAATGGTCCACGCCGTTGAGGTCGATGATATGCACACGATAGCGGGCTCCCTCTGGGGAATTCTCGTCATTATAGACATAGTTGGCCGCAGTCTCCCTAATTTCTATGTTGGCGACCACTTCCCACTGTCCGCCAACGACTTTACGCTGCAACTCCATGAGTTGGTTGTATTCACCATTGTCATCATGCCATCTGACCGTGGCTTTTCCATCAGCAACAGTGAAACTGAATTTGGACAACCCATATTGACGGGGGGTGGTGGGTACAAAATCATATTTTCCGTTGTGTCCCACCCCTGTGTTCATGCTGGCATAATACTCACCGGCGGGGGTCAGTTTGCCATTGTAGTACAGTTTGGAGCAGTTGGCCTCACTGTTCCAATAAAAATAGCGCTCGACATAGTCCCATGAGTTCAGTCTGGCGCAGATGTTCTGCACAGCAGTCTTGTTCTGTGCCAACTGGCTGGCTGTGGGGTTGTCCCTGTATGTGCCTTGTGCGACTCCGAAGATACCATTGTTGTTCCAAGAGGCTCCCCACACCCACTCGGATATCCAGACCGGACGGTGGTAGGAGTCAACCCACCCTTTGATGTTGTTGAAACTGCCTTCTGGCCAATAACAGTGCAGGTCGAGAATGTCGCATCGCCATCCTCGTGCGTCGATGGAGTCCATGAATGCCCTGAGGTGGTTGAGGCTGCCATCGTGCGACGAGGGAGAGCAGAGACGCATGCCCGTCGCCATGAGGTTCTCCCAATTGGCAAGTATGTCATCTACTGACTGAGGATGGTCGTCAGCAGAGTTGCCTGGCTCATTGTTGGTCTTCATATGCGGTGAGTAGGTCACCGAACCGCATGCGCTTGCTGAAGGCCAGTCCTCATAGATATGGTGGGGCACGCACTCGGTATCTGCACCGCGGTCCTCACCCAGTCCGAAAGAATAGCAACTGGTCACATTGAGTTTGCTGCAGGGGTCGGAACGGGTGTCGTTGGCAAGCCCCGACTTGCTGTTGTAGTTCCACTTGAAGATGCGGTATGAGGATATACGGCCCGAGAGGACTGCGGGCAGTTGGGCTATCTCCAAGTCGCTGTTGGCGGCTATGAAGCAACGGCTGTATCCCCTTCCCCTTGCTAAGGTGGAGAAGGTCACCATATATCCTCTTTTCAGTTTGAAACTGCTGATGCTGTTGTTGAGTTTTTCCTTGCTCAGCGTGTTCATAAAACCACCGCTGTTCTCAAGTCCGAAGTCATTGACCGACTCGCCTGAGAAGTTATTTCCTGAATAGACGGTCAATGGCTTGATGTCACTTGCATAGGGCAGGATGATGGCTCCTGTATTATAAATACGAATTTGGCAGTTGACATTGTTGGTGGCCTTTGTACCCTTGATTTTCACATGCGACAGCAAAGCGGGCACTTTTGACGGTTTTACCTTGTTCAAAATCAGGACTGCATGGTCGGTGTTGGTGATATCGATGGACCCTTCGTCTCCAAAAGGGGTTTCCGACGTGATGATGTAGTCGACATCTTCACTTAGGGTGACCGCCGTCGTCACCTGAGCCACGGTTTGCTTTGTGTTGGCCACCATTGTGAGAGGGAGACACAGCAACATGATTGCTGCCCATATTGACCCTGAGAGTTTCATTGCGTTCTTATTTAGTTTGTTGATTGTTATGCTTACATTCAAAAAGGCTTGTCCGGCTATGAATGTTGCAAATTTAGCAAAAAAAGACAACATACAAAGAAATAATAATCAATTAATGGTAAAAAGAACTTGTTTTTTGCTAATTTAGCGGCGTAAAAACAAACATAGGACAAATGCTGAGAATTTTTTGCTTTATCCTGACCATAATATTCTCGTCCACAGCAACCCATGCCCAGCAAGATATCGACAGCCTGTGCATGATGCTGCGCGATGCTCCTGTACAGGAAAAAGTATATCTCCACATAGACAACAACTGTTATTTCAAGGGAGACACGATATGGTACAAGGCATATACCGTGAGGGCCGACAGCCTTACCTACACCGACATGAGCCGCATCCTGTATGTGGAATTGGTATCTCCAGACGGGATGCTGGTGGAACGCCAACAAATCATTGTCAGCGACAAGGGCTACAGTTGCGGCAACTTTGCGTTGACCGACACGCTCTATTCTGGTTTCTTTGAGATACGCGCCTACACCCGATGGATGCTCAATTTTGATGTGACAGAGCATCCTACCTTCTGGAAAGACAGGGACTATTTCTACAACCGAGAGATGATGCATGACTTTTTCCGTATGTATGGCACCATCTACTCACGCGTCTTCCCTGTATACGAGAAACCGGAGAATGATGGGGATTATTCCTTAAAATATTTTGTCTCCAGGCCTAAACAGCGAATTCCCAAAGAACAAAAGGAAAAATTGTCTGTGAGTTTTTACCCGGAAGGAGGACACCTGATAGCCGGCACTCGATGCAAGGTGGCTTTTGAGGCTGTTGATGAGGAAGGGGAACAAGTGCCCATTATAGGTAAGGTGAACAAAACTTCCTTCTCTGCGTCACATTTGGGAAGAGGGGTGTTCGAAATCGATGTACCGGAGAAAGGGGATTTGAATGCTAACGTTTCCTATCAAGGCAAAAATCTCGTTTTCAAATTGCCTGAAACAGAAAAGAATGGTTGCTCATTGAGACTCGAGAACAAAAGAAACCATCTGAATGCCCTTATTCAAATGAAAGGCATGCCTGTTGAAGACAACTACCTCGCCGTCATTCTATGCCGAGGGGTGCTGCAAACACACACGGTCTTCAAAATCGACACTTCAGGCAAGGCCCAACTGCAATGGGACAGTAAAGATTTGAAAACTGGTGTCAACGATTTGATTGTCATGAACAGCCAGGGCATTCCTCTTGCCGACCGCCTGTTCTTTGTCAACAATCACGATTATGACAATCATGTGATACAAGTGACAGGCGACGGTCTGGACTATGAACCATACTCAATGATATCAGTTGACTTTCAAGCTCCAGCCGATACCCGCCAACTGTCCATCTCTGTTCGCGACCGGTCTACAGATGATCCCACTTATGATACGGGAAACATCTTTACCGACCTTCTCCTGTCGAGCGAGTTGAAAGGCTTTATTCCTTATCCTTCCTATTATTTTGAGTCTGACGACGACATACACAATCAGGCACTCGACCTGCTCATGATGGTTCAAGGGTGGAGAAGATACAACATTGAGGATCTGCTTGAAAACAAGGAAATGAGATACACCCCCGAAAAAAATCTCTCAGTAGAGGGGACTGTATATCCCACCATTTATTTTGACATCAGAGACTTCTCTGGTAATGAAGCATGGGCTGATGATTTCTACAATTACGAAGCTGTTGATCCCAGTGGGCAAACCGAATCCTCAGGCGGAGAGGAAATATCTGGAAGTTCAAAGACAGATGCCAGTATAGGGGATAAATACTCTCTGGGAAAAATTACCAACAATGAAAACAAAGGACTGAAAAAAGAAGTTACCGTAGAAAGCGAGCTGATTTTGGACACGGATGTCTATGGCATAGAGGTGGAGACAACGGATGGTGGTAACTTCTCATTCAACATTCCACCATTCTACGGAAAGGGCATCCTCACCATGGCAGCATACCCTCTGGACGCCAGCGAAAAGAAAGTGCTGAAGCAGAAGACAAAAGGTAGGCTTGATGAGGATTTATTCCCTGATTACTATATCAAAAGGAACCTCTTTTATCCCGTTTTCGCAAAAAAGTATTCTTTCTATCAATGTCATTTTCCTAACTCTGATGACTATCTGGATGAAGATGCAGAACAAATCGAAGTCTCCAACAAAATATCCGTAATGGACAAGACCCTGCAAGAAGTTGAAGTGAAAGGCAAGAAGAAGAGAGGACTAAGAATCTTTGACTACACTCGTCCGCTTTGTTCTTACGATGCTGTTGACCTCTATAATCTCGTCACAGATTACGGATTGTCATATGGTAAATTTAACCCTGCACAATTCCCCAGACAGCTTAGTATGGCTCTCTTTGGCAATTTCAACACTGATATAAGCCCTGTAATAGAAGATGGTTACAATATTTATATCAACTACATTGAGCATTTCAGGGAACATAAGACGGAAGAAGAAAAAAATCAAATAGAAATTTTGAAAATAAGTGGTAGAGACAACTTTCAGGGATTCAGCGAACCACTAAAGCTCAAACGCGTGAAAACCATCAATTTCTTTTCTGATTTTGAACTAAGAAACGAAGACCGTCCGTTGATTCATGCTCAGGACCAAAGCATCAACAACAGCGATATCGTTATTGATTATGTCACCCTACTCAACGACGCCACACGCCCGACATTCCGCGACCGCTGGCTGATACTCCCAGGCATATATGAACCAGACGACTTCTATCATCCCGACTATACCAACTTCACACCATCGAGCGATGTGAAGGACTACCGCCGCACACTCTATTGGAACCCCAATGCTATCCTCGATGAGAATGGCCAATACCATGCACGTTTCTACAACAACGGAAAAACCACTCGCATCAAGGTCAGTGCCGCTGGTCTTACTACAACAGGAAAACCCATATCCAACGAATAAGCAGACACCAATACCTACTCAATATGAAACCAAAAATCTTTACATTCTTAGCATTGTTTTTAATAGCGGGAGCACCCTGTCTGGCACAGACAGACCGCATACCGTCTACTAGCAGTAACCTATCCCCTACTACATCGGCCGACAGGATGGTGGTATTCTCCGTTTCTGCCGAAGGAAAACGTTTCCAACCGATTTGGGGACTCGACCAAGCATGGATCAGTGAGCAAAACTTCAGGAAAGGCATCAACCACATGGGCAAGGAAAATATCGGCATCGGAAGGTCTACTTTCAGGGTGAAGAATCCCCTTGTTGATGACAGCAAACTGGATGCAGACGCCACCAACTACCTGACACGGCGCAACCGAGTCTTCAACATCCTCAGCGACACCCTACCCTTGGTGCTTACTTGCGACCAGGAGGCGGGCGTAGCGGCATATTACCGAACAGGCAACAGTGCCAATGTCGACAGGTGGTCGAAGATGCTCAATGCCCACGTAGAGTGGCTCAACAACAACACCAAGCACCGCGTGGCTGGCATTTCGCCTTTTAACGAGCCAGACTACTGGACCGAGGAAGGGGCTACTATCAACAACAGCCGCGATATCGCAAAAAAGTTGAAAACCGAATATCCTCTGTTTTCCAACATCGCAATTGTAGGCGGCAATACCCTCAACGACGACAAAGCCGCCTCATGGTACACTCCCGGAAAAGACTACTACGACTGGGGCAACACCCATCAGCTGGCAGGCAGCATGAACAACTACAAGGCGTTCTATCAACTGCTTGCGCGTGATGGGAAGGTGGGTTACAACGATGAGATGCACAACGTGGCAGAGGCATTCATCGGACTTGAATATGGCATGACGGTAGGCATCTGGTGGGGATACGACAGCCGTGCGCGAGGAGAGTTCTGCGACATCAGCCGCCACGGAGTGAGAATTGGCTATGCAGAGCACCCCAACAACTGGACAGCAGCCACCGTCTATCGCCACGACGACGGCCGGGTGAAGGCTTTCTTGGGTTCCAGCGAGCGACAGGCATACACCACCTCCTATCAGTTTTTGTCTACCGACCATGAGGTCTACTACGACGGGGTCGGCCCCACCCGTGAAATCAAGTTGACCATCCACGGAGGAACGGGCTATCAACAAGGACAGAAAAATGCTGAGCGCGTAATCGACGTGACGTGGGGAGCTGATGTCCAGCCAAGTGCCATCGGCGGCACCTACAAGATTATGAACAAGGCTTCCAAGATGATGCTGTCTGAGCACGGCGAGTCGGGAGGAAATCCCAATATTTCCCAAACCAGTTATACGGGTTCGCCCAAACAGCAATGGATTGTTCAGCAGGCGGGCAACTCTGTAGATGGTGACTACAGTTTCTATATCATCAAGTCGGTGAACGACGGGAAATTCATGGATGTGCTCAATTTCTCCACTTCCAGTGGCGCAAATGTCATCTCCTACGGTACAGGCACGCCATCCACCAACCAAGTATGGTATCTGGAGTATGCCGGCGACGGTTATTACTATATCCGCAACCGAGAGAGTGCCCTCTACTTGACATTGTCAAGCAATTCCCAAATCCAAGGTATCAATATCAACCAGCAGACAAAACTGGAAGACCCCTCACGTCAGTTATGGCGATTCTTGCCTCTCGACGCAGAGGTTGAGACGGATGCTCCCGCCGCACCAACAAACCTCACAGCAACCGCTCAAAGTGCCAGCGTCCTGCTCGAATGGGATGCCAACCAAGAGGCCGACGTGGATGGGTATATGGTCATCCGCACAGAGAAAGGAAAGGACAATTGGAATACCATTGCCAGAAAAGTCAAAACTGCGAAATTTATTGACAATTCATGCCGTCAGGGAACTGAATACACCTATGCTGTCAAAGCCATCGACTACAGCGAGAATCAATCTGCAGTCAGTGAGAGCGTAAATGCCGCGCCAACTGGTGAACCCGCCATGACAGCAAATTGGCTAATGTATGATGATGTGCTGGATGCGACCGCCAATCAATTCGATGGTGCAGTTAACGGCAACCCCTCCTTTGTCGCCTCCAACTATGCCAATATAGAAGGCAAAAAGTCACTCTATCTCAATGCCGCCAATCAGTTTGTGCAACTGCCCTACGAGATTGCATCCACCGAAGCCATGACTTTCGCCGCATGGGTCAACTGGCGCTCGTCATCTGCCGCCAACCAAAGACTCTTTGACTTCGGCAATGGCTCAACACAATATATGTACCTCACCCCATCCAACGGTACGAAAATCAGTTTTGTCATCAATGATGGCAAAGAAAGCCAAACACTGACAACCGCCAGCAGGCTGTCATCTCTTTTATGGAAGCATGTAGTCCTCACTATCAGCCGCGACAGCACAGTCATTTATGTTGAC
Organism: Prevotella sp.; assembly: GCA_017961115.1. Taxonomy (GTDB): domain Bacteria; phylum Bacteroidota; class Bacteroidia; order Bacteroidales; family Bacteroidaceae; genus Prevotella. The sequence continues at coordinate 47,567 of JAGCXX010000121.1, read as the reverse complement.
GGAGTGAAAGCAGGCCACTCCACCGATATCACCATCATGCCATCTGACATCCATCCCGTGCTGAATTATTTGGGAAGAAGCCAGGACGGCAGCGCACCCCAGCTTAAGGCTTACCTTAACGATGTGCGAATCTACAACTACGCTTTGACGGCAGAAGAGGTGAAAGAGATGATGGAGGACAGTACAAACGGCATCCGGCAGATGAATGGAGAACCATCACCCACAACACCCTCATACTATACCCTTAGTGGCATCAAAATAGCCCAACCACTTTCCAAAGGGACATACATCAAAAAGGAAGGTGACAAGGTTCAAACCATATTGGTAAGATAACCATTTTCAACTATCAAAAACAAGGTCATGCTTTTCTGTAGAGCATGGCCTTTTTTTGTCTGATGAAACAAAAAGTGTAAGAAATACACATATCGCATAAATTTTTTCTAAAAAAAGATGTGTGTTATATAATTTTTTGTTATCTTTGCAACTGTTATAACAATATCATAGAAACCTAATAGGGATTAATTCTAAACCAGGTTATCCCGACAATGCATTACGATAAGCCATAATTTTACCTGAAGGATTTTATCCTTTCAAGAAGATGAACTGGGAACACCTTCAAAATGAACCTTTTATTTAAACCAAGCATGTGTTTCGGCATGTGTGTATTTATTAACAATCTAAATTTAACCTTTATGAAAATTGCAAAACTACTTGTTTTAGGCGCATTGCTGTTTTTCGGCAGCAGTGCAGTCAAGGCTGTGGACGGAAACGTCTGGCCGAAGCCTGCAATCCCTACGGAGTTTACAAGTATGGCTGCCGATGGAATCTACTATTTTTACAATGTAGGCAGTCAGCTTCTGTTTACTCAAGGCAATGCTTATGGCACCCAAGCCAGTGTGGGCGAGCGCGGTCTGAAAATCAAGATTGAGGACCAGGGCGCCGGCCTTTACACGCTCTCAGATTATGGAGCAAACGGTTCGGGAGCCATAGACTGGAGATGGGTGTTTTTTGAGACTCCCAATGTCATGTATGTTGACTACAACAACCAGCCCGACTTTTTCTGGGAAATCAAGGACATGGGCAACAATGTTTATCGTTTCATGCCATCCGAGTTGAACCCGAACTACAACGACAACACCAAGTATGTAGGTCTGAACCGTTCAGAAGATCCTGAAAATACGGTGTTGTACTCTGACTGTGAAGAAGGAGAGAACGTATTTGTGGATTGGAAACTCATCCCTGAAGCAACGGGTGATGCCTACATCAGTTCTTTGGATGTTTATGAGGCAGCCATGAAACTGAAAGAGCAGCTTGACAAAGCTGAGGAAATCGGTGCTAATGTGGCCGACCAGATTGCCGTATACAACAACACCTCAAGTACGGTGGAGGAACTCAATGCTGCCACCGAGGCTACAAAGAAGGCCATTCAGACACGTGAGGAAGAGTTGGCTGCCGAGAACTACGACAAGGCTACGGTGAGCAATCCTGTCAATGTGACCAAGCTCTTCATCAAGAACCCAACCTTCGATGGCAACGACCTTTCTGGTTGGTCTGGTTCTGGATGGGGTTCGTATGATCCTAAAGAGAATGCCGAGCGCTACAATATGAACTATGACACCTATCAGGATCTTGAAGGACTCCATGAAGGTGTGTATATGCTGAAAGTCAATGCATTCTATCGTGCCGGTGACGCACAGCCCGCATACGACAACTTCAAGGCCAACAATGCCGAGTCAAAATATGCCAAGCTGTATGCTACTTCCGAAGGAAACACATTGGAATGCAGCATCTTATCACCATTTACTCCATTGCTTACATCACAGATGACAACAGGCAACTGGTCGAGTGCCACTGACGCAGAGACCGGTGAGGTGTTCTACATCCCCAACAACATGATTGCTGCAGACGAATTCTTCCATGCAGGTTATTGCAACGACAACTTCGTCTATACTGCTGTCAAAGACGGCAACTTGAGAGTCGGTGTGAAGAAGAGCGAGCAGGTGACCAATGACTGGAGTATCTTTGATGATTTCGCTCTGATTTACTACGGTAACAGCGACGAGGCATACAAGTTGATTCTCGACGGAGCCATCGCCAATATCAAGGAGTTCGAACTTGACGGTGTGGTTTACACTGATTCTTACCTCGAGGACTACAATGCTGCAGTAGAAGCCTTGAAGGCATCTGCATCCAAAGATGAGATTCTTTCCAACATTCAGGCTGTCAACGACGCACAGGCTGCCCTGGAGAAGAACATTGAACTGTGGAAGCAAATTGTTGACCTGCAAGTTGAAGCTATCAACTGTGCCGGCAACGACTATCTCGAGCCTGACTATCTTGACGACATCAGCGACTGGGCTGAGTTCGACTCAGAAGAACTCATCAAGGACCACGCTATGACCAATGAGGAACTCGAGGAAGAAATTGCCAGAGTGAAGGATTTGATTACTGAGGCATACCAGCACCTGCGCAATGGTGCCGACGTGACCGGTACGTTCCTTGTCAATCCTGACTATGAGATGACTGGCAACACCGGTTGGACTGTCGAGGCACAGTCTGGTGGCAATGTGGCTCGTGGTGGTAACAGCGACAACCACTGCTATGAGGCATGGAACAATGGCGGTTTCGACATCTATCAGGTTGTGGAGAAGGCGCCTAAGGGTGTGTATGAAATCTCTGTACAGGGATTCTACCGCTATGGCCGCGGCAACTACACCGCTTACCTCAACAAGGAGATGTACACCACCAAGGAGACCTGCCCCGTGTTCATCTATCTGAACTCCAACAGCACACCGTTTACCAATGTATATGGTGACCCCATTCAAATTAGCGATCCTGAGTTCTACACAGGTACTGGCACAGAGTCTCAGATGCTGGATGACGGCACAACCCTCTACTTCCCGAACGATATGGCAAGTTCTGCAGTTGCATTCTCCAACGGAATGTATACTCAGTCAGCATATGGTCTTGTGGCTCAGGAGGGCGACCAGATCCGTATCGGTGTGAAAGGTGTATCCAACCAAGCTGGTGACAGCTGGTGTATCTGGGATAACTTCAAGCTTACCTTCCGTGGTTTCCAGGCCGACGTGGTGAAGCCAGTGCTTGAGCAGGCTATCATTGACGGTGAGAATGCACTCAGCAGTCCTATCGGCAAGGATGTACTCGAAAGCCTCCAAGCTGGTATCGACGCTGCCAAGGCTGTGGTCAACGGCAATGATGGAGAAGCCATGTTCGAGGCTCTTACCAAGTTGTTCGACCTGCAGGATGCAGTAAACGCTTCAAAGGCTCTCTTTGCTAAGTTGGAGGCTGCCAACGAGGAACTGGCAAGTGCCATCCCAGGTTCAATGGCATCCACCGACATCATCAATGAGGCCACCAACCTCAACACCAGCATCAGCGATGGTCTCGAGAACCGTACATTCGCTGACTCGGATGTGGAGAACCTCATCAATGAAATCAACAAGACCATCAACCGCCTCGGTCTGCCTCAGGATATGGCAAGCGCAAGCGACGGCAATCCTATCGAGTGCACCAGAGTCATCATCAACCCAGCATATGCTGAAGGCAATGACAAGGGTTGGACTGGTGGTGCCTCAGTCAATGCAGTTGGCGATGCAGAGAAGTACAACACCAACTTCAACTACTATCAGCTGCTCCAGGGTCTTCCCGAGGGTACCTATAAAGTTTCTGTCCAAGGCTTCTACCGCGCAGGTTCATCCGTCGACGACTATTCATCATGGGTAGAGAATCCTGAGCTCAACAACAACGCATTCCTCTATGCCGCTGTGGGCAACGACACCGTCAGCGTGGCAATGCACCGCCTGGCAACAGGAGCACAGCCTATGGAAGAACTTCCTACCGACTGGGTATGGGCAAGTGAGGAGAACCATCTTGCTGTGCCAAATATGATGAGCACCGCTGCCGACGCATTCATGACCCTGGGTCAGGAAGGCTACCTCTACTCCAACAACAACGTTATCGTGAAAGTTGGCGAGGACGGCAAACTCACCATTGGTCTGAAGAAGAATGTACATATCGAACTTGACTGGACCATCTGGACCAACTGGCAGCTCTTCTACTACGGCAAGAACAGTTCACTTGAGGAAAGCGACAATCCGCTGAGCATCTTCACCATCGACAGCAATGGCGTGGTCAGCACAGAGGTGTTCTCTATCAACGGAACCCGCACAGCAGGCTTGCAGCGTGGTGTCAACATCGTGCGCGAGACCCTGAGCGACGGAACTGTCCGCGTGAGGAAGATCACGGTGAAATAAACATAAAATAGAATTGAAGATTGAAATGACAGCAATCGCAGTTTTATAACTCTCACGAGGAACTGGTGGCGGGATAAAACCTGCTCACCAGTTCCTTCATATCATTTAAAAGTCATCAACACAATATGAATAAGTGCGAAAAAGAAAAGATGTCATCCCTACAACACACCGGGCAGACAGCTACTGCTGCCGGAAAAGACAGCAATAGCCATCTGATTATCTACATCTGACTTTACACCTTATTATATTATATATAATGACAAAAACCAAAATTTCAAATAATCAACTGACTTATCATCAAAATTCCTAATCATAACAAAAAAACTATGAAACGAAAAAAGCAAGAACACAAGTCATTCAGGCGGATGTCAGGATTCGCAGTGGCCTGCTGTGGTTTGTTGCTTGGGGCATGGTCATTGCAGTCGTGTGAAGACGAATATCTGCTGACCGGCCAGCCCGAGTGGTTGGGTAACTCCATCTATGAGCAACTAAAAGACGACGGGCACTACACAACCCTGCTCCAATTGGTTGATGACCTGGGCCAGACAGAAGTGCTGAGCCACACGGGTTCGAAAACGCTGTTTGCAGCCGACGACGAGTCCTTCGCCAAATGGTTCAGCAGCAATTCATGGGGAGTTAGAAACTACAGCCAACTCTCCCTGGCACAAAAGAAATTGTTGCTCAACAACTCGATGATCAACAATGCCTATCTTATCGAGTTGCTCTCCAATGTAAGCGGCAATCCTCCTATGGAGGGACTCTGCATGCGCCGTGAGACAGCAACGTCTATCTACGACTCTGTCTATATCATGAAGGCATCAGAGATGCCCAACACCCCACAATGGCAGAAGTTTAAGGCAAGCGGGAAAAGCATACCCATCTTAAAAGATGCCACATCGGCACCCATGATCCACTTCCTGCCGGCATTCATGCGCTACTACAACATCTCCGACAACGACCTGAGCATCCTGACCAACCATCAGGCCAACTCCATCAATGAGGCATGGGTCAATGGAAAAAGAGTAAGCGAGAGGGATGTCACCTGCAAGAATGGTTATATTCAAAAGGTGGACGGAGTGATTGAGTCATCAAGCAATATGGCAGAAATCATTCGCAACCACTCCAACATGTCGATGTGGTCGCACCTCATCGACCGTTTCAGCGCACCCTATTTTGACGCCAACGCTACTCGCAACTACAACCGTCTGTACAATAACGAGGACTCTGTCTATGTGCTTCGTTACTACAGCAAGCGTGCTGCTGGCAGTGAAGGAGCTACCAGTGTGCAAGTAAGCACCGACCCCAATGGTGATGCAGTGGCAGCCCAACTTTCATTCGATCCAGGTTGGAACCAGTACATCTATTCCAACACCATGAATTATGACCTTCACTATGATGCAGCAGCCATGATCGTTCCTACCGACGAGGCGCTCACCCAATGGTGGAACACCGAAGGCCGTGACCTTCAGAGCGAGTATGGCTCATGGGACAGCATCCCAGATGCTACCCTGGCTAAACTCATCAATGTAAACATGTTGCCCACATTTACCGACGCCGTTCCCTCGAAGTTCGACCATGTGCTCAACGATGCCAAGGAACAACTCGGCATCAGAGCCGAACACATCGACTCCTGCTTCATGGGATGCAACGGTGTTGTCTATTTGGTCAACAAGGTGTTTACGCCGGCGGAATATGCTTCTGTAGCATATCCTGCACTGGCCCACGAATCGACAATGAATATCATCTACTGGGCCATTGACAATCTGAACTATCTTCCCTACCTGCTCTCAATGGACTCACGATACAGTCTTCTTCTCCCCTCCAACTGCATGAACAAAGATGCGACCACATTGGAGATTGGGGCTAATGCTCCTATTCCAGACGAGGGAAGAATATGGTATCTTGACCCTGCATTTAATGGCAAGATTGACAATGCAACCGGTTTGGAGTCTGGTTCACTGCTCGAGTTCTACTACGACCGCACCAAGAGCGCTGACCAGCGTGTGCAAGCTGTACGTTGGAACTGCACAATCGACGAGAATGGCGTCATCACCAAGGGCATCCGCGCACAGGCTACCGTTGCCCAAGATGTTATCAAGGACCGCCTGAGCCGTCTGATTGATGAGCTTATCATCGTTGGCGATGTGGAGGATGGACACGAGTACTACAAGTCAAAAGGCGGCACGCTCCTCCGTGTCAGCCGTACTGCTGACGGACGTATCGCTTTCTCTGGAGGATGGGATATTGAGCACAATAACGCGAAACTGCCAGTCAACGACAATGAAATTTACACCAAAACCAATGGTAAGTCTTATCAGCTCAACGACCGCATGCCGCTCCCCTCACAACGCACACTTTATGTCACACTGCAAGGCAATGAGAAATTCTCCAAGTTCCTTGACCTTCTCGACCATGACGGAAGTGAGCTGATGACCACCAAACTCAACAACAATTACAATGCAGGTATGTCGGATGTTGGCAGCAAGAACTTGCGTCTTTTCGACAACTACAACTATACTGTATATGTTCCCACCAACGAGGCCATCCAGCAACTCATCGACCAAGGCTTGCTGCCCACATGGGAAGACTATGAGGCACAGACCGAACGTGAGTGGGGTACCGAGGAAGCCGCTGAAGAGGCCCGTCAGATTATCAAGAACATTATTGTTGATTTCCTCCGATACCACGTGCAAGACCACTCGGTGGCAATCGGAATGGCACCTGAGGACGGTTCCAGCTACAGGAATGTGTATGAGAGTATGCTTCGCAACCCCGAGACTGGACGATTCTATCCGTTGATTTCTGATGCAACCGGCGACCAGATGTCGGTGACCGACGAAGCAGGCAACACATTCCATGTCATCAAGACCGAAGGCCTCTACAATCAACTCTGCCGTGACTATTGGTTCAGAGGTGCCACAGGAAGCAACACCGCCATCATCTTCATGGCATCAGATGCTGTAGTACACCAGATTGATGGTTGCCTCATGCCAAAGAATATGACCCCCTGGAAGCAACAACTTAAATCGATAAGGAGGAAATAAGTTATGAGAAAACTGAAATCCATCATACTGACCCTATTGTTTCAGGCCTTTGCAGTGGCAGTAAGCGCACAGACCATCACCTCGGTACACGGTACGGTGAGTGATGACTTGGAGCCGCTGATTGGTGCCACCGTCTGCGAGATTGACGCCAATGGGCGTATCATCGAGAGCGCCATCACCGACCTCAACGGTAACTTTACCATGAAGGTGCAAAACCAGAAGGACAAGATTCGTTTCACCTACGTGGGAATGAAGACCGTCATCCTTCCCATCAACAAGACCACCTACGACATCAAGATGGAGTCTGCCGCCTCACTGCAAGAGGTGACCGTCGTCTCAAAGCGTCGTGCAAAAGGCAACTCCCTCCCCATTCCTGAGCGTGAGTTGTCCACCGCTACGCAGAGCATCTCGATGAAGGAGTTTGAGGGTCTTGGCATCACCTCTGTGGACGAGGTGCTGCAGGGCCGTATCGCCGGTCTTGATGTGATTGGCAACTCTGGTGACCTTGGCTCTGGCTCCACCATGCGTCTGCGTGGTGCAACCTCTCTTTCATCACTGACCAATGGCAACCCGCTTATTGTGGTGGACAGCAACATCCGCGAGGTGAACCTTGACAACTTCGACCTTGCCTCCGCCAACAATGAGAAGTTTGCTGAGTTGCTCAACATCAACCCTGAGGACATCGCAACAATCAATGTGCTGAAGGATGCCGCTGCAACAGCCCTTTATGGTTCACTTGGCGGTAACGGTGTGATTGAGCTGACCACGAAACGTGGTCTTCCAGGTCCTCCGAAACTGACCTACTCACTCAAACTCACCGGCACATACCAGCCGAAAGGATACGAGTTGCTCAGTGGTGACGACTACACCATGCTTCTCAAGGAGTCGTACTTCAATCCGCAGCAGAATGACAATGCTTCTGCCGACGTGCCGGAAATCAACTACGACCCGACCTTCTCTGAGTATGAGCAATACAACAACAACACCGATTGGCGTGATGCCGTCACCCAGTGGGGTCTCCGACAGAACCATTACGTCACGGTGAGTGGTGGTGGTGAGAAAGCCTCCTTCCGTATCGGTGGCGGTTTCGACCACGAGACAGGAACCATGATTCAGCAGAAGCTCAACCGCTTCTCCACCCGTGTGGCACTCGACTACAACATCAGCCGCCGCATCATGGTGAGCACCAACTTCGCCCTCACCTACACCAAGAACGACATGAACTACCATGGACTGCTCGACATCGCCCGCAGAAAGATGCCAAATATGGGCATCTATGAGCAGGACCCCGTGACAGGTGTGGACACCAACACCTATTACACGATGCTGCAGACTGCTTCGAGCGTGTTCGACGGCAACCAGAAGGACCTTGTCAACCCTGTCGCTTCTGCCCACCTTGCCAAGAACCAGCGCCGCACATACGATATGCAGCCCGAATTGGTCATCAACTACTCTCTGCTTGGCACCGACTACGACCACACACAGCTCAACTGGCGTGGTTCGATGTACATGAGCATTTTCAACCAATATGACAACAGGTTCAACCCGCAAGACCTTTATGCTTCTGAGTTGAGGAACACCAAGAGCGTCAATACCAGCTATGCCGGTTCATCAAAGAGTGTTTCATTCAACACCAAGCAGTCACTGACCTTCATTCCAGCCTTTAAGAACAAGGACTTCTCGCTGATGTCCCTTATCCGTATGGAGCTGACTTCTGGTTCCAGCACAAGTCAGGGTTCCGAGGCTTACCTCAACCCATCGGGTGGTATCACCAGTCCTGATGCCGGAGGTATGATCAGCGGTCTGTCTTCAGGCTATAGCGAGTGGCGCTCACTCTATTTCACCTTCTCCACCCACTTCGCCTACAAGGAGCGTTATGTCTTAGACTTCAGCGTGCGTGCTGATGGTACGACAAAATTCGGTCCGGGCAACCGCTGGGGTTACTTCCCCTCAGTGTCTGGAAAGTGGATTATCAGTGATGAGCCATTCATGAAATGGTCACGCAAATGGCTGCACCTGTTTGCTCCCCGTTTCAGTTGGGGTTTTGTGGGCAACCAGCCCAACCAGAACTATTTGTACACCTCGAAGTACAGAAGTTCCGACGCCAAATATATCGACATGTCGGTGATGTATCCTGAAAACATCCGTCTGACCAACATGAAGTGGGAGATTGTCTCCAGCTACAACGCAGGTATCGATATCGAATTGTTTGACAACCGTCTGCACATGGCAATCGAAGGTTACCGCAGCACCACTTCCGACATGCTGCTCTCCAACTACCGCATCCCCTCCAACGTTGGTTTCAACACCATTCCCTACCGCAACAGTGGAAAGATGAGGAATACTGGTTGGGAGTTCCATATCAGCACCAACCGTCTGATTAAGAAAGGTGACTTCATCTTCGACTTCAACGTCAACTTCGGTAACAACCGCAACGAAATCCTGGAGATGGACGAGTATATGCTCAACAGCCTCAACTCTGACTTCGGCTATGCCAATGGTGAGACATTGAGACGCGTGCAGTTGTTCAACCCGCTTGGAGCCATCTACGGTTTCCGCTACAAAGGTGTTTACCAATACAACTACAACACCTTCACTCGGATGACAGAGGCTGAGCAAAACGAGTTCATCGCAAGCGGCAAGACCGCTCCTATAGCTCAAAGTGCTGACGGACAAATCATCCGAAACGGCCAGGGCAACCCCGTCCGCATGATGTACAACTACACCAACGATGCGACTGGAAAGAACTATCGCTTCTGTGGTGGTGATGCTATCTATGAAGACATCAACCATGATGGTCAGATCAATGCCCTCGACATTGTGTACCTCGGAAGTTCACTTCCCAAACTGACTGGTGGTTTTGGCTTCACCTTCACATATAAAGACTGGCGTCTGAATACCCAATTCACCTACCGTTATGGCAACAAAATCATCAACCGTGCCCGACTCAATGCAGAGGCCATGACTGGCAACGACAACCAAAGTCAGGCGGTCAACTACCGTTGGCGCAAGGAAGGTGACGTGACCACAATTCCACGTGCCATGTACGGAAGCACCAGCAACTACAACACCCTCATCAGCGACCGCTTTGTTGAGGACGGCAGCTACCTTCGTATGGGTTATGCCCAGCTCTCTTATGTGCTCCGCGGAAAATGGATTAAGTCTGTAGGATTGAACAGAATCAATCTCTATGCCAGTGTCAACAACCCCTTCGTTATCACGAAGTACTCGGGTGTTGACCCGGATATCTCTGCAGGAGGTTATGACCCCGCTGTTGACGGCAACCAGACACCACGCTCTCGCTCATACACCCTGGGTATCACTGTAGACTTCTAATGGAACGAACTAAAAAGAAGAAAGATATTATGAAACATCATATATTCAATAAGTTGAGAGGTCTTGCCGCTGCATCATTGGCAGCACTGACTCTAACCGGCTGTTCCGATTTCTTGGAGATAGAACCGCGCGATGTGATTGTGCTCGAGCAGTTCTGGAATGAGAAAGCGGATGTCGATGCCATTGTGGCAGGCTGCTACACCCAACTGCAATCAAGCAACTGCATCAGCCGCATGATCATCTGGGGAGAGGCCCGAAGTGAGAACATGTCGCCGGGCAACAATGTGGCATCCCAAAATACCGACCTCCTGAATGTTCTCAACGAGAACATCATCTCCAAAAACCCATACACCACTTGGGTGGATTTCTACAGCGTCATCAACCGCTGCAACACAGTCATCAAATTCGCCCCCGGTGTAGCCGAGGATGACCCAGGTTATACACAGAGTGAACTTCAGGCTACTATCGCTGAGGTGACAGCCCTGAGGTCACTGTGCTATTTCTATCTCATCCGTGCCTTCCGCGACGTGCCATTCTCACGCGAGGCCTATACGGATGATGACCAGGAGATGGATTTGCCAGCTACGCCATTCAATGCCGTGCTCGACTCCATCATTTATGACCTTGAAAGTGTGAAAGATATGGCTGTGGACCGTTATCCGACCACTACCCCACTCTACCAAACCGGCCGCATCACCAAGGAAGCCATCTATGCCATGCTCTGCGAGATGTATCTCTGGAAGCAGGATTATGACCAATGCATCAGATATGCCGACATGGTGATTGCCTCCAAGAAGAAGATTGCTGAGGAAATCCAAAATGGTAGCCTTGGCTCAATCAGAGGTGGTGGCAGAGGTGGCCGAGGCGGAGGCGGAAGCAGCACGAACGACAACTTCGCACGCACCAATGGATATCCGCTTCTGAGCAATTTCATCAGCACCAACTATTATGGTGAGGCATACAATTACATGTTTACAGATGATGACTATACAGAATATGCTCAACAGGAAATCATATTCCAACTTGTGTTCGATGACAGACCATCAGCCAGTGGTATGCCCAACAACTCCACCATCGCCTCTTTATATGGCAATAGTTCGCTGAACAATTCGAGTGGACTGCTGGCTCCCTCTGACTATCTCGTTGACGATATTGGCAAGACTAGTGGCCGTACAGTGTTTGATGACCGCAACAAAGTATCAGATATCCGTCTGTATACCAATGTCTATTCCTCATCGAAGTCTATCAACAAGTATGTGAGCCAGAGAATCGAAGTCGATGTATCCAGGGCAACAGAACCCTCTGTGAGCGGTTGGGAAACAAAATGGGGACAGAACGACTGTGGCAGCAACTGGGTGATTTACCGTCTTGCCGACATCATGCTGCTGAAGGCTGAGGCACTGACTCAGAAACTTCAGGAAGGCAGTGAAGCAGATATTATATCATTCAACAAGCCATACATTGACGAAGCATTCTCCATTGTCAATGCAGTCAACAAACGCTCCATCTGTCAGCAGAACCTCGTTGACACACTTGTAGCTACAGAATATGTCACAAAAGAGCAACTGGAAACCTTGGTGCTCCGTGAACGCCAACGCGAACTGATGTTCGAAGGCAAGCGCTGGTTCGACCTTGTCCGTCTGGCAAGACGAGATGGCAGAACAACGAGGCTTTCATCGGCTGCCCTGCAGAAAGTGACAACTGGTTCGGCTCTCGTCGCCAACAAACTCTCTAAAATGGATGCCATCTACTGGCCTTATAACTACGAAGAACTTAAAGCCAATACCAAACTGCATCAAAATCCAGCATACGGAAGCGGTGAAAATGAAAGTTATAAGTAGTGACTCATTCAATAACAGAAAAAGGACAAACTATTATGAAAAAGTTTAAAATCAACATAGTGTGCGTCATGAGTCTTGCCGCCCTCATTGTGGGTTCGCTGGCCTCATGCGTGTCTGATGACCCCGACGCTGAGAATTTCTACACCTTCACGGGTGAGATGGCCAGCGACTTCCTAAAGAACCGCCCAGAAGAATACAGTGAGTTCACAGAAATCGTGGAGCGTGCCGGACTCATGGATTTGTTGTCGACCTACGGTCACTACACCTGTTTCGTACCGAACAACAACGCTGTCAACGAATACCTCCGTTCCCGTGGAATGTCAAGCGTGAGCGACCTGACCACGGCCGACTGCGACACCATCGCACGTACTCACCTCGTGAACAACATGTACACCACCATGGACATGGGACAGGACCGTCTGCCGACAGCCAACTTGCTCGGACGTTATATCGCCACATCATCTGGATTTGACGACCAAGAGAATGCCGTCATCTACCTGGAGGGACTCTCGCACATCTATTTCGACCTGGCTGACGACTCCGTGGAGAACGGCATCATGCAGCCCATCGACAAGGTCATCGAGAAATCCAACAACTATATCTCTGACCTGCTTCGTGACAATCCAAGAATCAGCACTTTCTATACTGCGCTTGTTGCCACCGACGTGCTGAGTCAAGTATTGAAAGTAGAGGATGAGACCTACGACAAGACTGCATATCCAAAGTATTATTACAAGTCTCACCTCTGGAGTGAGGTGGCATGGGTACCCGACACCAAGAAATATGGCTACACCTTCTTTGTCGAGCCTGATGAGGTGTTGGAGTCGAAGTATGGCATTGCCAAAGGCGACATGAAGGCCCTTTATGACCTCGCATGCCAACTCTACGACCCCGTCTATCCTGAGGATGTCAACAAGGAGGGTCATAGTTTTGAGAACCTTAAGGACAGCATCAACCCACTCCACCGATTTGTGCAGTACCACATCCTCAACCGCTACACCGCCGGTACGTCCGACCTTACACCTATGGATGTCAAAATCGGTATCGTGAATGGTGCATTCGGCTATGAGGAAACCCTTCTCAACCCCGTTGACTGGCATCACACCCTGTTGCCGCATACCATGATCAAAGTGGAGAAACTCACTGTCACCAACTGGATTGGTGAAGGAAAGAAAGGCGAGCGCTACGTCAACCGCCGATATGATGACAAATATCAAATTGAGGGAACCCATATAGATCCAACTATTGAAAGTGATGTCATACATGACGGTCTCAATGGTCACTACTATTATGTTGACGATATCGTGGCATTCACGTATGATGTGCAAAACAAAGTGCAGAACATGCGTATCCGCATGGACTTCTCCACCGTTTTCCCAGAAGCCATCTGCAATGGTCTTCGTTTCGAGGGTGACCCCACCAAGGATGATGAGATGGGCGTACCTGATGATTCTGATACGCCAAAGAATGGCCGAAACTTCTATTTCCCACCGGGTTATCTCGATGGTGTGACCTTCTCCAACTGCAGCGTTGTGCTTAGGCGTCCACACATCAACTTCTGGTCTTGGCAGGGTGATGAATGGAACCTCTTTGGTGACTACGACTTCACTTTCCGTCTGCCGCCTATTCCTTACAGCGGAGACTGGCAGGTACGACTTGGCTTCTGCGCCATTGAGACACGTGGTGTGATGCAGGTGTATTTCGACGGAGTGCCACAGGGTATTCCTCTTGACATGACCAAATACCTTAACTCCGACCTGTATATCGGTGACCGCTTCGTTGAGGACGAAACGCCAGCCAAATACGACCAAATGACAGACGAGGAGAAGGCTGAGGAGCAGAAAGTGCTCAAAAACCTGGGTGCATACCGCGGTCCGAGAGCATGCTTCCACTTCAGTACCTCCAACAAGAGTTACTTCGTAGGCAACCAACGCACCTACCGCCGCATTTTGTGCCAGACATTCATGGATGCTACCAAAGACCACTACATCCGTTTCCGTGTGGCCTCCGACGGTAAGCAAGGCAACAACAATGAGTTCATGCTCGACTTCCTTGAGCTGGTGCCAAAGAGTGTCTATGGTGTGGACAGCGAGGGCGAAATGGAAGATCCCCTCTAAGCCATTTACAATTGACAATTCATGGATTACAATTGACAATTCAAATGATGAAACGAAATCACATATACAAGACAGTGTTGGGGCTTGCGATAGCAGCCCTGACGCTGACAGCATGCACGGATGAGTGGGATGACCACTACAATAGCCTCGCTGTTGGTCAACAAGAGGGCAACCTGTGGGAAGCCATTCAAAGAGACCCCAATCTGAGCAACTTTGCAAGCGTGGTGAAAGCATGCGGTTACGACAAATCGTTGGCCAGCAGTCAGGTATTCACTGTTTTCGCTCCCACCAACGACTGTCTTTCGGCAGAAGAGGCCAATCAGCTCATTGCTGCCTACAATGAGGAAAAAGGCAAGGTGAACGATGACGACAACACCACTGTGAAGGAGTTCTTGCAAAACCACATGACACTCTACAACCATTCCGTGTCAAGCTTAAGTAATGACACCATCGTGCTGATGAACGGCAAATACGCCTACATCACTCCTGATGCCATTGACGGCAACAAGTTCCTCTCCTCCAACCTACATTATGAAAATGGTGTGCTTTACACATTGGGCAATCAGGTGAAGTTCTTCTCCAACCTGTTTGAATACATGCGTAAGGACAATGAGTTGGACAGCGTGCGCAGCTTCTTCTACAACAATATGTACTACCGCAAGGAGTTCTTGGCTGAGCAGAGCGTTCCCGGAGGTATCGTTGATGGAAAGACGGTTTATCTCGACTCCGTCTTCATCCAGCAGAATGATCTCTTTGACGGCGAATTTCTCGATGCACGCATCAACTCTGAGGACAGCACTTATCTGATGATTGTTCCTACCAATCAGGAATGGAAGAAGATGGTGGATGAATACACAGACTACTTCATCTATGACAACAACGTACCCGACCGTGATTCACTTGCCTACACCAACACCCGTATGGCTATTATGAAGGGTACTGTCTTCAGCCGCACATTCAATAAAGAAGTTGCCATGCAAGACTCTGCCATGTCGACCAACTGCATCATGAACTACAACTACCGTAGGTCGATGTGGGGTGCAGACAGTTTGCATTATTACGAATATTACAAACCATATGCTGCCGACGGAGCCTTATCTGGGGCTACACCTATTGAGTGCAGCAACGGTACTATGCTGAAGTCAAACAATTGGAAAATTGACAAGGAGCAGACATTCCATCAAATCCGCATCATTGAAGCTGAAAACATGAGGAATGTCCGTGAGGTGAGTACTGTCAAAAACTCCGCAGGAGATGACGAACCCACAGTGGCAGCCATCATCCGTCCCGTTCCCAACATTTTTGAGACTGCTCCCGACTCACTTCAAAACAATCCCTATTACAATGTTATCTCAAACAATAGGTTTGTTGAATTTGAGCCACAAAGAACGACAGTCAATCCTTGGGTGTCCTTCAATATCACCAATGTCCTCTCCAATATCGGCTACGACATCTATCTCATCACAGCACCAGCCACAGCATATGATTGGAGTGCTACTGCAATCCAAAAACTGCCCACACTGATTCGCTGTACCGTAAGCCATCATGATATAGAGGGTAAGACTGTGGAAGATGAACTCTGCGACAGAGTGGAGACCAATCCAGAAGGAGTCAATGCACTCTTGCTCGCTGAGAATTTCAAGTTCCCTGTTGCCTCATTCGGACTTGAAGAAGATGAGCCCCAAGTGACGCTCAAAGTGGAGACCCGTGTAACCAGCAGCCAGTTGCGTAGCAACAAATACACGCGTACCATGCGTGTTGACTGCATACTCCTCAAACCCCATGAGGACAAATCCATGTCTAACAATTAACAATGATGAAGATGAAACTCAAAAATATCATATCCAAAAACAGATGGCAAGGCTTTTTGTCAATTGTTAATTGTCAATTGTTAATTGCCATGGGGTTGATGATGATTATCCCCATCACCGCCTCAGCTCAGTATGATGACGAAGAAGAAGAGTCTGACGTTCTTACCAACTTGGTGACCGCTATCACCCAGAAGAAAAAGAAATATGAGACGCGCACCATCACCGGTCGTATACTGGATGCCGCCACCCACAATCCCATCAGCGGCAGCATCGTGGCAGCCGACGGTGTGCAAGGCTACAGCGCCCTCTCTGATGACGATGGCACCTACAAATTGGAAGTTCCCCTCTTCTCCAGCGCCATCTACGTCGTTTCGCCCGACTACAATCCAGTAAGGGCTGGTCTTACCGCAGATGAAAATCAAGGTGACATCAAGCTTTATCCTACCACATTCAATGCTGAATATGCCAAGGAAAACAACATCCGCAACGACCGGGTGGCCAGCAATTTCCAATACACCAATTCCGTCAACATCAAGGATGAGGTTCAAAAGCAATTGGGAGGTGAAGCTTATACCATTTCCCGCAGTGGATTACCCGGTATAGGAAGTGTCATGTTCGTCCAAGGCATCAACTCACTCAATGCCAATGCACAACCGCTGATTGTTGTCGATGATGTCATCATCGACCAGCAGTATGGCCGTACGATGCTTCATGACGGATTCTACAACGACATCATATCCAGCATCAATCCCGCTGACATCGAGAAGGTAACGCTCATGCGCAACGGAACCGCCCTCTATGGTGCCAAGGGAGCCAACGGCGTGCTGCTCATCCAGACAAAGCGCAACAAGACGATGGCAACACGTATCACAGCCAGTGTTTCTGCAGGTGTGGTGCTCGAGCCCAAGTATCTCTCTGTGATGGGCCCGGAGCAATACCGCAGTTATGCTTCTGAGTTGCTGAAGACGACGAACACCACCCGCCGGACCTTCAAGTTCCTCAACGAGGATCCTAACTACTACTATTACACTCAGTACCATCAGAACACTGACTGGAAAGACCTTGTTTATCAGACGGCAATGACGCAAAACTACGGCATCAATGTGTCGGGTGGTGACAACATCGCCAACTACAATCTCTCAGTGGGATATACGAAACAGGAAAGCAATCTGAAATACAATGACATGAACAGACTGAACATCCGTTTCAATACGGACATCCGCCTGCTCAAGCGTCTTGACATTCGTTTTGATGCTTCTTTCGCCAACATCACACGCAACATCCGTGACGATGGTGCCCCAGAGAGTTATGATGAAGGAACGCCAACAAGTCCCTCTTTCCTGGCATACGTGAAATCACCCTTCCTCAGCCCCTATAGTTACGGCCGAGGCGTACTGAGCGATTCTCACTACGACATCAAGCAGGAAGACTACCTCGCTGAGGCATTGGCCAACTACAACAGCTACAACTGGAGATTGGGCAACCCTGCCGCCATCAATGAATATGGTGACGCAGAGAACAAGAACCACTTTGAGAACTCCATGCTCAACCTGACCGTGACACCGAAGTGGACCTTCAGTCCTCATCTGTGGCTGTCGGAGCATTTCAGTTACAACCTGGTCAACACCAGCGAGATGTTCTACATCCCCATCAACGGAACTCCCGACTACTATGTTGGCAGCATCGGCGCATACAGGGAGAATGAGGTCCGCTCACTCGCTTCCAAGCAAAACTCAGTGATGAGCGACACCCGCCTTGACTGGACCAACCGTTTCAATGCTCATGACCTGCATGCCTTCCTCGGTGTACGCATCAACTGGGAAAGCTACACGATGAACTCTCAGTTGGGTTACAACACGGGTAATGATAAGACACCTTATATGAGCAGCAACCTGCTCAACGCTCAAGATGTCGGTGCCAACGACAACTGGAACTCCATGGCATGGTATGCACAGGCTGAGTACAATTACAAGAGCCGCTATTACCTTCAGGCTAACCTGACTATGGAAGGTTCCTCTCGTTTTGGCCAGGATGGTGGCGACCTCAACATGTTTGATGCAGCCTGGGGTATCTTCCCCGGTGTTCAGGCTTCGTGGGTGATGACCAATGAGCCTTGGCTTGCCAAGATTCGTGCCATCAACTACCTGCGTCTCACTGCCGGCTACGACATCAGCGGCAACGACGACATCGATTACTATGTCGCCCGCAGCTACTTCCGTGCACAGAGATATCTGAGGCAGCTTACTGGCCTGACCCTCGACGGCATTGGCAACACCAAAATCCAATGGGAGCGCACAGCACGCATCAACCTTGGTCTGGAAACCAGCTTGTTCAACAACCGAGTCGGACTCGCCGTCAACCTCTACAAGAGCAAGACCTCTGACCTTCTCACCTATCAGTCATTAGGTTTCCTCTCCGGTCTTTACCAAAACTGGAGCAACGGTGGCAAACTCGAGAACAAGGGCTTTGACATCAATGCCAACATCAAACTGCTTGCCCTCCGCAATTTCCAATGGCAGGTAGGCGGCAGCATAGGCCATTACAAAAACAAGGTGACTGAACTGGCAGACGGCAAGCCCTACGTTGACAATGACGTATATGGTGCTACCATCCGCACTGAGGTAGGTCAGCCAGCCAACCGTTTCTATGGTTTCAAGACTCAAGGTGTGTTCGCCACCTCCGAGGAGGCAGCATCTGCAGGTCTCTACATCCTCGACAGTAATGGAGCCGACAAAAACTATTTCACAGCTGGTGACATGCATTTCGTTGATAGGAATGGCGACAAGCAAATCAACGATGCTGACCGAGATATCATTGGTGACCCGAATCCCGATTTCTACGGCAACATCTATACTACTTTTAATTACAAACGCCTCAAGCTTGATGTCCGTTTCAATTACTCATTGGGCAACGACGTGTACAACTACATGCGCCAGCAAGTGGAAAGTGGTTCACGTTTCTTCAACCAGACGACAGCCATGCTTCGCCGCTGGCAGGTGGAGGGACAGCAGACCGATATACCTAAGCTGACTTTCCAGGATCCGATGGGCAACTCTCGCTTCAGCGACCGCTGGATTGAGGATGGCAGTTACATTCGTCTGAAGACCGTCACCCTGAGTTATGAACTTCCTCTCAAGTCGCAGTACCTCCAAGGACTGCAGTTCTGGATTCAAGGCAACAACCTGTTCACTTACTCCAAGTATCTCGGCTCTGACCCTGAGTTCACAATGACCTCAGCCGTCATCGGCCAGGGCATCGACTTGGGCCGTCTCGGCCAGAGCCGCTCATTCGTGGCAGGTATCAAGGTGAACCTCTAAGACCATTATGACAACAAGCAAAAGACTAAAGATTATGAAAAAAATCAGTATATTCATCAGTGCCCTTTGCATCACTTGCATGTTGGGTGGATGCTCCGATTTCTTCGACCAAGAGTCTGACCATGTCATTTACTCTGATAACCACAAGCTGGACAATGCCACGGACTCTGTCTACAGCATGATTGGCATTCTCAACAAGCTTCAGGCAATTGCCGACCGTACCATCCTGCTTGGTGAAGTAAGGGGCGACTTGGTTGACCTGACCAACGACGCCAGCAAAGACCTTAGAGAGGTTGCACAATTCAATATCGGCAATGACAATATGTACAACAACCCACGTGACTACTATGCTGTCATCAACAACTGCAACTTCTTTATTGCCAATGCTGACACGGCTTTGAAAGACAACCGCAACAGATACATATTCATGAAAGAATATGCACAGGCGAAAGCCATCCGTGCGTGGACTTATCTGCAAATGGTCATCAACTATGGAAAGGTTCGCTTCGTGGTGGATCCTATCCTCACCAAGGAGCAGTCTGAGGCCAACTATCCCGCATATGGCATTCAGCAGGTGTGTGAGTATTTCATCAACGACCTGCTGCCGTTGGCAGAGAAATACGGACGTGAATACCCATATTATGACAATGGTGCCACTTACCGTTTCGTATGGTTCCCCATCAACATCGTGTTGGGCGACCTCTACCTGTGGGCTGGCAGTGCATCCGGCAACGTGGAATACTACCGTCAGGCAGCTCTGCGCTATTACAAGTATATCTCAGAGCGTAACGGAGACAATTCCACATACGCCACAAACACCCAAAGGGTGGAATGGATGAGCGGTAATTCCTCATGGAATTCAATCACAGACACTTGGTCAAATGCCATCGTTTCTGAATCCTATGGTGAGAACAGCGAGTTGATTACCATGATTCCTTGTAATGCCAACAAAACTGATGGTGACTACAGCGAACTACGGGATTTGTTCAACTCAAGGGAGGACAATGACTATAAAGTGAGCATCACCCCTTCTGTCGGACTGGAGGAACTCTCTGCCTCGCAGATGTTCTGCCAAGTGACTGGTACTGGAAATACAGTGCAGTATGCCCCTCAAGGTCTGTCCAACCACCGCACAGGCGACCTTCGTCTATACTCGGTTTGGGATGAGTATGATTCATACAACTACATCACCAACGAGCGGATTGAGATGCAATACGTCAACAAACACCAACAAGAGAATGTGCATATTTACCGCCGCCAGATGGTTTATCTCCGCATGGCTGAGGCACTCAACCTTGCTGGTTATCCCCGCATGGCGTTCCAAGTTCTCTCACGCGGTTTGAACAACACCGTCATCCAAGAGGAGGTATATCCCTATTATTCTCAGTCGGACTCCATCTGGATCAGTCAGTTTGACTTCCCAACCGCAAGGTACATAGAGATGGACGCCGAAAGCTCAACTGGTCGTGGTGGCCGTACCAATGCCAACACGATGGGCATGCACACCCGTGGCTCTGGTTTCACTCCTCTGAACGAGTACTACCAACTTCCTGTGGACACCACCCGCACTGAAGCAGAGCAAACTCCTGACCTGCAAAATTATGTCGGTGAACTGATTCTTCAGGAGGGAGCATTGGAGTTTGCCTTTGAGGGAACACGTTATTACGACATCCTTCGTTTTGCGTTGCGCTCGACAGACACCAGTTTCCTTGCCAACCATCTCAGTATGCGTAAAGGTGATGCCAACAAAGACCTCATGAATGACATCAAAGCCAAGTTGCAAGACAAGAGCAACTGGTATTTGAACAAAGAGGGTGAGATTGGACCCAACATTCCTTGACAACTGTAAGCTAAATAAAAACACGGCCTCATGCTATGAAGGCCGTGTTTTTTTGTGTTTTCATTGAAAAAAAGGGAAAAGTACATCTACTTTCCATTTTTTTTATTATTTTTGCAATTCCAAAGAGGTATTTCACTAAACAAGCCCTTACAAAGATGGATAGAGTCTATTTGTGTCTTGCTCACATGAGCGGCAATGAAATGAAATATATTCAGGAAGCCTTTGACACCAACTGGGTGGTTCCCCTCGGGCCTAATGTCAATGCGTTCGAGGAAGATTTGGAAGCCTATGTTGGCCAAGGCAAAAAGGTTGTGGCATTGTCATCAGGAACCGCTGCCGTACACCTTGCCATGGTGGCTTTAGGCATCGGACCAGGAGACGAAGTCATCTGTCAAAGTTTTACTTTTGCCGCTTCGTGCAACCCAACACGTTATTTAGGAGCTTCGCCCATTTTCATTGACTCTGAGCCAGACACATGGAACATGGACCCTAACTTATTGGAAGACGCCATCAAAGACAGAATAAGCAAGACTGGCCGTAAGCCCAAGGCTATTGTTCTCGTATATCTCTATGGCATGCCTGCCTATATCGAAGAAATCATGGCCATAGCCAACCGATATGAGATACCTGTTATAGAAGACTCAGCTGAAGCTTTCGGTTCGCGTTACAAAGGCCAGATGACTGGCACTTTTGGAGAATATGGCATCATGAGTTTCAATGGCAACAAGATGATCACCACCTCTGGCGGCGGTGCATTGATTTGTCCCACTCTGGAAACCAAGAAGAAAATCATGTTCTACGCCACCCAGGCACGTGAGGATGTACCTTATTATCTCCATAAGGAAATAGGATTCAACTACCGTTTGAGCAATGTGTGCGCCGGTATCGGACGAGGGCAGATGACAGTAGTTGAAGACCATGTACGCCACCATCAGCGTATAGCAGACATGTATGCGGAGGCATTCGCCGACCATGAGATTATCCGCTTCCATGGCCAGCCCGAAAGTTATATGGAGCCCAACTATTGGCTGAGCACCATCACTTTTGAAACTCCAGAGAGCAATCAGCCACAGGCTGCAGGAGCTGATTTGGTTCCATGCGAACTGGTTATGAAAGCCATGCATGCATTGCAACAAGAAGGGATAGAAAGTCGACCACTATGGCGGCCTATGCACACCCAACCCGTTTACAAGGATGCACCTTCCTACATTAACGGCACCTCTGAACGTATGTTCCGCAAGGGACTTTGTCTCCCATCCGGTCCTTGCGTGACAGACGCCAATGTAGAAAAGATTATTTCCATCCTGAAACAAGTTGTCAAATAATGAGCAAAATACTATCTGCCATTAAATCAGACCTAAAAGGAGTCAGAGACGACCTGCTCAACTGGTATTTCACCAAGAAAGCCCTCCCCTATTGGGCTGTTCTCCTCCTTGATTGTTTTATCTGCTTTGTCTCTGGAATTTTCGTGTTGTTGCTGTTTACCAGTGCAAGTTCCTTAATCAAGCACTTTGGAGCGGCAACCCTCACCATAAGTATTTACATGATATTCAACCTGATTGGATTCAAGGTATTCCATACTTATGCCGGAGTCGTTCGCTACTCATCTTTTGTCGACCTTCGTCGTGTCGCCTATGCCATGATTCTCTCATGTGTCATCGCTGAAATCATGCATTATCCTATTGCATGGCTGCGTGTTGGCATTCAGGAAATCCATGGCTCCACGTTGTTTGTTGCCCTCAAGGGGCGCCAGATTTTGGCGATGTATCTCCTTGCCATGATTCTGATGTGGGTATGGCGAGTGTTGGTCAAGACTATTTTTGATGTCTCCTACCAACGAGAAAAGGCTCTTCGCACCTTAATTTTTGGTGTTGGCGATGGTGGCGTAGGACTTGCCAAAAATATCCGCAACCAAAAAGATGCCAATTTTGCCCTCTGCGGTTTTGTCACGACCGACCGCTACTACCGCGGCAAGATGCTAATGGGTGAAAACATATACTATATAGACGACAAGTTTGGTGAGGTATTGGAGAGCAAGGGAATACAGGCATTGCTGGTATCTCCCCTTCAGACTGAGTTTTTCCGCAAGAACGCCGCCCTCCAAGACCTTTTCATCAATGCCGATGTCAAGATTTTCATGGTGGAAGGCACCAAGGAATGGAACAAGGACAGTGATTATTCCACCGTGCAGATGAAGCAAATCAGTGTGGAGGACCTGTTGCCGCGCGATGAGATACAAGTTGACATGAAAAAGGTAGGCGAGATGCTTACCGGCAAGAAGATTCTCATAACTGGCTCTGCTGGTTCCATCGGGTCTGAGATAGTCAGGCAAATCTCAGAATACAAGCCTTCTGAACTGATGCTGATTGACTCTGCAGAGACCCCTCAGCACGATATACGACTGATGATGGCACGCAAATGGCCTGAAATCAAGACACACACCATTGTTGGTTCCATTTCCAATGCTTCAAGAATGGAGCATCTGTTCTCCATCTTCCAGCCCGACTATGTTTTCCATGCTGCAGCCTACAAGCACGTTCCCATGATGGAGGACAACCCAAGTGAGAGCATCCAAAACAACGTCTACGGCACACAGGTCATTGCCGACTTAAGTGTAAAGTATGGAGTGAAGAAATTTGTGATGCTCTCAACCGACAAGGCAGTCAATCCCACCAATGTGATGGGCTGTTCAAAGCGTATCTGCGAAATCTACGTCCAGAGCCTTGACAAAGCCATCAAAGAGGGCAAGCTCAAGGGCATCACACAATTTGTGACCACCCGTTTCGGCAATGTTCTCGGTTCCAACGGTTCGGTGATTCCACTCTTCGAGCGACAAATCAAAGCAGGAGGACCAGTGACCGTGACCGACGAGCGCATCATTCGTTTCTTCATGCTGATACCTGAGGCTTGCAAATTGGTGCTGGAAGCTGGTACCCATGGGAAAGGCGGTGAGATTTTTGTCTTCGACATGGGAGAGCCAGTCAAAATCGCCGATTTGGCCAAGCGCATGATTAAACTGAGTGGGTTGAAGAATATCGAAATCAAGTATACAGGTCTCCGTCCTGGTGAAAAGCTCTATGAGGAACTGCTCTCCACTGAAGAGAATACCAAACCAAGTTTCCACAAAAAGATTCGGATTGCCAAAGTGAGAGAGTATGATTACGACAGTGTACGGGAAGACATTAAAGAGTTGGTCGGTCTGTCTGATAGTTATGACGACATGAGGATTGTGGCCAAGATGAAAGAGATAGTGCCCGAATACAAATCCAACAACTCCATTTTCTCCCAACTTGACAATTAACATTAGTCCATTACGTCCTTGAAACGACATTCAGGCTTTTATTTCCTTATCCTCATTTTTGTCTCCTGTCTTTCCATTTCATGCAGACAGAACAAATCATCGTATGCCTTGGAAGGAGGCGACACCTTACGCTTGAAATATGCCACATTGCTCCACATAGTGGAGCACGACAACTTCAAGACCGTAGACATTGACAACCCTTGGAAAAAAGGAGCCATCCTCCACCGTTATGTCTTGGTCGACAGAGACAAACCTCTTCCATCCTCATTGCCCGAGGGCACCCTCATCCGTATCCCCGCCGACCGAACCGTTGTCTTCACCGCTGCACATTGCCAGCTGATGGGGTGGCTTGGTGCGCAACAACAGCTTAGCGGAGTGGCAGACCTGAAATACATCAAGGTCGATTATGTCCAAAAAGGCGTAAGCGACGGACTAATCGCAGACTGTGGTGATGGAATGAATCCTGTGGTGGAGAAAATCATCGATATGAAACCAGACCTTCTGATGGTATCACCTTTTGAGAATTCTGGTGGATATGGCAGGCTCGATGACATCGACATTCCATTGGTGGAATGTGCCGATTATATGGAGACATCCCCTTTGGCACGCGCCGAATGGATGAAGTTCTACGGCATACTCTTAGGAAAAGGCCAAGAGGCAGACTCTCTTTTTGAGGAAGTGGAGACACATTATCAGCAACTTTGCGAAGAGGCATCCAAGACAAAAACAAAAACTTCCATCCTGACAGAAAAACTCACTGGCGGCACATGGTATGTGCCCGGAGGCAAGAGTAGCGTCGGTCAACTCATATCAGACGCCAACGGGACCTACGCATGGAGCAAAGATTCCCACAGCGGCAGTCTTGCCATGACTTTTGAAACCGTACTCGACAAGGCTGGGAATGCGGAAGTCTGGATATTCAACCATTTTGGTTCGGGCGACCTCACCTACAACCGTTTGGCCTCCGAATATGCTGGTTATCAAGAAATCAAAGCATTCAAGAACCATAGGGTCTATTATGTTGACTCTGAGAAAGTGCCCTATTTCGAGGAGGTATCTTTCAAACCCTATCTGTTGCTGAGCGACTATATTGCCATTCTCCATTCTGATTCCAAAATCCAACAACTCAATTATTACCGTCCGGTGAAATAATGGTATGGGAGGTGTAAGATACTGTCTGTTGGCATCATTGGCCATCATCATATTGTTCATGCTAAGTCTGCTATATGGCTCTATCCATATCCCAGCCTCAGATGTCTTTCAAATTCTTCTGGAAGGCAATCACGAGCGTCCATCCTGGCGATACATCATATTGGAAACCCGTTTGCCACAGGCCATCACAGCCTGCCTATGCGGTGGAGCGCTGTCGGTCAGTGGCCTGATGTTGCAGACAGCATTCAAAAACCCCCTCGCCGGTCCCTCCATCTTCGGCATCAGCGGTGGTGCTGGTTTGGGGGTTGCCCTTGTCATGCTGCTCTTGGGTGGAACACTTTCTGCCGGTACTTTCGAGGCCACAGGCTATGCCGCTATCCTCCTTGGCGCCTTTATCGGAGCCATGTTGGTGACTGCAGTCATCTTCGCTTTCTCCACCATGGTGCGGAACAGTGTGATGCTGCTCATCATCGGTGTGATGATAGGTTTCATGTCATCCTCTGTCATTTCCCTACTCAATTTCTTTGCCACCGAGGAAGGTGTCAAGTCCTATGCCGTATGGGGTATGGGTAATTTCGGAGGTGTCACCATGAAGCACATACCAGTCTTTGCCTCCACCACCATCGCAGGACTGTTGGCATCCCTGTTGCTCATCAAACCGCTCAATGCGCTATTGTTAGGCGAGGAATATGCCGAGAACCTGGGCATCAACACCATCCGTGTGCGCAACTGGCTGCTCATTGTGACTGGTCTTCTCACTGCCGTCACCACCGCCTTCTGCGGTCCTGTATCGTTCATCGGCCTGGCAGTGCCCCATATAGCCCGGATGATTTTGGGGACAGAAAACCACCGTCAACTACTCCCTGCCACCATTCTTACCGGAGCCGTTGTTGCTCTGTTCTGCAACCTCATCTGCTATCTGCCTGGCGAGAACGGAGTCATCCCCCTTAATGCCGTGACCCCTCTCTTAGGAGCTCCCGTCATCATCTATGTCATTATGAGCAGAATGAGATGAAATAATTGATTATTTGTTTTGCAAAGCACCAAGTTTGGTGTACCTTTGCAGAAAATTTCGAAAAAAGAAGATAAAAATGGAATTAGCAAGCAAGTACACCCCACAAGAAGTGGAATCAAAATGGTATCAATATTGGCTTGACCATAAGTTGTTTAGTTCAAAACCTGATGGCCGCGAACCCTACACCATCGTCATTCCTCCTCCCAATGTAACAGGTGTGCTCCACATGGGCCACATGCTCAACAACACCATACAGGATATCCTCATACGCCGTGCACGCATGAAAGGCAAGAATGCGTGTTGGGCGCCAGGCACCGACCATGCCTCCATTGCCACGGAAGCCAAGGTGGTGAAGAAATTGGCATCAGAGGGTATTCGGAAACTTGACCTTACCCGTGAAGAGTTTCTCAAGCACGCATGGGACTGGACTCATGAGCACGGAGGCATCATCCTCAAGCAACTCCGCCGTTTGGGAGCCAGTTGCGACTGGGACCGCACAGCCTTCACCATGGACGAGAAACGCAGCAAAAGCGTCATCAAGGTTTTTGTCGACCTCTACAACAAAGGGCTCATTTACCGTGGTCTGAGAATGGTAAACTGGGACCCCAAAGCCCAAACCGCACTCTCCACTGAGGAGGTGGTGTATAAAGAGGAACAAAGCCATCTCTTCCACCTGAAATATTATCTGGCAGGTCAGGCATCCATCGACAACTTGGAGGCGCTGGCAGCAGAAGGCAACATCATCCACAAAGACGACAAGGGCTTCTATGCTGTGGTTGCCACCACACGTCCTGAGACCATCATGGGCGACACCGCCATGTGTGTGAACCCCAAAGACCCCAAGAACCAATGGCTGCGTGGCAAGAAAGTGATTGTGCCGTTGGTGAACCGCGAAATCCCCGTCATCGAAGACCGTTATGTGGACATTGAGTTCGGCACAGGCTGTCTGAAGGTCACTCCCGCCCACGACACCAATGACTATATGCTGGGCAAGACCCACAATCTGGAAACCATCGACATATTCAATGCCGACGGCACCATCTCTGAGGAATCCCCCATCTATGTCGGAATGGACCGCATGGAATGCCGCAAGCAAATCGTCGAGGACCTCAAGGCTGCCGGGCTGATGGAGCGCATCGAGGACTACACCAACAAGGTGGGGTATTCAGAGCGCAACCCAGAGACGGCCATCGAACCGAGGCTTTCTCTCCAATGGTTCCTGAGCATGAAGCATTTCGCAGAAATTGCCCTGCCTCCCGTGATGAACGGAGAAATGCAGTTCTATCCTGCCAAATACAAGAACACCTACAAAAACTGGTTGGAAAACATCCAGGACTGGTGTATCTCCCGCCAGTTGTGGTGGGGGCACCGAATCCCGGCGTATTTCTATGACGACCAGGACAATTATGTGGTGGCAGAGACGGCAGAAAAGGCACTTGAACTGGCACGTGAGAAGAGTGGAAATGCCTCTTTAGGTATGGAGGACCTCCGTCAAGACGAAGCCGCTCTCGACACATGGTTCTCCTCATGGCTCTGGCCCATCTCTCTATTCGACGGCATCAACAACCCAGGCAACGAGGAAATCAGTTACTATTATCCCACCTCAGACCTGGTGACCGCTCCCGACATCATCTTCTTCTGGGTGTCCCGCATGATTATGGCAGGCGAGGAATACATGGGCAAATATCCCTTCAAGAACGTGTATTTCACTGGTATTGTGCGCGACAAACTCGGGCGTAAGATGTCGAAGAGCCTTGGCAACTCCCCCGACCCCATCATGCTCATCGACAAGTATGGCGCTGATGGTGTGCGCATGGGCATGATGCTTTCGGCACCCGCCGGCAACGACATCCTGTTTGATGAGACGCTGTGTGAGCAAGGACGTAATTTCAACAACAAGATATGGAATGCCTTCCGACTGGTGAAGGGTTTGGAAGTGGCAGACATTGAACAGCCAACAGAATGCCGCATTGCTACAGAATGGTTTGAGGCCAAACTCAGCCAGACGAATGCCGAACTCGATGACCTGTTTGGCAAATACCGCATCTCAGAGGCTTTGATGGCAGTCTACCGTCTGTTCTGGGACGAATTCTCAAGTTGGTATCTTGAGATGGTGAAACCCGCCTACGGCTCGCCCATGGACCGCACCACGATGGAAAAGACCCTTGGATATTTTGAGACCCTGCTCAAGATGCTCCATCCCTTCATGCCATTTATCACAGAGGAACTTTGGCAGCATCTCTGCGAGCGCGAGCCAGGAGCCAGCATCATGGTGGAGCAGTTGACCGTTGAGCAGCCACAAGCTGAAGATGAAGCCATCATTGCAGCCATCGAGAAAGTCAAGCAGGTGGTCACTGGTGTGCGAATGGTTCGCAATCAGCGTGTCATCGCACAAAAAGAGCAGGTTGACCTGCAGGTTGTGGATACAACAAGTTATGAACCATATCGTGCCGTCATCATCAAGATGGCCAATCTGGGTTCTTTTGAGGTGACAAGCAGCAAAGCTGCCGATGCCGCCCAGTTCATGGTGGGAACCGATGAGTTCGCCGTGCCACTCGGCAACCTGATTGACGTGACAGCTGAAATAGAAAAGCAAGAGTCACAGTTGAAACACCTGGAAGGCTTCCTTGCCGGTGTGGAGAAAAAACTCGCCAACGAGCGGTTTGTCGCCAATGCCCCTGAGGCTGTGGTCGCATTGGAGCGCAAGAAGCGCAGTGACTCTTTGGAAAAGATAGCCGCACTTAGAGCATCATTGGCAGAGCTGCGCAAGAAGCTCTAAGGCCATGCGCTCCAACAAGCACATCAAAAGAGCGATTAAGGCGGTACTGGTGACAGTTGCCGCCGTAATGCTGATACTCGTCGCTGGCAGTTTCTATCTGCTGCACGTGTCGCTTGGCGACCTCAGTGGCAAAGATATCGCTTCGCGGCGAGCCATACTTGAGGAAGAGGCTCCTGATGTGCTCTCATGGGCGGACAGTCTAAGAAAGTGTGGTGTCATGTGCGACACCACATTGACGACCCACGATGGGCGACATCTTCATGCCGTATATGCCTCAGCCCCCGACAGCACCAACCGGACGATGATGATACTGCACGGATACACTTGCAATGTCTACTCATCAATGAAGATAGCACGTATGTTCCGCGACAGCCTCCGCCTCAACATTTTCATGCCGGAGCATCATGGCCATGGTCAAAGCGACGGTGACGAGGTGCAGATGGGCTGGAAGGACGCTGATGACGTATTGGAATGGATACCCATAGTCGTCCGACTTTTCTGCGAAAGCGACTCTGCCCAGATTGCGATACAAGGCGTTTCGATGGGAGCTTCCACTGCCATGAATATCTCAGGAAAGGAAAACATCCCACAAATCAAATGCTACATTGAGGATTGCGGCTACACCAGTGTGTGGGATGAGCTCAGCCATGAGTTGAAAGGAAGGTATGGCCTCCCCGATTTTCCCATCTTGTATAGTTCGAGCCTCCTTTGCCAACTACGCTATGGATGGTCTTTCAAAGAGGCATCCTCAGTCAATATGGTTAAGAAATGCCACAAGCCCATGCTGTTCATTCATGGCGATAACGATGACTTTGTGCCCTCAAATATGGTATATCCTCTCTATGAGGCCAAGGGGCAGCCAAAATCGATTTGGATTACCAAAGGCACCGACCATGCCCATTCCTTCAGGGATTATCCCAAGGAATATGAGCAACACGTCAGGGAATTTCTCTCCGCATCCGGAATGTAAACGTCTGCATACTACAAACCCTAACAACAAACTATAAGAACATGAGAAAAAGCCTTTTAACAACCGCCATCCTGTTGCTGTCGCTCACTGCCTTTGCCCAAAACCTGCAAAAAGGCACATACGGCTACCTGTATTGCCACATGAGCGACCGTGGTGAATATACCGCATACGCGCTCAGCCGAGACGGATACCACTATGAGGACCTGAACAATGGAGACGCCGTTTTCGACCCCGAAGTACATGCCCGTATCGAAGGTGGAACACGTGATGCCTTCATTACACGCGCACATAATGGAAAGGGTTACCTGATGGTGACCACGGATATGTGTGTACGCAAATCAAAAGAATGGAACAACTACGGTATCGACCTGCTCCACAGCAAGGACATGATTACCTGGGAGTCTGTCACTTTCGACTTCCGCAAGGGAGCCTCCATCTTCTGCGACCCCCAATCTCCCGACCCCTACCGCGACTACAGCACCATCAACCGTGTGTGGGCGCCACAGATTTTCTGGGACCCCAACTACCAATGGGAAAACGGCAAGAAAGGCGGATATATGATTTATTACTCGCTTTTGAACCGCGCCGAGGAGCGATACGACCGGATGTACTATTCCTATGCCGACGAGAGTTTCACCAAACTCACCAAGCCACGCTTGCTGTTTGACTGGGGCTACGCCACCATCGACGCAGACATCAATTATCTGAAGTCTGACGGGAAGTATCATATGCTCATCAAGAAAGAAGGGGGCAAGCCCGGTATCTACACTGCCACCGCAGACCATCTGACAGGTCCCTGGAGTGAGCCCGTGGAAGACGACTATGTAAACTTTGAGGGCAACAAGAAATGTGAGGGTTCCTCTGCTTTCCAACTCATCGGTGATGATACTTGGCGTGTGGCATATATAGAATACTCGTCCAACCCCAAGCACTACCGCATCTGCAAGGCCGACAAATATCTCAGGAATTTCAATTCCCCCGTTGACATCGTTGGTGTGACAGCTCCTCAGCATGGCTCTTTCATGCGACTGACCAAGAAAGAATACAAACGGCTACAGAAGGCATTTCCCAACAAATAGGATTCTTGTTGATTTGTGCCAACAAGAGGTCTGAGGATTAATCTTTCTCCAAATCTAAAAAAACATGATAGGTTTGGATGTATCACCTTTTTTCCATGCTTTCTCCATCTGCAAGAGAAACGCTTTACGCTCCAAACCGCCGGCATAACCGGTAAGAGAGCCGTTTGTACCCACAACGCGATGGCATGGGATAATCAGCGAGATGGCGTTGTGTGCCACGGCATTGCCAACAGCCTGTGCTGAAAACGACGAGAGTCCACGCTCCTTGGCGAGGATTTTGGCAATGTCGCCATAGGTCACCGTCTCACCATAAGGGATATTGAGCAGCTCTGCCCAAATTCTTTTTCGAAACTCAGAGGTACGCATCAACAAAGGCGGAGTGAATGAAGGCTGTTCACCACCAAAATAGGAGTCAAGCCATGCCTCTGTTTGCCTGAAAACGGGCAGGTCTGCCTGCTCCACATGTCCTATGGATAATGACTCAGCAAAATGCTTCTGACCGTCAAACCAAAGTCCCACAAGACTGGTTCCGTCAGAAGCAATTGTGATGTCGCCGAGAAGCGAACGATATTTTTTGGTGAAGTCCGACACAGGAATACTACATGACCCCCTCATCACGGAGACGGACCTGCCACTTCCATGCAGATGCCAGGACATCCTCTATCGGTGTGTCAGCTTTCCATCCCAGAACCTTATTGGCCTTGTCGACATTACCCCAGACTTTCTCAATGTCACCCTCACGCCGTGGGGCATACGTCCAGTTCAATTTGACACCAGTGGCCTTTTCGAAGCCTTCTACCACCTCAAGAGTAGAAAGACCACGTCCGGTACCGATATTGAAGATTTCCACAGGGTCTGTTTCTTTCTCCAACACGCGCGTCATTGCAGCAACATGAGCCTTAGCCAAGTCTACCACATAGATATAGTCGCGAATGCATGTGCCGTCGGGCGTGTTGTAGTCGTTGCCAAACACTTTCAGTTCTTTGCGGATGCCAATGGCAGTCTGTGTGACAAATGGAATGAGGTTCATCGGTACACCCAGAGGCAGCTCGCCAATCAGTGCCGTGGGATGGGCACCGATAGGATTGAAGTATCTCAAAATAACAGACTTGATAGGTGCTCCGCTGTGGATATAGTCCTGAATGATTTCCTCGTTGATTTGCTTGGTGTTGCCATAAGGACTCAAAGCTTTCTGGATGGGCGCCTCCTCTGTAACAGGGAGGTTCTCGGGTGATGGCTGCCCATAAACCGTACAACTCGAAGAGAAGATGATTCCCTTGACATCGTACTTGGGCATGAGTTCCAACAGATTGACAAGGCTGTTGATGTTGTTTCTATAATAGAGAAGCGGTTTCTCCACACTCTCCCCTACCGCCTTGCTTGCTGCAAAGTGGATGATGCCCTTGATACCAGGATATTTGGCAAAGACACCCTCAAGAGCAGCGAGGTAACAGCAGTCCACTTGTTCAAAAGCCGGCCGTTTGCCAGTGATTTTCTCGATGCCGTCCAACACCTCAATTTTGGAGTTGGACAAGTTGTCGACAATGACTACGTCATATCCAGCTTCCTGAAGTTCAACGGTGGTATGAGAACCAATAAATCCAGTTCCACCTGTGACAAGAATTGTTTGTTTCATATGGTTAATATATAAATGATGTGATCAGTCCAGTCCAAAAAGAATCTTCAGTCCGCCGTCAACTCCTGAGAAACCCATGAATGCAAGGCTGAGGAGTCCGGCAGTAACAAGTACGATGGCCATGCCGCTCATGCCCTTGGGCACCTTGACCAGCGACAACTGCTCGCGCAATCCTGCAAAGACGGTAAGAGCCAATGCGAATCCCAATGCAGTAGAGAAAGCATATACCACAGCTTGCAGAAGGTTGAAGTCTTTCTGTATGACCAGGATGGCCACGCCCAGAACGGCACAGTTGGTGGTGATGAGCGGAAGAAAGATTCCCAAAGCCTGGTAAAGGCTGGGGGAGACTTTTTTGAGGATTATCTCAACCATTTGCACCAATGATGCGATGACCAAGATGAATGCCAAGGTCTGGAGATACTGCAGCCCCAAGGGGTTGAGCACATAGGTCTGCACCAGGAAGGTCACCACAGTGGCAAGTGTCATCACAAATGCCACGGCTGCACCCATGCCCAAAGCCGTGTCGACCTTTTTGGAGACCCCGAGGAACGGGCAAATCCCCAAAAACTGCGACAGCACTATGTTGTTGACAAAGATGGCAGATATAAAAATCAAGATATATTCCATGATTTATCCTTTCTTTAGTTTGTTGACAATAGCGATGATATAGCCTAGCGTGATGAAAGCTCCCGGAGGCAGCACGAATATGAGAATGTTGGCCACCTCTGGCAGCAGGATGAATCCAAATATCGAACCTGCGCCCAGCAGTTCACGTACAATGCCAAGAATGGTTAAGGCCATTGTAAAACCAAGTCCAATGCCTATTCCATCAAACATGCTGGCGAGGGGATTGTTCTTGCATGCAAAAGCCTCCGCACGTCCCAGGATGATGCAGTTGACCACAATCAGCGGTATGAATAGTCCAAGTGCCTTGTCCACATCTGGCAGATATGCCTTGATACACATCTGCAAGATGGTTACGAAGGATGCGATGACCACAATAAAGACGGGAATACGCACCTTGTCGGGTGTGATTTTCTTGATGCATGAGATGACCACATTGGAGCAGATGAGCACGAACATGGTAGCCAATCCCATGGATAGTCCGTTCATGGCAGATGTCGTGGTGGCCAGTGTGGGGCACATGCCCAGCAGGAGCACGAAAATGGGGTTCTCCTTGATGAGTCCGTTGGTCAGAATCTTCATATTGTTCATATCCTACCTCCTTTTGCTATTTAAGTGCAACTTTCCTCGATGCTCCTGTTTGGGCATCAGAATTCTTCTTCATATACACATCATAAGCCTGATTGATGGCCTTAAGAAAAGCCCTGGATGTGATGGTGGAAGCAGTAATGGCATCCACATCCCCTCCGTCCTTGCTGACAGTCAGCGGATTGGAAGGGTTCTTACCTATGATGCTTGCCTTGCCGTCCTTTTGGAACCAAGTGTCGGCCTTGGCACCCAGTCCCGGTGTCTCAGCGTGTTCCAACAAGGTATATCCCAGAATTTCACCCTCAGGGTTGAAACCCACCAGCACCTTGAGGTTGCCTCCGAATCCCAATGTCGTGGACTCAATAGCCGCTCCCAGTTCTTTTCCTGAGGCATCAGCAACTTTGTGCACGATAAACACACACTCCTTGTTGTCGAAGGTCTCACAAATAGTGTCATTGGCAGAAACCTTGAGATTGTCGCTCATCATGACAGCCTTGATGCCATCAGAAAGCGCTTTCTCTGCCTGTTGGCTGATGGGTCCTTCGGTGATATGATTGACATACGCCAGTATGCCCCCCATGACCAGTGCCACACAAACCAGCACCCCCACCATATTGACTAATGTTGACTCAAGTTTTTTCATTTGCTCACTACCTCCCCAAATCTTTTAGGTTTAATGTATGTGTTGATCAGCGGAGTGAATGCGTTCATAATCAAGATGGCGAACGACATACCCTCTGGATAAGAGCCCCAATTACGGATAATGACAGTCAGCAATCCGATACATACACCATATATCAGCTGCCCTTTGTGCGTCATGGGGGAAGTCACATAATCTGTTGCCATGAAAATGGCTCCAAGCATCAGACCGCCGCTCAAGATGGCAGAAACGGGGTCGGCATAGATGGGACTTGCAAGGTGGAGCAATCCGCAGAACACAAACACCGTAGCAATGATGCTGACAGGAATATGCCATGTGATGATTTTTCTCCACAACATATAGGCCAATCCTATGAGAAGTGCTAAAGCGCAAACCTCACCTATGGTACCTGCTCCTTCCGGCACATTTCCGAGCAGCATATTCAATGAACCAGGCAATTGCTCAAGGTAAGAAGCATCACCCTCCTTGATTGCCATTTTCATCAAACTCAACGGTGTAGCTCCTGTGGTGGCATCAGCATAATTGGTCAATTGTCCGATAACAGGCCACGATGTCATTTGTGCAGGAAAAGAGACAAGAAGAAAACAGCGTCCAACTAGAGCCGGATTGAAAAGATTGCACCCCAATCCGCCAAATGTCATTTTTCCGATTCCGATGGCAACCAACGCACCGATGATAATAATCCACAACGGAAGATTGGAAGGCAAGTTGAACCCCAGCAACAATCCGGTCAGGATAGCCGAACCATCTGTGATGGAGGGTTGCCTTCCCATCACATATTTTGAGATGCCCCACTCAAAGAACACACATGCGGCTACGCTCACAGCACACACAACAACCGAACCAATGCCAAAATACAAGAACGACACAAGCAAGGCGGGCACCAAAGCCAATATCACTCCATACATGTTGCGCTCAACGGAATCCTTCCCGTGAGCATGCGGAGACAGAGAAACGATAAATTTTGCCATTTTTACAAGATTTAATTACTTTGCATTCCGGGCTCTGATGATACCCATTACAGTTGACTTACCCAGTCTGATATTGTCGAGCAACGGACGGTGTGCAGGACAAGTGAACATGCACGAACCACATTCTATACATGAAGTGATGTCCTCTGCCTCTGCCTTATCCCATAAATGAAGTGATGAAACCTGAGCGAGAAGATAGGGCTCCAGTCCCATTGGACATGCGCTCACACACTTAGCACAGCGGATGCAAGGCTGTGGTGCCTTTCTCTGTGCTTCCGTTCCACTGATGACTGTCACGCAGTTGGTTCCTTTGCAGATGGGAACATCTATGGAGGTGAGCGCCTTGCCCATCATCGGACCTCCTGCCAACACCTTGTTGTCGCCTTCGGGCATACCGCCGCACGCCTCAACAAGGTCTTTCATCGGTGTACCCATGCGGACAAGGAAATTGCCCGGCTGCTTGAGTTGCTTGCCCGTTACGGTGGTATATCGCTCGAAAAGAGGCTTGTTTTTCATCACGGCCTCATAGACGGCAAATGCAGTTCCCACATTCTGCACGATAGCCCCCACATTGACGGGGATAGCCGGGGGTGCTGGAACCTGTCGGCCAATAACAGCATCTACAAGTTGTTTTTCCCCTCCCTGTGGATACTTCTTGGCAAGCGGCACGACCTCGATGTCATCCCGATTCTGCGTTTTCTCCTCAAACAATTGGATGGCGGCAGGTTTGTTATCCTCTATACCGATATAGCCTTTGCTGACCTTTGCTGCTTTCATGAGCAATTCCAGACCAACCAATATCTCATCGGCATGTTCCATCATAAGCCTGTAGTCGGCAGTGATATAAGGCTCACACTCTACTGCATTGATGATGACGCATTCTGCCTTTGCGTTTGGCGGGGGTGTCAGTTTGATGAAGGTGGGGAAGCCCGCGCCACCCATACCTGTGATGCCTGCGTTCTTGACTTTCTCCACAATCTTTTCCGGAGTGAGTTCCGGATGTTCAGCCACCGTCTCCAACTTTTGAGACCGGTCGATTGATTCTTCCCATTCATCCCCTTCCACCTTGATGATAATGGAAGGCTTAAGATATCCCGTGGCATCAATGGCATTGTCGATTTTCAAAACAGTGCCTGACACGGAGGAGAAAATCGGTGCGGAAACAAATCCGCCAGCCTCGGCAATCATCGTTCCTACCTTTACTTTGTCACCTCTTGCCACAATGGGTTTGGCGGGTGCACCAATATGTTGAGACAACGGGAAGACAGCCTGTTCGGGCAATGCTGCGCTCACCGTCGTCACCTCTGAGGTAAGCTTGTTTTCCTCTGGATGTACTCCACCCATGCTAAATGTTTTCAGTTTCATGCTTTGTCCTCCTTATTTGTTAATGTGGTGTTGACGGATTCCTCAACGACTGGTTTCTCTTTTCGTGGAGGGAAATTCATGGCAACAATAGACCCTGTGGGACATACTGACTCACATTTGCGGCAAAGACGGCACTTCGCCGGGTCGATGTAACTGAGGTTGGCTGCTACCGTTATGGCCTCAAACTTACATTCTTTAGCACATTTTCCGCATCCGATGCATGCTGCCTTACAGTTTTTCTTGGCTACAGCTCCCTTGTCCTTGTTGACGCATCTCACATACACCCGCCTGCCTTTAGGCCCTTTCTTTCTCAGTTCAATGATATGGCGGGGACATGCTTTGACACATGCTCCACAGGAAGTGCATTTTTCCTCATCCACCTCAGGAAGCCCCGTTTCGTCATTAATGGCAATGGCATCAAACTTACAAGCGGCGACACAGTCGCCACAACCCAGACAGCCGTATCCGCAACCCGTCTCTCCTGCTCCACATGAGTTCATCGCAGAGCAAGTGCGCAGACCATCGTATGCCACAATCTTCGGTCTGTTCTCACATGTGCCGTTACATCTGACGACAGCCACCATAGGTTCGGAGTTGGCCATGGCCATACCCAGCAGATCAGCCACTTTTGTCATGACATCAGACCCTCCTACCGGACAACTGAGTCCCTCGATGGAACCCGTATCGGCAGCCTTGACCAAAGCATCAGCCAACCCCGAGCATCCAGGGTAGCCACATCCGCCACAATTGGCCCCCGGCAGTGTCTCCTGCACCAATGCCAATCGTGGGTCTTCCTTCACAGCAAACTTCTTGGAGCAGAAATACAGAATCAGTGCTGCTATCAGCGCGATTCCTCCAAGAACTAATACTGCATTCAAAATAAAGTCCATCATGTTGTTATAGTTTGTTTTTGGATTAATTCTCTATGACAAAAGCGAACCTTCCCGCAAGTTTCCTTCGGAAAAGATATACGGCAAGATAATATGGGACAAGACTCAGGACAGCCACCAGTGCGATGAGGCCCTCATTTTCTGTCAGCCAGCGCATAACAATCAAAACAACCAGCATTAACACAAGAGGTATGGCAAATGCGATGAGCACAGCCTCACGGCCATTTTGTGCCGACATGGCGACAACGACACTGTCGCCCTCCTTGTAACGTCCCGCAGCCCTTTTGTCCCTTACTTCTACAACTTTCTCCTTGCTCTCAGCGGCACTGCAATGTCCCGCAACCTTACAAGCGGCACATGCGGAAGTCTGCAGGATGCGAACCGTTATGCATTCGTCCTTTATTGTCTCTATTATCCCAGTATGTGAGATTTTGTTCGTCATAATACTTTTGCAAAAATACCAAAATAAAATGAACCAGCCAATTAAATTGAGGATATTCTTGCCAACATCTATGAAATCGTTTTCGTAATTCACCTAATTCTCACCACCCGGATGCCAACGCTGGAAGTCTGTTTCTGGAGATACTGATATAGCGTCATAGGCTCGTCTACCACCTTTTTATGCAATGATGAGGCATTCATGAGATGAAGTTGCCCTTTGTGCCATA
Organism: Prevotella sp.; assembly: GCA_017961115.1. Classification (GTDB taxonomy): domain Bacteria; phylum Bacteroidota; class Bacteroidia; order Bacteroidales; family Bacteroidaceae; genus Prevotella. The sequence continues at coordinate 8,288 of JAGCXX010000121.1, read as the reverse complement.
CGGCAAAACCGACATGTGAGATGTCGAGTCCTGCCTTATTGGTGACAATACCTATGATGTCGCCATCCTTGATGTATTTGCTGTACTTTCCAGAATCTTTCAGTTGCTCCTTGGGGATATAGGAGAACGACGTCGCATTGACAACTTGCTCCATTTTCTTAATGTCAGGCAACCACTCACGGTGAGCATTCAGCATCTTGTATGAAGACACATGAGTGGTCATGTAGTCTACCTTTGGTTTCCGCTTCTGTGAAAGGGGTGCTGCTGGCAAATCGACATCAGCAATCAATGCCTCTTTGATATTGTCTGAAATCCAGTATGTGAAATAGTGTTGCCGAGTTGTATAGGCTACTTTCCCCCCAACGTACCTCACTTGTGCCAAGACATTGCAGAAATCCTTGAATGAAGTGAGTTTTCTCTTCGTGCAGATGGTGAGAGCCATCACATTTTCCACATAGGTAGTGCAGTCCAACCCTTCGGTATTGACAACCAGGCGCTCTTCCAGTTCCTGGTCTAGCGTATAAGCCACATAGGGTTTTCCAAGAAATTTCCTCGCATAAAACATGACGATGTTTACATCCTTTTCAAGAGCATTCCCTTCTTTGAGGAGACCTACTATTCGGATGCTGTCACCTTTGTTGGCCTTTCTCACTTCGAAAGACTGCTGACGGGTATTTTGCTCTACCCGGTCCACCTCATGCCCTGATGCCTGAGCTGTCTGATTTCCACATGAGACCAGTATCAGGGCAACCAAAACTGCCAAAATCATTCTATTCTTCTTATTCTTCATTTTTCTTATGTGATTTTTTACGTCCGAAATTAAAACCTACATATACATTGACATTTCCAAAATAGTTGTTGGTATGGAACTGCGACTTGCGATAATTGTATGAATGCACGATGCCATAAGCACCAAAATACCATTTGGAGTTGTTCCAAATCAGTCCAAACCTACCTACTCCATCAAAATTGAAATTGGTGAATGAGAAATCCCTCAGCAGCGAAAAGTCAACCGCCCTCTCACCAGTGGCATGCTTGTATCCCAAAGCGGCAGACAAGGAGACAGACAGCAGCCAGTTGGTGGAAAACACCCAATTGTAGCCATATCCTGCCGACAGAGAGATATCCGTATATTTGATGTCCTTGAGCAACAAACCGCTGTCGAGCCTCTCCGCAGTTCCCGGCATCGCCCGCTCTACAGCGTTCTTGAGTTTCTGACTATCCATTTTCAAGGAATGGCGTGTATATCCTCCTCCAAACATAAAAGAACCGGCACTCCGTCTCTGGCATGTGCTTTGACTGAAGGCTGCGGGATAGGAAAATTTGCGGTGATTGGGAATGTAATATGCATTAAGACCTGTGATGGATACATCCAACCCATCAAAAGGAACACCTGAGATGGAGTCGGTAGGACTATCGTCGTTTAAATCCAAAGAGCGGATTTTGTAGTCACTCCCGGAGTTTCTGCGGAAGAAGTCAACTCCCACCATAGAAGTGTAGACACTAAGGTCAAGCTCTTTCTTTTTGTTGGCACTGATATATGCCAAATCTACTGTATACCCCCAGAACAAGACACTCCATCCAATATAAGGGCCGACCTTGATTCTTGCTTCGGGAGCGAAATCTATACTCTGCCCATTCTTGCTTCTGATGCTGTATGCCTCGAAAAAATAAGTTGACATCAAGGTAGTGGTAAACTTATAATGCTGGGGTTCGATATAAGCAGTATCAACATTGTTGAATTCCTTGACGACACTCAAGGCACCGTCCCATGTTTTCTTCCAAAAATTCTTTTTGACGGTGATGCTGTCGTTCTCTGCCGACATCATTGCCGGCATCAACACAAACATGCATATCATCAAAAGCCTAAGCATCAGAATTTCCCCAAAATACGGTCGAGCACCCAATTGACCGGAGTGGCAGACACACTCGTACAGGTGCATAGTCCGAATCCCTGTAGGTGATGTATGACAGCCTCTATTATCGGCAGTTGGACATACGGAGGATTGGGTACTGTGATTTCTGTTTTCCCTTCACTTGTGACCAACTGTATGGGCTCGTAGTCAAATACAGAGAAACTAACGATACCCTGGTCTCCAATCACCTCTATCCTGTCCTCCCTTGCCGACTCATGTCCGACAAAGCACCATGAACCACTTCCGGGAAGTCCGTTCTCAAACTTAAAGCACGCGCTGAGTGTGTCTTCGGGAGAATACAGCCCCCCTCTGTTGGCACATATGCCCTTTGCGTCTACAATGACGCCAAAAAAGTCTTGCAGCAAATCGAGCTGATGAGGGGCAAGGTCATAAAAATATCCCCCTCCTGAGATTTCTGGCTTCAGCCTCCAAGGCAAGTTCTCTGGAGCAGCATAGTCAATCTCCCTTGGAGGACAAGCAAACCTCACCTGCACATTGATGATTTTTCCGATGACACCATTTTTTACGATTTCCTTCACTCGCTGGAAATAAGGAAGGTATCTCCTATAGTAAGCCACGAAACAGGGCATTCCTGTCTGCTCACTCACTCGGTTGACCCTTGCACAGTCTTCATAGTTGGAAGCCAAGGGTTTCTCCACATAGACAGGCTTGCCCGCCTTCATGGCCATAATGGCATAAGTGGCATGGCTTGAGGGAGGAGTGGCAATATATACAGCATTGACATCAGGGTCGTTGATGAGTTGCTGTGCATCTGTATACCACCTGCTGATATGATGTCTCTCAGCATACGACTGCGCATTGCTCTTTGTCCTGCTCATGACAGCGACGACACTGGAACCTTCGACATCGCTGAAGGCCGGACCACTTTTTATCTCTGTCACCTCACCGCATCCGATGAAGCCCCATCTGATGTATTTCATATTCTATTCACATTTGTTATACTATACTCACATCCACAATATTTTTGGTTGTAGAAGTTGAATTGCCTCAACAACACATTTCTTCGCTCATAGAGTCCGCCTTTACGCCAATTCTGTGCCCAAAAGTACGTTCCGTCCACTTCTTGTTGCGCTTTCATTCCCGCCTGGAAGATTTGCTCAATGTTTTTCCAGCGGGAGGAAGCCAGCGTGGTCGTAAATGCCCTTATACCCAACTCTGCCGCTTTCTCTGCAGTGGCCCTTAGTCTCATCTCAAAGCACCTCAGGCATCGCTTTCCCCGCTCAGGCTCATTCTCCAGTCCACTGACCACGCTGCACCATGACTCATGATCATAGTCACCATCAATCCAACTTAAGCCGAGGGCTTCCGCATGTCGCTTGCTTTCTTCTTTCCTGACAGTATATTCATCCAAAGGATAAATATTGGGATTGAAATAGAAAATGACTGGCTTCACACCATGCTCAAGCATCCATTCCACAATTGCTGACGAACAAGGCGCACAACATGCATGGAGCAGCACTTCGTTGACTCCTTCCGGTATGATGATAGCTGGCAATCGTTTTTTTACCATTTGTGTTGGATTAAGATGATTGTGTCGGGCCAAGACTATCTTTCAATAGTCTTTATACCCTTTCCATCGGGCAAGACAACAATACGCACACCCTTTTGAGAGGTTGGTATCACCTGCCCTTTCAGGTCATATACAAGTCCACTTGAAACACCATGTCTCTCTGCTGTTCTGATATCGTCGGCGCCGTCCATTTCCCTGACGGCTGAGAAATAGGAATTCCCATCAGCATCAGCAAATCCTTTTTTCTGCATAAAAACATTTGTGTTACCTGGCAGGACATAAAGCACGCATTGCCGGCCCACATTCCCGCTATGGTCATAGAATGCCTCGGCTGCCATCAGATTGTCTTTTGGAGAAGCGAAACAATACAATGATTTCAGTTGCGCACACCCATCCACTATCCATTCGCCAATGTCCTCTATCCCATATCCTAATGTTATCTGATGCGATGTGGCGCACAAAAAAGCACCATTGCCAATATGCTTCACCTGGTCACACAGATAAACAACTGGCACTGATGTGCCGGCAAAGGCATATGGAGCCACGCTGTCAACAGTTTGTGCCAATTCCAATTGGCTGATGACGCATGGGACATGGCAAACGACGGTCTTTTCCTTGTCATAAAGTATACCGGAATCATCTGAAGCATAATGCTCATTCTGTTCGCTGACACGAATGTTTGCGGTCTGGAAAAGGAATGCTCCGCCATCTATTTCATCAACTGTTGAGGGCAAAGATATTTCAGCCAGAGAGGAGGCTTCCCCAACAGTATTGGCGAAAGCCCCCAACCTCAATGCTTTCAGTCCTTCATTGAGTTGGATATCGGAAAGGGAGGAGCATCCATAAAAAGCCAATGTGTCAATCACCAGCATGGAATCGGGCATGACGACAGACCTCAACTTAGATGCATTGCAAAAGGCATAGGGCGAGATATGCCTTACTTCCTCCGGGACCTCGTAGTTCGTCAACGGTGATACCGGAGGAAAAACCATGAGAGAGTCCTTGCTAAATGAGAAGAGCACCCCATCCAATGAACAATAATATGGATTGCCTGGAGTGACATTGACATAGGAAAGGGAGGGCGCATTGTAGAACATGACCGGACTGTAATCCTTGAATCTATTGCCTAAATTGATGATTTGCAAGCGTTTGTCGCCAAGGATGGCCGCATTGTCGAGTGATGCGACCGCATCTCCAAGAGACAGTTCCTCAAGATTGTCCATATATTGGAAAGCCCCTTCCTCTACATCAGATACCAAATCAGGAATGCTGAGATAATGAAGATTGGAACATCCATAGAAAGCACCATATCCAATATGAGTGACCCCATCTGGAATCATCATTTCCTTGAGGGATGAACACATGGCAAACGCAAGTGTATCGATGGAATTGATTCCCATGGGCAAAAAGACTTTCTCCAATTGTTGGCAATTGTACAGGAATCCACTGCCAAAATGGGAGTCCTGCGTGGTGAAGTCCACACCATACATGGAAAGATAAACCGCAGGCGATTCGACGACATATGCATCTGTCAAATCGAGTATTCTCAACTGACCGTCGGTTGGAGTGTCCAAATCCCTAACCCCACACATATCACGAATGAACATCATATCCGTGCCGTTGATGGGGCCGTTGACCTTCATCGACCTAACTGAATGATGGGCTTTCTCCGTTATCAGATCCACCGTCTCCTCCAAGGTACCATCCTCAAGCAACGAGACATACAAATCATATTGTGCCATCACTTGCAAGGTCAGTACCCATGAAACCAGTGTTGTCAATAATCTACACGCCATTTATTTCCTTATTTCTGCGTTCATAATAGTAGTCAAGAAGAAAGAACCTACGAGAGCAGCACAACAAATCACTCTGTTCGGAGTGTCAGTTCAGAAGAGATACCACCTTCTTTTCTTTTGGTTACCTCGTTGACCTTTACCAAGATATCCCCCTTCTCCTTTTTTGCCTGCACAACAATAACCAACTGCCCATTGAACAGTCGCATGGTGGGCTGTGTAAATGGTTCCAAGGAAGTGGCATCACCATTGCATGCTGCCTTGAACAAACCGGCTCCGCTCACTTCAAAAGAGAGTTGATGGTCGGCTTGTGGAACCAGGTTGCCATCTTTATCCACCATGCTGACAGTGATGAAAGAAAGGTCATTGCCATCAGCAGAAAGTTGTTTCCTGTCGGGTTCCAGCCTCAAAGCGGCCACTTTTCCCGCCGTCCTGACGGTTTTCTCGTCTACAGCCTGTCCGTTGTTGTCATAAGCCACAACCTTTATCTCACCAGGCTCATAAATGACATCATTCCATCTCAGCCTGTATCTGTCAAGTCTTGATGAAGGATTCTTGGATTTGCGCCCCTGACTTACACCATTGACAAACAACTCTGCCTCCGGCCAGTCGGTATAGCAATACACCGGTGTGGTCTTGCCCTCTCTTCCGTACCAGGTCCAATGGGGAAGCAAATGAAGCGTGTGCTTCTGCTGGTTCCACTTGCTTCTATAGAGGAAATACCGGTCTTTGGGCAATCCCGCCAAATCGCAGATGCCAAAATAGCTGCTTCTGGATGGCCAATACTCGTCATAAGGAGTCGGTTCGCCCAAGTAGTCGAAACCTGTCCAAACGAACTCACCGATGACCCATGGGAAATCGTCCTGCATACACCAATCGTCATCAGGCAGATTGCTCCACGAGCAATACTCCGTGTCATAACTCGAGCACTGTCCGTCGTTGTACACGGCATGGTCGGATATCTCCACAGGAAACTTGTACACCCCTCTTGAACTCACCGTCGATGCCGTTTCCGACCCTAACAGGAAACCCTGAGGCAACTGCTTGATGTTGTTCTCATATTTGTGTACTCTGTAATTGAATCCAGGTACATCCATTGTCTGGGCAAAACCCGATTTCAGAGCGGCCTCCGCCCTGTCCATACCTTGTGTGACGGGCCGTGAGGGGTCCAGCTCATGGCAAATCTTTTGCAAATGGGCTGCGATATTCCTTCCTTCCTCACTCCATTGTTCCGGTATCTCATTGCCTATGCTCCACATGACGATTGAAGGATGGTTGCGGTGGCACTTGACGAGATTCTCGATGTCACGGTCACTCCATTCTTTGAAAAACCGAGCATACCCATTCTTGCACTTAGGATAAATCCACATGTCAAAACTCTCTGCCATCACCATCATTCCCATGGAATCACACACCTCCATCTGCATGGTGGAGGGCATGTTGTGGGCCGTGCGTATAGCATCACACCCCATTTCCTTCATCAAACGGATTTGACGGATAAGCGCAGCCTTGTTGACAGCGGCTCCCAAGGGACCCAAATCATGGTGCAGGCACACACCCTTTATTTTGCGAGTCTGCCCATTGAGCTGAAAACCGATATCCTTTCCTACTGCAACTGTTCTGATTCCCACCTTGGTCTTTTTCTCGTCCACAAGTTGCAGATGATGATACAATTTTGTCTCCAATATATATAAATAAGGTGACTCAGGAGACCAGAGATGAGGTTTCTCCACGCGCAACTTGTCAGAGAAGGTGCCGTCCTGCGCTATTGGAGAATGACTCTGTGCAACTATGCTACCTTTTGTGTCTCGCAGTGCCACATCCACGGCCCAATATCCGTCATGATAATCTCCTGTGGCAGCAACACCCACATCAATAGTGGCTGCATCATTTTCAATTTTTACCGTTCGGAAGTAGGTCTCCCAATCGTCAAGCATCGCCCGCTGTCCCAAAATCAGTGTGACCGGCCGGTAAATACCTCCTCCTGGATACCATCTGCTGCTTTCCTCCATATTATTGAGTGAGACTTCTATGATGTTGTCTCCTTGATGAAGAAGAGAGGTGGCGTCGATACGGAATGCGTTGTATCCGTAGGCCCATCTCCCTGCATATTGGCCATTGATTCGAACGACAGGCTCACTCATGGCACCATCAAAAACCAACATGGCGTATGCGGGTTGCTCACGGAGTGCAAGCACCTTCTTATAATATCCTTTTCCCACCCAGGGCAAGGCACCTGACCTTCCTGACTTCTCTGTTTTCTCCTTTTCACCATTTTGCTCAATGGCAACATACTGCAAGTCCCATTTCTTGTCAAACGGACCTGCTATCGCCCAATCATGGGGTACAGTCACTTCCTGCCATTCCACACTGTCACGTGAAAACCACCATCCATCAGAAAGGGTCATCTCCTGCCTCACCTGTGCATTACAAACAGACGAGAGAGTTTCCAAGAAGACGACACCGAACAAAAGCAAGAGATGTCTCATATATGTATTCGTTATTTCTGCAAAATTAAACATTTTTTTTCAGTCTGCAATTTTTCAAAACTAAAAAAACAGCAATCTACTTATCTATTTGAAATGGATTGGAAAAAATAAATAAGCACCAGTTTCTGAGACAAATCAATCGATTACGCAGTTAAATATTATAATTTTTGTTAATTTTTGAATTGTGTAGGCACACAGCAAAATCCTGTTCAAAAAATTTGCTTAAATCCTTTTGGGTATTGATAAAAAAGGTTTACCTTTGCATCGTTATCCTGAAAACAATCTTTTTACCTTAAAAAAAACTAATACCTATTGAAGATTCGAAGCGGTCGCCTGAGAAGGTCATCGCTTTTTTTATGTCTTTTTTCAACTAATCAGACAAGACTATCTCAAAGGGAGAAATGATGCAAAAGAGATGTTCAAAACAAGCAAAAGAGATGCTCCCAAAAGGATATAATCCAGCAAATGAATCAAATGGCTTTTGATTTATTTAAAATCTGTTAAATAAAACTATAAAATACAATTCAAAAATCAAAGATTCAGAAAAAAACACTAATTT
>JAGCXX010000120.1 GCA_017961115.1 Prevotella sp. | reverse complement strand
GATGGCGATTCTTTTCAGTATTGTGGCAAGGAATGGACTGCCCGCACCTTGCTTGGTCTGCGAACCAGTCTCTTCGTTGTCGAAGATGGCAAGCACCTTGGTTGTCTCCTTGTCGGTGGATGCGAGCAGTGCCTCAAGGCCTGCATAGCACATCGACAGGTCGTCAAGTCTGCCGGAGGAGATGAACTCATTGTGGGCACCGAAAGTGCATGCCGGTGTGGCGTCTGCAAGATAGAGGTCGAAGTCGAGGATGTCGTTTTGACTGACCGGTGTTTGTTTGCTTACCTCCTCGCAGATGATGTTCATCAGTAGGTTGCCCATCTCCAACTGGCTGCTGATGGCACCTAGGATGGGCAGCATGTCTTTCTGACAACTGAGTCTCACGCCGTCGTTCACCTGTCGGTTGAAGTGGATGGCGAGGTTGCTGATTTGCAGCAATGGGCGCTTCACGTGCATCAGCAATGTCTGCGGATGGAATTCGTCCTCGCCCCTGACAATGACTCTTCCAGCCAGGGTGAGCGGACGGTCAAACCATGTCGACATGATGGGACCGCCATATTTCTCGATGTTGAGCTTCACAATCCCACCCTCGCAGAGCATCTCTGCATGGGGCTTGATGCGGAATGTGGGGGAGTCGCTGTGGGCGCATATCATCCTGAATCCGGCTTCCGACAGAGGCTTCTTGCCGATATGGAAGGCATAGATGGATGAGTCGTTCTTCGTCACATAAAGTTTGTCGCCAGCCTTTACCTTGCCAAGCGGTTGTTGGGGGTCCATGCGGCGGTAGCCTGCTTCGTCAAGTGCAGTGGCAATATTCCTTACTGCGAGAAAATTGACAGGAGAGGCATCTAAGAAATTTAAAAGACGTTGTATCATAGCAGTGGTTTTTGATGATTTTCCGGTTGATTAACTGGTTGAGCACACATTTCTATGCAAAAGTAATCAAAAAAACTGAGATTAAACTTCTGGCCAACAAAAATGAGTCGTATTCATATGGATTTTACCTCACAGTCAACAAACATGCCGGTAAAATAACCAATCACCACTTGATGTCCCTGTAGGAGGTGCCGTTGACGAAACGGTCGAGGTCGACATGGCCCTTGATACCCTTTATCTTGCCGCGCTCGCTGTATTGCCAGATGTTGTGCTTGCCAGGGCCGTGGAGCATTGGCTCTGAACTGCTGTAGCGAGCCATGAAGATAAAGTATTTGTTGAATTCGGGAGCCAGTTTCTCGTTGTAGAAACGGTATTGGCTGTAGAGCAGGGGATAGCATCCGTATTCGGCCTTCATCAGTTCCATAAACTCGCCGAGGCTTTTCTGCAATTCGCTGCGGGTGGCCCTCTTGCAGCCCGATTCCTCCACATCCACCATGGGGATAAGGTCCTGCTCGCTGCGTTTGAGGTGGCTGCGGAAATTCTCAAACTGGTCGCGGGCGGAGCGATTGCTGGTGAAGAAATGATAACTTCCCACCTTCAGTCCTGCCTTCCGTGCTCCAGTGATGTTCTCACGGTAGCGCTTGTCGAGCATCGTTCGCCCTTCTGTCGCCTTGATATACACAAATTGGATGTTCTTGTCCTTAGCCACCTCTTCCCAGTCGATTTTCCCCTGATGTTTCGACACGTCGATGCCGTCATAGCCTGTGCTTTCTGGAATAATCTCATCGACGTGGGTCCACGACTTGAAAGCACGCCAGGTAGAGGGACTCAGGTAACTCCACAGCACCAAGAAGAAGATGAAGGACACCACGTAGCTGATGATGCGGCGGATGGTCCACCGTGACTTGCGCTGGCTTTTTTTCTTGCGTCTGGGGCGTTTTACTGTGGTGTCTTTCTTAGCCATGAATCAGAAGATTAATCCATAAAAGGCAACCAGCCCATCCCATATGTTGCACACCGAATACCACAGGGCGGTGAAGATGTTCTTGCTGCTCCAATATGACACTAAGATGGTGTTGATGTTGAAAAGCAGGGCGGTGAAGATATACAGATAGGAGAAGGGTAGGGGAAAGCTCCTGATGTCAGGCTGGAAGTTGCCTGTCTGTGTCTTAAAGCAGATGGCATGGAAACCGATTGTCACACCGATGAAAATGTCATATAGCCAAAATCCGTTGGCCTTGATGAGCTGACGGAATAACAAAAAGAAATAGGTGAAGATGGGAAGGCAATAGGGGGCGAGTGTAACAAAGACCCTGTTATATGAGGAACCGCTTGTAGACACCTCACCGCTTTGGTCGCCTGCGCGGAAAGAATGGATTTTTCTAAACAGCATCATGGATACGACGGTGTGGGTCAGCTCATGCGAGAAAACCTCCAACCAACTCAGGTTCTTGCGCAAAAGACCTCTGGCGAGCACATAGACGACGATGCCGATGCCTGTCCATTGGTACATCTCCAGATTGCCAAGCATTGTCATCGGGGGCGATGGGAAAAAGATAGCCTGCACGATGATGACGCTCTCGCGAATCATCAACAGCAGCAGCACTACCAAAAGTGGTATCCAGAGCCAATGAAACAATTTATACATTCTTTCCTAAATCAAGTTTAGCATTTTCAAGTAGTTAAGTAATTACCCCTGATTGCATGGAAATAATGCCACAAAAGGGTAGGGCAACGTCGTAGAGACGTGAATCACGTCTCCCACCAAGAATGCTATGAAAAACTTGTATATCTCTGAGACGCAATATATTGCGTCTCTACAGACTGAGCAAAAACATTCTTGTATCATCGTGGAGAAACTTCAGTTCTATAACTACTTGCAACTTGAGAAAGTTGTTTTGCTTTTACTACTACCAACTAAAAACTGTCCGGCATCCGGTAGGTTCTCCTGCCGGATGCCGGGTGATGAATCTCGGATTATTGCAGTTCGTGCATCTTCTGGAAGAACAATGAGCGTCCGCTGATGAGGATGTCGAGGATGCGCTCCATGAAGTCCTCCACGTCAGGAGTGCTGTCGATGAACATCTCCACGGTGAGGATGGTGTTGGTCTCTGTGATGAATACCTTCAGCGCCTTGCGGTTCATGTTCAAATCGTTGGCCACCTTCAGCGCGTTTTCACGCTCTTCCTCGCTGTCAATCGACCAGAGGTTGGGTAGGATGATGTGCAGGAAAGTGG
>JAGCXX010000119.1 GCA_017961115.1 Prevotella sp. | reverse complement strand
GGCGGCGACAAAGCCATGCAGTATGGCGTGAGTCTCGCATACAACAAGATAGGTGGCGCCATGAAGGGCAGTGACAGGCAGAACTTCTCGGGAGGTGTCATGCTTGCCTACAGGGTAAAAAACCTGCAGTTCCGCAACAAACTGACCGTTGACCACAACAACAGCCACAACTCTCCCTACGGGACGTTCGACCAATACTACCGCATGAATCCCTACAGCCGCCTCTATGATGAGAACGGCGAATTCGTGCGCTCCTATTCGTATATGAACAACTCGGGACAGAGTGATGCCTACTACAACCCGCTCTACAACACCACGCTCAACACCAAGGACCAGACGGGATATACATCCATCACCAATGACTTCTACCTGGAGTGGTTCCTCAGCGAGCAATGGAAAATCACAGGGCGTTTCGGTATCGTCAACAAGAATGCCACCGCCGACCAGTTCAAACCCGCCAACCATACTGAATTCATCAATCAGACCGACGTGTTCCGCCGCGGATCCTACTACAAGATGAACGGAACCTATACCGACATCTCTGCCGACCTTGGCGCACAGTGGTCGAAACAGATGGGACAGCATCTCGTCTTCATCAACGGACAGCTGTCGATGGCCGACAACAAATACAACACCACTGGGGTCACGGCAGAGGGATTCCCCAATGACTTCATGGACGACATCAAGTTTGCCGTGCAGTATGCCAAGGACAGCAAACCGGTGGGAACGGAGGGCATCTCACGCAACTGCGGCGGACTGCTCTCGCTCAACTACTCGTTTGCTGAGCGCTACCTCTTCGATGCCAACTACCGCCTGATGGGTTCGTCGGAGGCGGGCAAGGACAACCGATGGGGCTCCTTCTGGTCGGTTGGCGCAGGATGGAATGTCCACAACGAGGCCTTCCTGAGAGACGTGGAATGGGTGAACCGCCTGAAGCTCCGCGCATCCTACGGATACACGGGCTCACAGGGCTTCTCCAGTTATGATGCCATGCCCACCTTCATGTATTATGGCAACCGCGCCTACAACGGCTCCATCGGTTCCTACATCGTGGGACTCGCCAACGAGTCGCTGAAATGGCAGGAGAAATACGACACGAACTTCGGTATTGACCTCTCGCTCTTCAAGAACAGGCTGACCGCACGCTTCGACTACTACATCGCCAACACCAAGGGAATGGTGACCAACGTGACCGTGCCCTACACTACGGGATTCTCCACCTATGTGGCCAACCTCGGCGAGACAGAGAACAAGGGTGTGGAACTCTTTGTAAACTACCGCGTCTACGACGGCGGACGCAACTACGTGAATGTCTTCGCATCAGCGGCGCACAACGTGAACAAGCTGAAGAAAATCTCCAACTCGCTCCGTGCATGGAATGAGAGCCAGGATGCCAACGCCCTCAGCAACAGCATCACTGCTCCCCAGGTGAAATACTACGAGGGATGCTCCATGAGCGCCATCTGGGCAGTGCCCTCGCTCGGCATCGACCCCCAAACGGGTAAGGAAATCTTTGTGAAGCGCGACGGCACCGTGACCTATGAGTATGACGTCAACGACCAGGTGGTGTGCGGCGATACGCAACCCAAGTGGAACGGACTCTTTGGCATCAACGGTGAAATCAGCGGATGGGGATGGAACATCACCATGAACTACCGCTGGGGAGGACAGCTCTACAACCAAACCCTGGTGGACAAGGTGGAGAACGCACAGATGCAGTACAATGTCGACCGCCGCGTGCTGACCGACCGATGGAACACACCGGGCGACCGTGCCCTCTACAAGTCCATCACCGACCAGACGACAACCTATCCCACCAGCCGTTTCGTGCAGGACTACAACCTCTTCACACTGTCGTCGCTGACCGTCTATTACGACTTCCGCAACTGCAAGTTTGTGAAGAACTCTTTCCTTGAGCGCCTGAAAGTGAGCGCCTACACCAACGACCTCTTCGTCATCTCGAGCGTGAAGACCGAACGCGGTACCTCTTACCCCTTCGCCCGTACCTTCTCGCTCGCGGCGCAGCTGACTTTTTAATTGAGAATGGATAATGAACAATTAAAAAAAGAAACGAATTATGAAGACAACAATGATATATCAGGTGACGAAATTGGGGAAAGGCCTCTTGCCGCTGTGCTGCATCGCCCTATTGACGATGCTCACATCCTGCAATGACTGGCTCGACGTGAACCCGAAGTCGCAAATCAAGGAGGAGAACCACTTCGAACGTGAAGGCGGTTACCTGGACCAGCTGACGGGTATCTATACGAAGATGACCACCAAAGACATGTATGGACTGAACATGGGCATCGGATTCGTCGAGGTGCTGTCACACACCTACGACATCAACCCCAACAGCGACTGGCGGTATGCCAATGACTTCAACTATACCGAGAAGACAAGCGAGAACACCATCAACAGCATCTGGAGCAATTGCTACAGTTGCATCGCCAATGCCAACATCGTGCTGCGCAACATCGAGAAAGCCGACCCCAACATCTTCACAGGGCAAAACTACCATGTCCTGCGCGGTGAGGCACTCGGACTGCGTGCCTTCCTCCATCTGGAGCTCATGAGGCTCTTCGCCTGCGCACCGGCAATGGACGGCAACGCCAACGGCGTGCCCTATGTGACGGAATACTCTACCGACGTGGTGGCACAGAAATCGGTCAACGAGACCATGCAGCTCATCATCAAGGACTTGCTCGACGCGCATACCGAACTGGCATACGACACGCTGAACACGCACGACTACTATGGCACGCAAATCTACACAATGGACCGCAACCGCTTCAGCTACTATGCCTGCTGTGCCACCCTTGCCCGTGCCTACCTCTGGATGGGCGACAAGCAGAACGCGCTGAAGTATGCCATGGAGGTGATTGAACCCAAAGAGAACGAGAAGGAAACGGGCTATAGTTGGGTGCACTACACCAACATGCAGCAGACCAACCGCAACGAACTCGACATGGCGTTTACCACCGAGCACCTCTTCCAGCTCATCATCAACGACTGGGAGGACATCGGCAACTTCTACTTCACCAAGAATGGAGGCAGCAATGTGCTGAATCCCTCAGATGCCAACGCACAAGCCATCTACGAGGTGGACTTGGGATACGGCAATGACTACCGCTATCTGAAAGGCTATGAGCAGGATGGCGAGAAGCGCTACATGGCGAAGTTCTGGTATCTGGCTGGAAGCACCTACAACAACAGGTATCCCATCATCCGCATGACGGAGGCATGGTATATCGCAGCCGAGTGCCAGAAGGACACCAATGCGAAGGAGGCCATCCGCCTGCTCAATGAGGTGAGAGAGAACCGCAACCTGAGCCTCTTCCCGCTCTCTGAGGACCTGAACGCCACACAGATTCAGGACGAGATTTACAAGGAGTACCGCAAGGAGTTCATTGGTGAGTGCGGACAGCTCTTCTTCTACTACAAGCGCCTCAACTTGTCGGAAATCAAGGGTGCCTCCGTGCGTCCGGGCAAGCAGGTATATGTGCTTCCTATCCCCAGCACCGACCAGGAGTTTGGAGGGTATTCGAATTAAAAAGGATGATTGAGGACGAAGGATAAAGGTGGAATGGCAACTGCTGATGAGAATATATTGCTCAAATGCAGCATATGTCTAAACTCCTAAACTCCCAAACTCCCAGACTCCTTAAATAAACTACAAACAACAGAAATGATGATAACCAACAATATCAAAAGCATCCTCTGCGGCTGTCTCTTGCTGTGCGGTGTTGCCGCAGCTTTCACAGCCTGCAGCAAAGATGAGGATTTCTACTATCAGGATGAGCCGCGAGTCCGCCTCGTGGGTGAGAAGATGTGGGCTGCCGGCACCGACAGCGTGACCTTCTCGTTCGTGGCGTTCCCAACCAGTTACGTAGAAAAGGATATCTATGTGGAAGCACAGATTATGGGCGACGTGGCTGACCACGACCGCACGGTGTACCTGGCCGTCGAACAGTCGATGACCACCGCCTCCTCAAATCAGTATACGGTTCCTGAAACCGTTGTCGTACCAGCCGGACAGACCAAGGGCACTTTCTCTGTAAAACTGAGACGCGACGCCTCGTTGCAGCAGAAGAGTGTGCGCCTCTACCTGAAGGTCGTTCCGTCGGGTGACTTCCAGCCCGGTGTCAATGAGGAGAACCACATCATCTTCATCTGGACCGATGTGCTCTCGAAACCCAACAACTGGGCCGACCTGGAACCCTTCTTCGGCACCTACAGCAACGTGAAATACCGCTTCATGCTGGAGCATCTTGGCGATGAGGGTGAGTTGAGCACTGATACCATGTCATGGGCAAAACTCAACAGCCTCCGTATCCGTTTCCAGAACGCGCTGAATGATTACAATGCTGCTCATCCCGGCAATCCGCTGACCGATGAATTTGGCAATCTGGTAACGTTTGAGTAATTAATTGTCAAAAATGAAAGTTATGAAGATAATAGAAAAAAGAACAGCAGTAGCATTGTCTTGTCTCTTTCTCCTCGTGTCGTGCTTCATGGTAAGCTGCTCGCAGGATGACGGCAATTATGACTATCTGCCCGATGAGCAAGTGAGCAAGATTGTCATCAGTGTGGACTCTACACTCACGCCCAACATCTATCAGTTCTCGAGCCTCATGCCTGGCACCGATGTCGATATCCATATGAAAGTGAACTACGCCTATGCCGACAGGCTGCAGTACCGATGGTTCTATCTGAAAACCTACTACAGCACCTACCGTGCTGAGCAGGTGGGCAACGAAATGGTTTACCCGCCGGCAGACACCATCGCATATGAGAAGGACTTGAAGTGGAAATGTGACCTGACGCCAGGCACCTATCAGCTCTACTGCCAGGCTACCGATCCGGTTAACGGCATGAAAGCTTATTGGAGTCTTGCTTCCTATATCACCGTGAAGTCGGCAGGAGAGCAGGGTGGTGTGTATTTGCTCACCGAAAGAGACGGGCAGACCGACATCGAGGTGTTCACCTCCGACCTGATGCTCATCTACAACGGACTGGAGACATTCCAAAAATACTACAGTTCCAACCACAATGGCCAGTATCTGGAGGGTAAGCCGCGTTTCATCCAAGGCACCCATTCCGGCAAGGCAAGCAAGAATGCCTATCTCGTGGCTACCGACAAAAACCTCTATCGACTGAGTGCCGACGGCCTCGTGACGATAAACACATGGGAGGATATGTTCTACACCACGCCTGAGGTGTTTAACCCGCAGAAGAGTTTCTACACCAACAACTGCGACTTCCTTCTGAATGATGGGAAACTGCACGTCATCTATGCCAACCAGCCCAACGACCTGAAGTTCTCAGAGGCAATAGCCGGCAACTATGAGGCATTCCCGTTCCTGATGATCAACACGCGCACCACATGGCGGCCCGTCGAGGGTGCCATCGATGCATGGCAGGTCATCTACGACCAGAGGAACCACAGTTTCCGTCCCTATTTCTCGGGTGGTTCTTCCATGAGCAACTTCAAGAGCACGGCCGACACGGCATACGTCGATGCCAACAAGGTGCCGGGTGATGTGAAGGCTGTCTTCCAGGGCGGCGGCAACTACACCTGCGTCATCACCTACATCGACGGCAAGCCCTTCCTCTACCGCTATTGCTTCTACAATAAGGTGGACGGTGGCGACCTCTCGGCAGAGGGTGCTCGTTCCATCATCGACCTGAGCGACTGCGAGGACATTGAGCGTGCCACGATGTTTGCCTCAAACACCACCGGCTTTGCCTTCTACTATGCGACGCCGAAGGGAGTCTTCTCGTTCTCTGCAAGCAGTGGAGAGACGACATCGCATGAGGTCTATCTGTGTGAGAGCGGTGAGGAAATCACCTCCATCTATGCCTGGGGCTCTGCCGGCGGCGGATGGCCCACCAGCGACTGCGCCTTCTTCATCGGCGTGTGGAACGAGGGCAAAAAGGACGGCAAACTCATCCAGTATGAGGTGGACGTGAACTATGGCATTCCCACCTCCATGTGGGGACCGATGTTTGGCGCTCCCGACAATCCTGTCATCACCACCGGTTGGGGCAAGATTGTAGACATGACCTGTCTGGATGCGGAATAAGTGAATCAAAAGCAAAACTTGAATTAACGTAACAACAGTAAGAAATGAAAAGAGCAAAATTTCTCTCTTTCGCAGGCTTGATGGGCTGCTGCCTTATGGCAGCCCTCGCCTGCAACAACCCTAAGGGGTATGTCATCAACGGACAGGTGGAGGGCCTTGAGGATGGCACCACGCTGACACTAGTCCCGATGAGCCACGACAACGACTCGGCTTTGGCCGAGGCCACTGTCCAGGGCGGCAAGTTCCAGTTCACTGGCGTTGCCGAGGAACCCATCTGCGCACGCATCGCCGTAAAGGACGCTTGGGGCGGACCGTATGTGATGCTCGAGAATGTGGAAATGAACATCGAAGGTAAGATTGCCGATGTGACTGATGCTCCCAATGGCAAGATTTACCGCTGGGATGCCAAGGTGACGGGGTCGCCGCTCACCGACAAACTGGCTGAGTTTGATGCCCGCCATGACTCATTAGACATCCTTTATCAAAACTACCACAAGGAGCATGCAGACGCTTACGAGAAGATGCACACCCTGAAGGGTGCCGAACTGGATGCCTTCAAGAAGACAGAGGCATACCAGGCTGCCATGGATGCGGAGAAAAACTTCTTCAACACGGTGGAAAACACCATCATGGGTATGGTGAACGACAACAAGGACTCCTTCTGGGGTCCGCTGCTCCTGATCAAGTACTTGTCGTACCTCTCCGAGGAGAATGGGGCGTATTACGAGCAACTGCCTGAGGATGTGAAGAACTCTTTCTATGGAAAGAAGATGAGGGAGGAAATCTGGCCCGTCGGTGCTCCTGGTGATAAGGTGGTGGAGTTCAAGCTGAAAGGTGATGACGGCACGGAATATGACTTTGCCAAACTCGCCGAGGGCAAGAAGTATGTGCTGCTTGATTTCTGGGCTTCATGGTGCGGTCCTTGCCGCAAGGAAATCCCGAATGTGAAGAAGGCATACGAGCAGTTCAAGGACAAGGGCTTTGAGGTGGTTTCCATCTCCATCGACAAGAAGGAGGATGAGTGGCGCAAGGCTGTGAAGGAGGAGAATCTTGTATGGCCCAACTTCCGCAGCGAGGAGGTGGCCAACCTCTTCAAGGTAAAGGCTGTGCCTACGGTCTATCTGCTCGACAGTGAGGGTAGGATAGTTGCCTCCAACGCCGAGTGCCGTGGCGAGGCACTCGCTGCCAAGCTCGCCGAACTGCTTAAATAGATTTTATTTCCATTTTAGCTCTTCCATATCCCCACCTCTTATCACCGCATAAGAGGTGGGACTTTTGGTTGGATGAAAGATGAATGTCTGGATGAAGGATGAAGGATGAAAGATGAAGGATTGATAGTCCACTTCGGGGGCAACGGAGGGTGTGTCGATATGAAGTATATTGATTTTGAAGAGCAAGCCGTGAGCCGAATGGAGCTCCCCTTCCCAGCTGGGGAGGGGTAAGGGGTGGGGTTGCTAAATTATTCCTGTCCGAATACTTGGAAAATG
>JAGCXX010000118.1 GCA_017961115.1 Prevotella sp. | reverse complement strand
TTGTTCATGGTGGTTTATTGTTTGATTTTCACAATCGACTGATAAAGCTTTTGTGCGTTGTTGGCCAGCGTGCGGTAGGTAATCAGCACCACATTGTCTACATAGTTCTCGTTGATGACTTGGCATTGTGCCTCAACAGTTTTGTTGCCAGCATACCCTGACAATGTCTCGGAGAGTGCGCCAAGTGCCTCATCCAACTCGCCCAATGCGTCGATGGCTACTTTACAAGCGGCATCTGAATAGTATAGGGCGAACGGATGCTTCATGGCCTTAATCTTGGCCAATGCCACATCAAGTTTAGTCACCACCGTGTTGGCCTGGCCGGCCAGCGTTGCATTGCTGGCATTTTGGCAGAAATAAATCAATGACTGCTGTGTGGGAGAGGTGGCTCCCATTTGCCCAAAGAGGGCGTTTTTGCAACTGATGATGTTGTCGTAGAAGTCGGTGATTGAGTTGTATGCGTATGGTGATTCAATGTAGGTGGCATCCTCTCCAGTGTAGGGCAGACCTATCTTCGAGTCACCTACCTCACCGATGATGTCTTGGCAGCCAGAGATGATTTCAAGTGTTGCATCGAGAGCAGTGGCCCAATCGCCAGTACCTGGATTCTTGAAAGCCTTACCGAAATTTTGGAACGAACCCAGTGAACCTTCAACATTGCCGTCGTCATTGATAGCATTGTGGGTGGCTACATAATTGATGGCAATCTGATGGCGCTCTGTATTGCTCTCCTTGGAGTCCCAGGCGGCTTCAAGTGTGGCCGTGGCGTTGTAGAGGTCCTTGGCTACTGCACAGATATAGTTGTACTCCAAGTTGGTCATCTGATTGATTGAGCGTGGTTGTCCTTGTCGGAAGAGCACATATTCCAAACCGTGATAGCCCAGGATTCCGGAGTTGGCGGTCTTGATGAAGTTGTCGAGGTTGGACATCGCCTTCTCGTCGCGCAGCACATCGGCCAAGTCGTTGGCGGCTACCGGCCATGTGTCGGTATGAGGGTCGATGGAGTAAACATCGGCAGCACCAAAAAGGAAGGCCTCGGAGTTCTCCCAGTTGGCACGTGCTGCTTTCCAATCGCTACATGCCTGGTCAAGGGCGGTCTGAGTACCATTGATAATAGTCGTGTCGGTGTCATCATCACTAGAGCATGAAGCGAAACCAGTGTAAAGAACAGCAGTCATAACTGCCATTTTCAAAAGATTCTTGCTTTTCATTTGTCTTTACTGTTTTTATCGTTAATTTTCAATTCTCAATTTTCAATTCTCAATCTATTTATAATATTTTCCCACAGTAGGTAATGCCCAAACTGATGCTTGGCTCGTTGTTGTAGGGCTGTTTGTAGAGTGGACTGTCGGAAGTAAGACCATTGTTGCTTGGCTTCTCAAAGAAACGATAGGAATATTCTCCTTTGATGGCAATTTGTTTCACCGGCATATAGTTGAAACCGAAAGCATAGCGGAATTTCTTGGTGTATTTGTACATCGATTCGTAGGTGCCCGATGCCATGGTGTTGTAGTGCTCAAAGCGTCCGAAAACGAACATTTTTTCATTTTCCTGCCGCAGTTTGGGTATTTGTGAGAAAATATCGTAACCTGCCTCAATGGCATATGCCACAGCACTGCTGCCGATGTTGGTATAGTGGTGCGGGTTGCCATCCTGATATTTGTGGTGGGTCCAATTCGCTTGATTGTAGGCCGAAATATCGTCGGCATCACCGAAATGAGCATAGTCCATATTGCCACGTACAATCCAGTTCCAACGGTTGAGAGTGAAGTCAAAGGCCACAATTCCCAATGCTCCCTTCACGTCATTGTATTTGCTGCCTGGGGTGCGCAGGGTGTTGCGGAAGGTGTAGCCGTAATAACCGCTAAGGCCGATGCGCAGACCCTTGATGGAATAGTTGTCGATGCGCATTGCACCGGCATAGTTGTTGGCAACCTTGAACTCGTAGGGACTGGTTGCTCCATAGTGTACGAAACTCTCTGCGGTGAAACTCTCTGAGTTCAGCCCAGAGAGTAGTTGGGCTTCATAGCGCCAGTCTTTCAGCCTTCCCCACAACGATAGGCCCACCTGATGCCAGGTATTGGGCATGATGGTGGCTTCACCCTCCGGTCGGTATACGGTAAAGAATTGGTTGGGCTCATGGTAGGCATTGGAATAGCCAACGGGTACAATAATCTCGCCTGCCTTGATGTTGAATTTGCCGTTAAAAAACTCTTTGTTAATCCAAAACTGCTCAATGTTTACCTCGCCGCCTTTCTCTACTTCAGCCTCGTATTCACCAGCCTCCTCAGCTTCTATCTCCACAGCCGTGCCATTGCCGCCATGCTCAAACTCTATCTCAGACCCCATCGACCAACCCTTGCCAAAATCATAGCCGATGTTCACACAGACGTGGGGCAGGTCAAAGCGTCCATGGCTCTTATCGTCAGCATAGTTCTCTGGTTTTTTGTAGCGGTTGAAGCTCTGACTGTAAAAATTCCTGCTCATGACGGCCTCTCCATAACCGCCTATATGTAGACGTGAAAGAGCGTTTCTCTTTTCTTCTGTCTTTGTCTTTTGCTGTGTGGCACCTGTGATGGCATCCAAGTTCTTGTCCTCTAATTTTTGAGCCGATAAAGGAAGGCACATAAGGATAAGAAACGCAGTAAACATTGCTTTCATTTTAACTTCCGTTTTTTAGTTTGCAGTGCAAAATTAAACCCTTCTTTTAAAGGGAACAATACACGAAAATTGGTATTCTGAACACCTTTTGGCGACAATGATACTTTGATTTTGTGAAATGCTTACCTTGTTTTGATGATGTGTTGCTCGAAAATCAAAACGATAATGCCTAATATTGGGGATTGTGGTTATCCAAGAAAAAGTTGTATCTTTGTGGCGTAATTCATGAAGATGCGATGAAAAGGATTAAACTATACGAGGCAGATGATAAGATGATAGACCTAATCAGCGACAACTACAGCATGTTGCAGGGGTTGGGGGCTTTTGGCATTCGACTGGGATTTGGTGACAAAACCGTCAATGAGGTATGCCGTGAACAGGGTGTCGACTGTCACACTTTCCTCACAGTTGTCAACTTTCTGATTAACGGGTACGCTCCAAAGGAAACAGACGACAAGATTTCGGTCAACACCTTATTGGCCTACTTAAGGGCTTCGCACCGCTATTTCCTGGACTTCCAATTGCCGTCCATCCGTAAGAAACTTGAAGGGTCTCTTAGTCAGGGCGACCATCTCGCCACGCTGATATTACGCCTCTACGATGAATATGCCCACGACATTCGTATGCATATGAAGTATGAGGAGAAGACGCTATTCCCTTACGTTGAGGCACTCCTCAGAGGCGAGCAGGTGTCAAACTACAACGTTGACATTTTCTCGAAGCACCATAGCGACACAACGGGTAAGTTTCATGAATTGAAAAACATCATCATTAAGTATCTGCCTCACGATGGGCTTGCCAATAATCAACTGACGGCAACACTATATGACATATATAATAATGAAGAATGGCTTTGCAACCACAGCAATGTTGAGGATGTGCTGTTTGTACCTGCTATTCGCATATTGGAACAGAAACTCAAGAAAGATGATGTTTCTGCCCGTATATCGAGTTTAATCAGCAATGCGGAAAGTCAGGAATCCATTTCTGAACGTGAGAAGGAGATTATTATTTGTCTCGTTCAAGGCATGTCAAACAAGGAGATTGCCAACCAGTTGTTTATATCAATCAACACGGTCATTACACATAGACGAAACATCGTCAGGAAGTTGCAGATACACTCACTTGCCGGTCTGACCATCTACGCAATAGCGAATAATCTGATAGATAAAAGGTGTTTCACATCTGATTAGTAAATCACCAAACCTCTTTTGCAGATATTTCCTGTCTGATTTTATCGTATTTCTATTTCCACCTGATGCGCACCATAACGGGGTAGTGGTCGGAGGGGTTGCGGCGTGTGTAGGCGCTGAATGATATCTCCTGCGGAGCATCTGCCGCCTTTTGGGTGACTGCGGAGTCGGTGTTGGGTGTCCAATAACTGTCAGTGAGCACCCCATAGGCATCCACTTTTATATAAGGTGAGACAAACACATGGTCGATACGGCTTGATGTTTTCAGCAATGGTTTGTAGTCATTGAATGTGCCATTCTCAGCAAATCGTACGGGTGCAACGGAATAGGAGTCGGTGAGAATGCCCGAATCAGTAAAAATGCGGTAGATTTCATCGGTCTGGTCCACATTGAAGTCACCGGTAAGCACTACAGGTTTCTTTCCGGCTATCTTACGTATTTTGCTGACAACGAGACGGGCTGCCTCCCGTCGCGCCACACGTCCCACATGGTCCATGTGCAGATTGAAGAAATAGAATTTCTGCTTGGTTTTCAAATCCTTGAACTTTCCCCATGAGCAGATGCGGATGCAGGCGGCGTCCCATCCGAGCACAGGACGGTCGGGTGTCTCGTTGAGCCAGAAGTCCCCATGGTCGAGCAGACGGAGCCGGCTCTTCTCATAAAAAATGGCAGCATACTCGCCCCTGGTGTTCCCATCGTCACGTCCCACGCCGATGTATCCGTAGTTGCGCAGTCCGTGCAGCAGGTCAAGTAGTTGGGTGTGCAGCACCTCCTGTGTGCCGAAGATGGCGGGTGCCATGAAGTTGACCTGGTCGCAGATGACCTGGCACCGTTTGCTCCAGCGCTCTCCCCTGATGGAATCGCCGTCATTCTTGTTGCGGATATTGTAGGTGCCCACGAGCATTTCCTGTGCGAACAAAGGGCATGCCAGAAATGTGACCAATGCCAGCAGGCATAGTTTTTTCAAATGTCTTTTCATACGTTGTTTCCTTCTTCCCACTCATTCCATTGCCGGAGAGCTTCTTGCCAGTCAGTTTGTTCGCCTGACTCCACTGCTTCTTGCGCGCGTGCGGCCTCATCTCTTGCCTTGTCGCGGGCGCGCTTCTCCTTCATGGCTGCGATGGTTGCATCGTCGAGCACCTGGATGGCGCCACGCCTGACGGCCTCACGAAGCTCATCCTCACCGAACGCCTTGCCGGGTTCGTTGAAGTCAGAGATGTTGAACTCATAGTCCACCCGCAATTGGTGGCGGATGAGTTTTTGCTTGCCACGGTTGACGGCATTCTTCTGGCGCAGCAGTCTACCGATTTCCTCCAGTTCTTTCTGTGAGAATTTATTTCTTCCCATTATGGTATTTGTTCTCTTTTTCTGCAAAGATAGTGCAAAAAACTGATTAAGCGAGTGAAAAGCCAAATTTAATTTGAGCGTGAGTACTTTCGGCGAAGCCATTACTCCCGATAGCATGGAGCTAAAGTCCACCATTAAGTAGCGACCGTGAATCTCACCTCACAATCTTGAAAAAACGGCCGTAAGTCAGGATGCGCCAAATCCATTCGAGAGGACCGAAAAGGAAAAGACGTAACCACAGCTTGCTGAACAACATGAGCAGAAGGAAAGCACCCATGGCGATGAACTCGATAGTGACAAGTCCTACCGACGTGCCCCATCCCATCCCGAGCCCATAGAACAGCAGCATGCCCATCAACGACTGTGAGATGTAGTTTGTCAAAGCCATGCGTCCCGATGCTGCAAAAAGCGTAAAGGCAGGCATCATCTTCTTTGAATAACGGCAGTAAAGTAGGCAAAGGCCTGAGATATAGGCAAAGGTCAGGGGAATGACACTCACCGCATAAAGCATCGAATGGCTGGTAAGGCCCCATGGATAGCCTCCTACTGCACTCCATGCGTAGAGGATAGAAGTGGGAAGCCCTATCGCAAGGGTCCAGCCAAAGAATCGCTTCAACGGCAACGAATCAAGATGCGCATAGAAGTGGTGCTTCCCAATCAGATGGCCAAGAATGAACAGACCCACCACTTTTGGCAGACGATGCCCGCTGACAAACTCCCACATCCGCTCGTATGCCCCCTGCAATAGAAAAGCAAACATCTGCGGATAGCTGTCAGCATCACGAAGCCATGAGGCAAAGTTTTCCTCTGTAATGCCCTGCTCGGCAGCTTTCGCCCACCAGGCATTATAGAAAGGACCGGCAAAATCAATCCCACAAAACTCCGTCAGGGCATCCAGACCTACAGGAATGAAGATAAGCAAGGTGGCTACGCACAACAAAGCCTTGTCGTTCAGTTTGATGAACAATAGCAGCAGCATGCCACCAATGGCATATAGGAACAATATGTCACCGCTCCAGAGGAACATCATGTGACATAATCCTATCACAGCAAGAATCACCATTCGTCTCAGGAAGAGCGATACGCTGTGGCGGGCCAGAATCAGGGAGAATCCGATGCCGAACAGCATAGAGAAGATGGAGTAGAACTTGCCGTCAATAAGCAAGTATTGCAGGAATTTCACCACCTCGTCAACACCAGCCGTAGGCATCGCTGCCTGTTCTTCAGGCGAGAGGAAGGTCCACAGCGCAAACTCAGGAAAGTTGGCCATGGCAATACCCAGCAAGGCTATTCCCCGCAAGGCATCAAGTATGACATAACGCTCGCGTTCAGCCGTGGGACCTTTAATGTTCTTATTTCCAAATGAATTCATAACAAAAGCCTTGTTTTGCAAAAATACGCACTTTTGTCCGAAATGCCGCGAAATGGGACATGAATCTTGCATGATTTTTTAGATGTGTAAACCAACAAATTACTCAAGTTCCTCATTCGGTAAACTTCTCTAACTGCCTTCAACTTGCGAGAATTTTGTTCCCGCCCAAGCAGCGATAGCAGGCTCTAAGTCTTTCTTGATGATAAGCATGTTGCCTTTACGATAAGTCGGTAAAGGTGAAAAATGAGCAACCTTGGCATTGAAAAAAGCATTTTTATTTTGCAGTTCGGCAAGCTTTCACTAAATTTGCAAGCCTGTACCCACCAATGTCAGAACTGCTCCGAATGGAGAGGTGCTGTTGTGCAGCCATTTTCTTCACAATCAACTATAACCCAAGGTACTCATGGAGTCTTCAGACAGCATTGTCATTATACCTACTTACAACGAGAAAGAGAATATTGAGAAAATAATCCGCGCCGTCTTTGGCTTGGAGAAATATTTCCATATTCTCATTATCGACGACGGTAGTCCAGACGGAACCGCCGCCATTGTTCATGGAATGATACGCAACGGTTTGGCCAATCGCCTCTTTATCATTGAGCGGTCGGGCAAACAGGGATTGGGCACAGCCTATATCATGGGATTCAAGTGGGCGCTGGAGCATGGCTATGACTATGTATTTGAGATGGATGCCGACTTCAGCCACGACCCTAACGACCTCCCCCGTCTATACGCCGCCTGCCATGATGAGGGGTATGACCTCGCCATCGGCTCACGTTATGTCAGCGGAGTCAATGTGGTCAACTGGCCCATGGGACGTGTGCTGATGAGTTATTTCGCCTCCAAATATGTGAGGATAGTCACGGGATTTGGCATCCACGACACTACTGCAGGGTTCAAATGCTACAAGCGACGTGTGCTTGAGACCATCGAACTCGACAAGATACGTTTCAAGGGATATGGTTTCCAAATAGAGATGAAATTTACGGCATGGAAGATAGGATTCCGCATCAAGGAGGTGCCAGTCGTCTTCGTCAATCGCCGCGAGGGGGTGAGCAAGATGAGCGGGGGCATCTTCTCCGAGGCGTTCTTCGGCGTGATGCGCCTGCGCTGGGACGGATGGTTCCGTAAGTATCCACCAATGCCGGCGGAGTAAGATGAAGATAGCCGAACTCCAACAACTTTTCGGACGGTTGCCCCAATGCGGCGCCCTTGCCCACTTGATGGAAAAGGCGGTCAGCCCCGTACATCTTGAAGGACTTTCTGCCTCTTCCGCACCGATGTTTTTTGCGGGTTTCTCCACCCGCAAGGCAGTCAATATGCTCTTTGTTCTGCAGGATGCCGACGAGGCAGGATATTTCTACCATGACCTCACGCAGGTGATGGGACAGGATGATGTGTTTTTCTTCCCTTCTTCCTATCGCCGTGCTGTAAAATATGCACAGACTGATGAGGCCAACGAGATTCTCCGAACAGAAGTGCTGGCCAGACTCTCCGCTGTAGGGGAGGGTGCAGAGGCTATGGGGCGCTCCACGTTTGTGGTGACTTGTCCCTCCGCCCTCAGTCAGTTGGTGGTGTCGAAAAAAATACTGGATGAGCGCACTTTGTCGCTCCAAAAGGGACAGACTATCGATGTGGCAGTTATCGACGAGACGTTGCGCGACTTCGGTTTTCAGTATCAGGACTACGTCTATGAGCCTGGGCAGTATGCCATCCGCGGAAGCATCGTTGATGTCTATTCCTA
Source organism: Prevotella sp. (assembly GCA_017961115.1). Taxonomy (GTDB): domain Bacteria; phylum Bacteroidota; class Bacteroidia; order Bacteroidales; family Bacteroidaceae; genus Prevotella. The sequence continues at coordinate 29,318 of JAGCXX010000118.1, read as the reverse complement.
CAGTTGTGAGTTTCCCTTCCGAATCGACTTTTTCGGAGATGTAATCGACACCATACGCACCTTCGACATTGAGTCGCAATTGTCGCGTGAGCAGCGCGACAGGATAGAGATTGTTCCAAGATTGACAGAGACGACGGACAAGAAACCCTTCATGTCGTTTCTGCCTGCCGACACGTTTGTGGTCGTGCGCGATCTCGCCTATGTCACCGACACCATCGCACAAATCTATGATGAGGGGTTCTCGGCTCAGGCGGTAACAGCCCATCTGGAGAGTGTGCCTGAGGTGGAGCGCAAAGAAATCATGCAACGCTTGAGTAGCGAGAGCCAACTTATCCGGGCCGCTCAGTTTAAAGAGGCTATCAGTTGCTTCAAACGCATCGACATTGGAAAGAAACCAACGGGCACACCGGCTGCCACAGTGAAATTCGATTTCTCTCCACAGCCCATTTTCCATAAGAATTTTACCCTCCTGCGCGATACGCTCGTTGACTATATCGACAAAGGCTACCGTATCATGGTGCTTTCCGACAGTCCCAAGCAGATACAGCGTCTCAGGGATATCCTTGAGGCGGAGGAAGGACAGACTGAGGCAGAACTACTTGTTTCAAAATTCACTGATGTGGACAAGACGCTCCATGCGGGGTTCATAGATAATCTGGAGAAGGTGTGCTATTTCACCGACCACCAGATATTCGACCGTTTCCATAAATACAGCCTTCGCTCCGACACTGCCAGAGCTGGCAAGATGGCGCTCACCATGAAGGAACTGCAGGAAATGGAGCCGGGTGACTTTATCGTGCATGTGGATTTCGGCATCGGACGTTTCGCCGGACTGGTGAGAATCGCCACAGGCGACAGTTATCAGGAGATGATACGCATCATTTACCAGAGAGGCGACACTGTCGATGTGTCTATCCACTCGCTCTACAAAATCTCCAAGTACCGCAGGGCAGAAACTGGTGAACCGCCACGCCTCAGCACCCTGGGGACTGGGGCATGGGAGCGCATGAAGGAGCGCACAAAGAAGCGTATCAAGGACATCGCACGCGACCTCATCCGCCTTTATGCCAGGAGAAGGCATGAGCATGGCTTCGCTTTCAGTCCTGACAACTACATGCAACATGAGTTGGAGGGCAGTTTCCTCTATGAGGACACCCCCGACCAGCTCAGGGCGACTCAGGAGGTGAAGGCGGACATGGAGAGTTCCCGTCCGATGGACCGTCTTGTGTGCGGTGACGTTGGTTTTGGGAAGACTGAGGTGGCGGTGCGTGCTGCTTTCAAGGCGGTGTGCGACAGCAAACAGGTGGCGGTGCTCGTGCCTACCACCGTTCTCGCTTTTCAGCACTACAAAACATTCACCGACCGACTGAGAGGGTTCCCCGTAACGGTGGACTACCTCTCGCGTGCTAGGTCGGCGAAACAGATACGTGAAATCCTTCAGAATCTAGCAGAGGGTAGGGTGGACATCCTCATCGGCACCCACAAGATATTGGGAAAGACCGTGAAATGGAAAGACCTCGGACTACTTATCATCGACGAGGAACAAAAATTTGGCGTCTCGACCAAAGAGAAACTGCGTACGCTCAAGACCAATGTCGACACCCTCACCATGTCGGCAACACCGATACCGCGCACCCTGCAGTTCTCGCTTATGGGCGCGCGCGATATGAGCATCATACGCACTCCTCCGCCCAATAGATATCCAGTGTATACCGAACTGACGACATTCAACCATGAGGTCATCGCCGATGCGGTGAATTTCGAGATGAGCCGCAACGGGCAGGTATATTTCGTCAACAGCCGCATCTCCAACCTGCCGGTAATAGCACGCATTATTGAGAAATATGTGCCGGATGCCCGTGTCGCCATCGGACACGGACAGATGAAACCAGAGGAACTGGAGAAAATCATCCTTGGATTCATCAACCATGACTACGACGTGCTCATCTCAACCACCATCGTGGAGAACGGTATCGACATTCCCAATGCCAATACCATCTTCATCAATGATGCCCATAAATTCGGCCTCTCCGACATCCATCAGATGCGGGGCAGGGTGGGGCGCTCCAACAGAAAGGCATTCTGCTACCTGCTTGCACCTCCTAAGTCGCTCTTGCCAGAGGAGGCTCGGCGTCGTTTGGAAGCGGTGGAGACATTCTCAGAATTGGGCAGCGGATTCAACCTTGCCATGCAGGACCTCGACATTCGCGGAGCTGGCAACCTGTTGGGAGCAGAGCAGAGCGGTTTCATGGAGGACCTGGGGTATGAAACCTATCAGAAGATTCTCAGTCAGGCGATTACCGAACTCAAGAACGAGGAGTTTGGCAACCTATATGAGGAGGATATGAAGGAAGGGCGTGAGATAATGGGTAATGACTTTGTAGAGGACTGCTCGTTGGAGAGCGACCTTGAGATGTACTTCCCCGACAACTATGTGCCAGGAAGCAGCGAAAGGATGCTGCTCTACCGCGAACTCGACAACATCAGCCGTGATGATGAGTTGGAGGCTTTCCGTAAACGTCTGGAGGATAGGTTCGGCAAGGTGCCGAAAGAAGGTGTGGAACTCATGCAGGTCGTGCCGCTGAGGCAGTTGGGCAAAATGCTGGGATGTGAGACAATCATTCTTAAGCAGGGCTTCATGCAGATGCAGTTTGTCAACAAGTCCGACAGTCCGTTCTACCTCAGTACGGCATTTTCCAAGGTGCTCAATTACGCCATGAAATATAATCGCCGATGTCAGTTGAAAGAGACGAAAATACGGCGGGTGATGTACGTAGAGCATGTGCCTTCGGTGCATGAGGCGGTGTCCATCCTTCGTGAAATCGTCAATGAGGAGGTGCTGACCGATGCATGACCAACAGGCACTCAGCATTCTGCTCACCATAGCAGCCTATTTTTTCTTGCTCCTTTTGGTGAGTCGGTTGACGGCACGCCGCCGCGATAACGACGCCTTCTTCCGGGGTAACAGACAGTCGCCTTGGTACATGGTGGCGTTTGGTATGATTGGGGCATCCATCTCGGGCGTCACCTTTGTCAGCGTTCCGGGAATGGTGAACGGCATCGGAATGACTTATATGCAGACATGCCTGGGTTTTATCCTTGGCTATGCGGCAGTGGCATTTATCTTACTGCCAGTCTATTATCGGCATAACCTCACCACCATTTACTCGTTTTTGAGTGAGCGGCTTGGCGGACGGTCGTATACCACTGGAGCCTCTTTCTTCATCCTGTCGAAGATGACAGGTGCAGCCGCACGTTTCTATGTCGTGTGCATCATCCTTCAACATTTCGTGCTCGATACCTATGGCATCCCATTTCCGCTCACCGTCTTGCTGATGGTTGTGCTGATATGGCTTTATACACGGCAGAGCGGCATCAGGACACTGGTGTGGACCGACACGCTTCAGACTCTGTGCATGTTTGGGGCTCTTGTCCTCATCATCCTCAGCGTGATGCACTCGCTTGGGATGGGAGTGGGAGAAGCGGTAAAGGCAGTGGCTGAAGACAGCAGAAGCCGCATTTTCGTGTTCGATGATCCCATGTCGCGGCAGTTTTTTTGGAAACAGTTTCTTAGCGGTATCTTCATCGTCATCGTCATGACGGGACTTGACCAAGACATGATGCAAAAAAACCTCACCTGCAAGTCGCTTGGTGAGGCTAAAAAGGATATGTGTTCGTATGGGTTCGCTTTTGTACCCGCCAATCTGCTCTTTCTGGCTTTGGGCGTGCTGCTGTGCCTGCTGGCGGAAAAACAAGGCGTGGCGATGCCTGAAGCGGGTGACGAACTGCTGCCGATGTTTGCTGCCTCAGGGCGCCTTGGACAGGCGGTGGTGGTACTCTTCACCCTTGGTATTGTATCGGCTGCATTCTCCAGTGCCGACTCTGCGCTCACTGCACTAACCACCAGTTGCTGTGTCGATATCCTCCGCTGTCCGGATGATGTGCGCCTTCGTCGACGTGTGCATGTCATCATGGCGGTGGTCTTCATCGGTTTTGTGCTGCTTTTCAGGGCGGTCAACTCTCCCAGCGTCATCGATGCCATCTATGTGATGTGCTCCTATACCTATGGTCCTTTGTTGGGACTGTTTGCCTTCAGCCTGCTTACCAAGAGAAAGGTCAACGATAGGGCGGTGCCTTTTATCGCCGTGGCATCACCACTCATTTGTTTTGCTGCCGACCAATGGACCAAGTCATGCACAGAATATCAGTTTGGCTATGAACTGCTCATGCTCAACGGCGCACTGACTTTCTTGGGATTGTGGTTTTGGCCAAAAAGGGAAAAGGAATAAATGTTTGCAGGAGAAACTCCGCCATTCCAATAGGAGTAATGTCTAAACTCCAAAACTCCCCAAAATCAATATGCTTCCAACGTGAAAGAGCCTAAAACCTCCAATTTCTTGTTGGGGAGTTTGCTCCATTTCTCGATGGGCTTGACACTGTCGTCCATAGCGTTGTAGGTAATGGTCTGGCATTTGCGGGTGAGGTAGTTGCAACTGACCTTTTCGCCCTCGCCAGTGTTGCGGGCAAACGAGTCGGTGTCCTTGCCAATGAGGAAGAAGTCGCCATTTTGCAAACGCAATACGTATGTGGCAGAAGGCTCACTCCATCCCCCGGCAGTATGAAACTCAGAGATATTGATTTGCAGGACTCCTCGGTCGGTGATGTTCAGACTGTGGTCGATTGAGGTTGTTTCATTTCTTTTGGACAGGATATCTTTATATTGTTTCCACATCTTGTAGCCTCCTTCTCGCTGTCCCATGTAGATGGCGAGTATGGGCTGGTTGAAGTTGTATACATATCCGTCCTCCCTGACTTTCAGATTCTCCTTGTCATTGGAAATAGCAATTATTGCTAAGTCAGCGATGCCGTCTTTGTTGAGGTCACCCTGTGCCATTGTGCTCCAGAATCCTTCAGGCACAAGGTCATCGGGAGAAGCCCCGGTCTCCTTCAGTTGTTGGGCATAAACTCCCATAGGGAGCAGTTGTATCATTAGTAAAATAAAGAAAGTTCTCATTTCACCTTAAATCTCAAATTTCAATCACATCCTCAGATACCTATCTGCTTCAATGGCTGCCTTGCAACCACTCGCTGCTGCCGTAATGGCTTGGCGATAGTGTGGGTCTGCCACGTCGCCAGCGGCAAATACCCCAGGAAGGGCTGTTCGCGGTGTTCCATCGATAGTGAGGAGATAACCTGTCTCGTCGGTGGCAAGCCAGGGACGGAAGAGGGCGGAGTTGGGCTTATGGCCGATGGCGAGGAAGAATCCGTCGATGGGCAGGTCGTAGTATTCCTCATCAGGCTCACCCTTGCGGCGAACGAGATGAACTCCCTCTACACCGTTCTCACCATACAGCCCCACCGTATTGTGCTCAAAGAGCACCTCTATCTTCTCGTTCTCCATCACGCGGCGCTGCATCACGTCGGAGGCACGGAGATAAGGCTTGCGTACAATCATATAGACTTTCTTGGCGAGACCAGCCAGATAGAGAGCCTCCTCACAGGCGGTATCTCCACCTCCTACAACAGCGACGGTGCGCTTGCGGTAGAAGAAACCGTCGCAGGTGGCACAGGCCGACACCCCTTGTCCACTATACTTCTTCTCATCGTCAAGACCCAAGTATTTGGCAGATGCACCCGTGGCGATAATTACGGTATCAGCCTCTATCTCATGTCCATTGTCGGTGGTAAAAACATATGGCTGAGCACTAAGGTCGGCCTTCACAATCTCACCATCGCGGATGTCGGCTCCCAAGCGCTCTGCCTGTGTTCTCAGGTCAAGCATCATCTGGTTGCCGTCCACTCCATCAGGATAGCCTGGGAAATTTTCTACCACAGTGGTCTGAGTGAGTTGACCGCCGATAAGCAGACCGCAGTACTCCACTGGCTGAAGGTTGGCGCGGGAAGCATAAATAGCGGCTGTGTAGCCCGCCGGTCCGCTGCCGATAATCAGGCATTTTACATGTTCTCTCTCCATATTATAATACAGTAGTTGAAGAAGTTAACTCCTAAACTCCTAAACTCCTTTCAAAAAGTTATTTCAGCAAGTCGATGATTTGTTTCTCAATGACCTCGATTGACTCGGTGGGTTCAAAACGGGCCACCACCATGCCGCTCTTGTTAATCAGGAACTTGGTGAAGTTCCACTTGATGTCGGGAGAGTCTTTGTAGTTGGGGTCTGCCTGGGTGAGCATGTCATCAAGGATGTGGGCGATAGGGTGCTCCATGTTGAATCCGGCGAAGCCTTTCTGTTCCTTCAGATACTTGAAGAGTGGGTCTGCATTGTCGCCGTTTACCTTCACTTTCTTGAAGCGGGGGAACTCTGTGCCATAGGTGAGTTTGCAGAAGTTGTGTATCGACTCATCGGTGCCAGGGGCTTGTTGACCAAATTGGTTGCAGGGGAAGTCGAGAATGGTGAATCCTTGTGAGTGATGGCGTTCGTAAAGTTGCTCCAGTTCCTCATACTGAGGGGTGAAACCACATTTGGTGGCAGTGTTGACGATGAGGATGACCTCATTGGCATATTCTTTCAGCGATACATTGCCTCCCTTTCTGTCCTTGACGGTGAAATCGTAAATTGTTCTCATTGTGTTTGATATATTGATAATAAATGGTTGCCAACAAATTCGGCGCAGCCAAAGTTACGCAAAAAAAAGGAGGAAGACAAATTTTCTCAAATAAAATTGTTACCTTTGCATAAAAATAAAAAAGATAAAGACCTGCATTCGAAAAACAAACGCTTGGAAAAAATGAACTTGATAAGAAAAATAACACTTGTTTTTCTCATATCGCTCTTTGCTGTAGGCGCTCATGCCGTGAAGGCCTGGCCTTTTCCCGTTGAGGTGAGACAGGCGGACGGCTCGTGGCTGACCATCATTCAGTATGGAGATGAGGATTTCCATTACTGCATGACGACTGATGGTGTGTTGGTGGTGGAGCAACAAGGCTCATGGTATGTGGGAAAAATTGACAATAAAGGAGAGTTGGTGGCGACAGCCCAACTTGCCCATCAGGCCGATCAACGTGGTGCTGCAGAGCGGAGGTTGGTGGCGGCTCAGCATGTCGAGGAATATGTGAGTGCCGGTTTTCAAGATGCTGAGCGTCGCAAAATCAAGCGTGAACCAGTGAGCACCACTTCGACTATGTTTCCCCATTCTGGTTCACCGACGGCAGTTGTGATACTGGCGGAGTTTAAAGATGAGAAATTTTCCATCGAAAATCCCAAACGTTCTTTTGATGAGTATTTCAACTTGATGAAAACACTTCCCGACTACGGCAATGGTGAAAGAATGAATATTGCGAGCGTGGCACGTTATTTCTCCAAAGTGAGTTTTGGACAGTTTGAACCCAAGTTTGATGTCTATGGGCCGATCACCCTTGCTGACTCTCTAAAAGTCTATGGAGGGTCCCGAAGCGATGGCAAGGATGAGCGTATGGATTTGCTCTTTCAGCAAGCATGTACGATGATGGACGACAGTCTGGATTATTCTAAGTATGATGCCAATGGTGATGGTGCAGTCGATTTGGTCATCATCATCTATGCGGGATATTCCCAGTCAATGGCGGGTAATGCCACTAAGTGTATATGGCCAAAGTCGGGCACGACAAGTGGTGGAAGATATGATGGGAAACGGGTGACACGTTATGCCGTGAGCGCTGAACTCAATGGTTTTCCCGGTTGTTGGAGCTCACCTCCCTATAAGCGCATCAATGGGATTGGGACGCTCTGCCATGAGTTTTGCCACACCATGGGTATGCCGGATTTCTATCCTACCACGGCATCCGTGAAGGGCGACAACCAGGGAATGGAGTATTGGAGTCTGATGGACAGCGGAAACTACATTAACAACGGTTATGCCCCTGCTGCGCTGAATGCTTGGGAGAGGGAGGCGTTCGGTTGGATTGATATTAAGTCTCTTACAGAAGACACCGAATTGGAAATCATACCATTGGACAAGGGTGGGGAGGCTTATCGGATTCCCAATCCCAACGACAAGACAGGCCATGAGTACTACGTTATAGAGAACATACAGAACATTGGATGCAATACATACCAGAAAGGACATGGCCTCGTGGTATACCATGTGGACTATGATTCACTTGAGTTTTCTTTGTCACACAATTCTGTAAACAATGTCAAGGGACAACCGCGTATGACCGTAGTCCCAGCCGACGGATTGCTGTTTGCACAATACAATATAGGAAAAACCATCAATGGGGCAACGATAACCTCTGCTGATTTCTTCAACAATATCGCCGGCGACCCGTTCCCTGGGACAACACAGGCCACGGCGCTTAACGACACACTCAGCATCACGAATTTCGCAGCCTATGTAGGAGAGAAATCCAATATCGCCCTTGAGGACATCAGTGAGGAGGACGGCGTTGTCAAGGCGAAGTTCTACAACGATTTCCTCATGCACCATGAAAAACGTTTTCGTCCAGGAGATATCGACCACGATGGCAATGTCAATGTGACGGATGTGATGCTGGTGGTTGATGAAATCCTTAATAAGGAAAACAGAAAGTTTTGCTCCTACCATGCCGACATCCTGCGTGATGGGGTCATCAATGTGACCGATGCGATGGTCATCGTAGACATCATCCTTGGGCGTTAGTAAGGCATAGACAAGATGACGCTACAGTATTATTTCTGATTGTCGCTAACAATAGTTATTCTAAATTAGCCATTTCATAGCCTTTCACAAGGATGGCGGGACATGCAGGCATTTTGCGACGCTTGCCCTTGACCGAATTACGGGCATAACTGCTCTTGAAATTGGCGGGAAAATAGATGGCACCCTCGCCCTTGGTGTCAACAACACTGAGGCAGATACAGTATTCCTGTTTCCCTTTCAAAATGATGCTTTCCTCCGGTGTCACGCCTAACATCTTGCCATTGTCTGCGGAACTGACAACCTGATAGATGGGCTTGTTGAGGACGTTGACAAACTCTTGGCCATGTATCTCGTAAACATTGAAACTCAGTGTACACTGCTCGTATCTGCATTCGTTCACTGTAAACAGGATGTCGCTGAGCACATAGTCTTTCTTGTTTGAGAAAATAGGCCCCCATTCTGAATACTCGCTTATGCTGCCAATATAAGCAACAACTCCAAATCTGACCCAAGACTTGCCCGAAAGCGTGTGTGGTTTGCTCTTCTTGCTTATTTCCACCTCGTCAAGTTCCACCACCTTGTCTTTCAGCGTCACCGTAAGTTCCGATGCATGACCATAAGTTTGATATGGAACATTCGCAGTCTGATAGGAAACGTGGGAAAAGGACAGATTTTCGTTTCTGCCCGCAGGGATGACAAGCAAGAAACGACCTTGAGCATCAGAGATGACGCCGACACTGTCGTCTTCGATGCCGATGCTGACATATTCCACCGTCTCACCACGCTCATTCACCACATGCCCTTTGACGGTTGTCTGTGCCAAAGCAGATGACGAAAACAAGAGAACGGCAAATAAGATTGCTGGGTAAAAAATGTGTTTATTCATCATTGTTCGTTGACATATTCCAAAATATCGGCAGGCGAACAATCCAATGCCTTGCAAATGGCATCGAGGGTACAGAATCGGATGGCTTTGGCCTTGCCTGTCTTCAGTTTAGAGAGATTGGTGATGGTAATGCCCACACGCTCCGAGAGTTCGTTGAGCGACATCTTACGCCGTGCCATCATCACATCTAGGTTGACCATTATCATATGCCACTCCTCCTTCTATACCGTTAAATCGTGTTCTGCTGCCACATCATAGGCTATCTTGTACATGGCTCCGAAAACAAGCACAACCAATGACATCACAAAAGGATTCGACGTAAGGACAATTTGCCCTGGGCCTTCGGAGATGAAAATCTGGTCGAAATTGTCGGCAGCCACAGTCTGCAGGAATATGAGAGCGGCACCTATATTGATGACCATTATGTTGGCTTTTGGAAACAGTTCGTCTCTTTTCATTCCCCTCAACACATGAATAAAAAAAGTGATAAAGATACCTATCAGTCCATAGGTAAGAACGAAGTATAAGACGAGTATGGTAACGGCATAGCATAAAACCTTATTATTAGCCTCCCAGTGGATATGACGGCCCGTTGTATTGAATAGGTAATTGTAGTTCTGGAAGCAAGTGAATAGAAACCAGCACACACATACAAACAATGACAAATAGCACAGCCATTTCAGTCTTCTAATTGTTTTCTCGTTCATCATTAATTTTGTTTTGGTATTGATTGACGGGAGCAAAAATAAACAAATTTGTCGAATAACGATAAATTTTATATGAATTTTAAATAATATTTAACGTTAAAAGGTGTCTATTTAGTATTTTATGACTCTCATAAAACATTTCGTTTCTTGCCATACCTTGAGGATGAAGAAGGCAAGTCATGGGGGAATCCCGATGTCAAAATAGGGAAAAACCTAGACAAATTGCGGGTTTTCATTTGCAGGTATGGCAATAATGCCTTATCTTTGCACCAGTAAACAACTAAAACTCTATAGTCATGAAAACGAACATCAAAACCATCATGATGGCCCTTATGGCCATGCTGGCATTCTCATTCACAAGCTGTGATGATGATGATTATATCGCAAGAACCCTTGAGGGAACATGGGAAGGCGACATGTATACGTCATATTATTTCGACTATTATGATCAGTATTATGATGCCAACTACTCGGAAATCTGCTTCCTGCGCGACCCCTATAGGTATGCTTCAGGTGACGGTTATTGGATTGACTACTATAATGGCTATGGATGGGGCCGCAACTATATTGCCAACCATATCCAGTGGACGGTCGATTATGGTGTTATCCGGATACATTTCATAGAGGACGGTACCTATGTGAGGATACGCGACTATTCGCTTGATGATTACTACTTCACTGGCTCCATCGAATTGGGAGACGGCGGTTGGCAGCAGTTCCGCCTGAGGCATGTTGACTCACCCAACTGGAACAATTACTATTGGGGATATGACTCTCATTACTATTACGACTACTATTACTATTCCAATGAGAACAAGATGGGCATGGAGAAAGCCAAAGCCAAAAATCCTGAGGCTTCCAAGGCTTCTGACAAACCCAGGCGCATCTTCAGGGCAAGGGAATAGGACTGTATGAGGAAAACCGCATATATAGTAATATCTTTGATTCTCGCACTTATAGCCATCGGCTGTGAGCGCGAGAATCTCTCTTATCCCAACCAAAAGAAACCTGACACCAAGGACTCTGTGCCGACCACTGTTCCCGACACATTGCCTACTCCGCCGGAGAATCCCGACAGCACAGGAAATCCCAGCCATCCCAATGACTCAACTTCTACAGAGGACCATGATGCCGACTCCATCCTCCTGAGCCAGTTTGCCAAACGGCTGAGCGGACAATGGAAAGGCAGTTTGGAAACTGTTTATTTCGACTGGCGTGGTGTGAAGGAGGAGCATACAGGAACGGCGGACATCACCTTCCAGTTGGAAAAGGAAGGTGCTCATGGTGGAGCAGGGCTTGAACTCAACTACCAAGACGGGAAGCAAGTGTATCGGATGCCCTTCTCGTGGGAACTGGGTTCCGACCACAAACTGCATGTCCTCTATAGCGACAAACGTTCGATGTCGTCTGAAGAGTGTCGTTTTTCCGGCGACTCGCTCACCTTGGTCTTGAAGGATGCCACCGACGGACTTGAGACAGACACATATCGCTTGGCTCGCAGCGATTAGCGACATGATATGCCATATCTGCGTGGATGATGGATATGATGGCAAGATGTAAGCCAGTGATACATGATAAAAACAATTTGCAACAAGAGGGGGGCGCGCCCCCTTCTTTTTTTTTGTACCTTTGTCTCCACATTTATCATTATACCTGATTTTTATGAGAAAAATAGCAGTCCTTTCTTTGTTATGTGTGTTGGCACTGTCCGCCAAAGCACAGAATCCGTTTGTGCAGACATGGTGCACCAGCGACCCGGCTCCTATGGTGCATGATGGTACGATGTATGTCTATACTGGTCATGACGAGGATGGTGCCGACTTCTTCTGGATGCAGGAGTGGAGGGTCTATTCCACCACCGACATGGTCAACTGGACCGACCATGGTTCACCGCTCGCCTTGGAGAGTTTCTCCTGGGCTGACGACAGAGCCTGGGCAAGTCAGTGCATTGAGCGGAATGGACATTTCTATTGGTATATCTGCGCCCATTCCCGACTGTCGAAAGGCATGGCGATAGGTGTGGCTGTAGGCGATTCTCCTACGGGACCCTTCCGTGATGCCATCGGAAAACCGTTGTTTGAGAATGGCAGTTGGGATCATATCGACCCCACTGTCTTCATCGATGATGATGGACAGGCATGGCTGATGTGGGGCAATCCGCGTGTTTATTACCTCAAGCTCAACCGCGACATGATTTCCTACGAGGGTGAAGTGGGCATGCTTCCTATGACAGAGGAGGCTTTTGGCTCTCCTGCCATGAATGAGCGTGTACAGGGCAAGCAATACAAGGACAGCTATGTGGAGGGTCCATGGCTGACCAAGCGCAATGGAACCTATCAACTCCTCTATGCAGCAGGAGGAGTGCCAGAGCATATCTCCTACAGCACGGCTCCGTCACCAACAGGTCCCTGGACCTACAAGGCACCCATTATGCCATTGTCGGACACAGGTTCGTTTACCAACCACTGTGGTGTGGCTGACTACAAGGGACACAGCTACTTCTTCTATCATAATGGAAAACTGCCTGGCGGTGGAGGATTCGGCCGCAGCGTGGCGGTAGAGGAGTTCAAGTACAATGCCGATGGTTCTTTCCCCACCATCATGCCCACTGAGGAGGGCGTACAACCTGTGGAGAATTTCTGTCCCTACCGCAAGGTGGAGGCTGAGACAATGGCTTTCTCAAAGGGACTAAAGACAGAGCAGAATGATGAGGTCGGGGTATATGTCACCGATATCCACAATGGTGACTATATCAAACTCCGTTCGGTGGACTTCGGCATCGGTATCCCCCGAACTTTCACCGCACGTGTGGCAAGCGGTCTGCGTGGCGGCACCATTGAGGTGCATGTCGACAGTGTTGGCGGACAACTGCTGGGTCGGCTGAGAGTGCCGGGCACTGGCGGATGGGAGAAATGGCAGACCTTGACTTTGGATTTAAGGGAGTATGCCAAAGGTGTCCATGACCTCTATTTTGTGTTCACTGGAAGGAAGGGACCGAAACTGTTCAATTTCGACTGGTGGGAGATGCGCGGGCTGGAGCAGGTCAATATGCCATTGTTCCAAACCAAATATACCGCCGACCCGTCACCTCTGCTGGTGGGTGACACCCTTTTCCTCTACACCTCACATGATGCTTCACCCGAGGACATACCTGACCTCAATGAGAAAAACTCAGCCGGTTTCTTCATGTACGATTGGTTGCTCTGGTCTACCACAGATATGGTCAACTGGACGGAGCATGGAGCAGTGGCTTCTTTGAAGGACTTCTCTTGGCGCAGTCGTGATAATGGTGCATGGGCGATACAGACAGTAGAGCGCAATGGCAAATATTACCTCTATGCGCCACTGCACGGACATGGTATCGGTGTGCTCGTTGCCGACTCCCCCTATGGACCTTTCAAGGATCCATTGGGAAAACCCCTGGTATGGCAGAAAGAGCACTGGGATGACATCGACCCGTCAGTTTTCGTTGATGATGACGGACAGGCGTATATGTACTGGGGCAACCCCAATACCTACTACGTGAAGTTGAACGATGACATGATTTCCCTGAAGGGGGACATCGTGAAGCTGGACTACAAGATTGACCATTATCAGGAGGGCCCGTGGTTCTACAAGCGCAATGGGAAATATTATCTCAGTTATGCCACCACTTGCTGTCCGGAGGCTCTTGGTTATGCCATGAGTGACAGTCCCACTGGTCCATGGAAGAGCAAGGGATATATCATGAGGCCCACAGAGCGTGACAGGGGCAATCATCCTGGCATCGTCGACTACAAAGGCCATTCCTACATCTTCGGACAGAATTACGACCTAATGCATCTTGACACCTTCGTACACCATGAGCGCCGTTCGGTTTCCGCTGTGGAAATCAATTATCTCCCCGATGGAACTATTGCCGAGGTGCCTTATTGGTTGGACCAGGAACCCATCGAACAATTGGGGACTCTCAATCCATATCAGCGTGTGGAGGCAGAAACCATGGCATGGGGAAAGGGTCTGAAGAGTGCTAAGATGGGCATTCCCAACACAGGTGTAGTGGCTGATATGCCTAATTCTCCAGGCAAGGTAAATATGTATGTGACAGATATTGACGATGGAGAGTACATCCGCCTGCGTGGCGTGGACTTCGGTGAGAAGAGCGCCCGTCAGTTTGTCATCTCTGCTGCTGCAACAGGGGCATGCACACTGACTCTGCGCATAGATGCTCCTGACGGCCAGGAGATTGGAAATTTGACCATCACTTCCACGGGTTCGGTGGAAAAATACCGCCAATTGTCTGCGAAGGTGAAGAATGTGGTGGGCAAGCATGATTTATATCTCTGCTTCAATGGGGCAAAAGGTGAAGTCCGCCTTGATTGGTGGAAATTCAAAAAATAAGAAAAGATGTAAACAATTTGATACATTATCCAAAGTGTATAATTTCAGATTGCGTTATCTTTGCACCCATGAAATATGAACTGGGCTAGACTTAACTCTTATTTCAATACACAGTCATAGATTCAATAGGTACACTCTGAGAAGGATTACTTCATAAGGAGTGGTAAAACAAAATATAATACACGAGCAATTTTCTAAAAGTTATAATCATGTATGAGATAGTTTGTTAGTTAGATTTACTTGATACTTAAGTATATCATCTAATTTCAAAAAGTGCTGAGTCGTGAGACACGGCACTTTTTTGATGGTCAATTTGCCACGATAGTTCCCAATCCCTCATTTTTCTCAAGAGGAAAGCTTTCTTTTATTTTGATTTTTGCTACACTATCACTAACTTTGTGCAAAAAAGAAAGATATCTCAACTTTTCAGGTTGAAAAGAGTTAAAGAAGTTAAGCCATATGATTCATTTGCTTACAAACAAAAAGAAAAACATATGAGAAGGTTGGTGATGATTATAACCGTGTTGTGCTTTTGGATGAGTGCAATGGGGCAACAGGAGAGAGGAAGTGTTGACCTGACTAAGGCAACCATCGTATATCAAGCAGGCGATGCGCCCTTGGTGAAGCACATGGCGGAGGTGTTGGCTGATGACATTGAGCGTGTCTCGGGCAAGAGACCGCAGGTCAGCACCCGACGGGGCAATGGCTCCAATATCGTTATTGGCACTGTTAAGTTCACAAAACAGCACCGCGAGTTGAAAAATACTTGGGAACGCTATGCCATTGACACACGTGAGGGCAGCAAGGGCAACACCCTCTACATCACTGGTTCAGATGCCAGAGGACTGGCCTACGGCGTGTTGCATGTCAGCGAGTCCATTGGTGTCAGTCCGTGGTATTGGTTCGCCGATGTGCCTATTGATAAATCCAACAAAAGGGCGTTCGGCTATACAGAAAATCTTGTCAGCCCGTCGCCCAGCGTGAAATATCGGGGCTTCTTCATCAACGATGAGGACTGGGGACTGAAAACATGGGCGGCCAGAACCTATGAGAAGGACTTGGGTGACATTGGCCCCAAAACCTATGATCGTGTCTGTGAGCTGATTCTGCGACTGAAAGGCAACATGGTGGCTCCGGCCATGCATTCCTGTACAGGGGCTTTCTACAGTCATCCGGAGAGTCAGAAGGTGGCAGACAAGTGGGGCATCATGATTACCACAAGTCACTGTGAGCCACTTTTGTTCAACAATGCGGCCTCGTCAGAGTGGGAAAGGCAGCGTGATGGAGAATGGAACTACGAGACCAACAGCCAGACCATTCTCAAAAAACTCGATGACCGAATCCGTGAGACTGCCGACTACGACAACATATACACTATGGGTATGCGCGGATTGCATGATGAACCTATGAGGGGCAGTACCGACCCCAAGGACCGTGCCCGTACGCTCGAGAAAGTTTTCGCCGAGCAACGTGCAATCCTTACGAAATACAAGCATGAGAAGGTGGAAAAGATACCGCAGATTTTCGTGCCCTACAAAGAAACACTCGACATATATGACTCAGGGCTGCGTGTGCCGGAGGACATCACTCTCGTTTGGCCCGATGATAACTATGGCTATATGAAGCGGGTGAGCAACAAGCTGGAACAGAAGCGCAGAGGTGGTAGTGGCGTATACTATCACATCAGTTATTGTGGTGTGCCTCACGACAACCTATGGATAGCCACCACTCCTCCCATGCTGATGTACGAGGAACTGCTAAAGGCCTATACCGCGGGAGCCGACCGTTACTGGCTGCTCAACGTAGGCGATATTAAACCTATGGAGATGGAGACGCAGATGTTCTTCGACATGGCATACGACCTCAGCTCTTTCAGTTACGACAACGCCAACACCTATCAGGCACAATGGCTGTCCAACGTGTTTGGGCACCAACACTTGCCTGCATTTCAGTATATACTCGACCGTTACTACCGTCTGGCTTGGGACCGAAAACCTGAGTTCATGGGCTATGAGATGGAGTGGGACTCACCAGAATACAGTCGTCTCTACGATACCGACTTCTCATTTCAGACGGGAACGGCACAAAAGCGACTCATAGATTATCAAAACATTTGTTTCGCCTATGATGCCATCGAGCGTGAGTTGTCTGCAGAACTGCGTCCTTCCCTCTTCGAAATGCTTGGCTACTCAGTCCATTCTGCCTATCAGATGAACAGGAAGTTCCTCTACGCCCAAGCCAACCATGAGACAGGCAACGCTTCATATGCACAGCAGTCGAGGGATGCTTTCCAGCAACTGCAGCAACTCATCAACCGCTACAACACACAACTCGACGGTAAGTGGAACCAGATGATTTCGGAAGTGACACCTGGCTACACGGCTCTCTATCATAAGATGCCTGAATTCACTGACAAACCTACTGATGCCTATAGGTTGCCTGACAACCAGCGCCATCCGGAACTGCGCCATAAGATTGACCTCGCATCGCTTACTCCACAGGAACCCTTCCGCATGCTCGACGGCATCGGCACCGATTGGAAGTCTCTTCAACTTGGACAGCCCCTCGACCTGGAGACCAAAGGAAGTATCGACATCCCTATACCTGCTCAGACATTGGTTAAAGATGCCGACTCCATCAAACTCTGCATATCCGTTGTTCCACTATGGCCCGTGGCTACTGATAAGAGCAACCGCCTGTCGGTCTGTGTAGATGGTGGAAAAAGTGTGGTCTGCGAGAACAAATTCCAGGAATGGGGACGCGAATGGAAAATACAAGTGCTCGAAAACCGCAAGGAGTTTCTACTGACGCTGCCCCTTGACAAGGCACGTCGTGAGCATGTCATCACCCTTACAATAGTAGATCCCGGTCAGATTGTACAGAAGATTACCTACGAATTTGGTTCATAGTTCTTTTATTGTTAATGACTATGTGGCTTACAGCCCAGAGGCATATATTCGAACTATTGTCCAAACTCCCAAACTCCTAATAAAAAAGTGGGCGGGGAGTCATGCTTCCCGCCCACAACTTTTTCTGATGAACCTTAAGGGTTCTGTCATGAACTAATTATTTTACCACAAATTTCTTTCCGTTGATGATGTAGATTCCGCGCTGAGTTGGATTCTTCACCTCGACACCTTGCAGGTTGTAGATTTTACCGTTATTGACAGTCATAGCCTTGATGTCGTTCACACCTGTGAGGTCAGGTTTCTGGGCACCGTAGTAAGTCAGACGGAAATTGTCGACCACTACCCAGTCGCCCTCATGACCCTTCTCATCTTTGGCAACACCGATGTCGAGAATGCCACTGGCATCTACCTCTACGAGAATCTGAACCTTGTAAAGACCGAGTTGGAAGAACTGCACAGCCTGGTCGATGCCGTCGGGATACTCACCCACACTGGTCATGTTGCCCAGACCCGGAGCCTTGTCCACTTCTGCTGTGATGTTGGGAAGAAGCACGTCGGACATGCCGCTGTAGACGTAAGCCTTTTGTGCCGGCTCAATTCCCTCTTCTGTAATGAGGCGAGCTTGTTCGCCATGGTGGCCGTCACGATAGAAGCCCTGTACGGAGATGAGATAGAAACCTGGTTTGAGTCCTGTGACACTTGTAGAGAAGGAGCAGTCGTTGGAGTTCCAAGACTCAAGTGCGAAGTCAGAATGGTTGTCATTGCGTCCCCATACGCTTCCGTTGAAAATCTGCCATGCAGGCTCCACTTCAGCACGTTGGTTGAAACCTGGGTTGACAATGTAATAGCTGGCATCAGCGGGTGCAGTCTCAGTTGCGCTCTCGAGCAATGCATCGCGGTCGGCCTTGGTGACCAGAATCCATTGTGCGTCAAGGTTGTTGGGGTCGAGTTCACCACGCTGTTCGGTGCATACAGTGGTATGGTCGCCGTGTCCTCCGTCAACAGAGCAATCGGGATTGAACACCACGAATGCATCAGGATAATCGGCCTGAAGGATGTTGTAGTTGCCATTCTCCAGTTTCACGAAGCGCCATGCACCAGCCTTTCCGGAGTCCATGTAGCCACGGTAGCCCAAATATTGTGAGGGATTGTCGTCGGGACCGCCGTTGCGCAGACCAGTGTTGATGTGGAAGTCGGTCTCCACATTGGGACGGTTGGCTTGCTCTTCTTCTCCCTCGCCCGGAGCCTCGGGAGCATCGATGTTCTCAAGTGTAAGCAGTGTGCCGGGCATTCCCAGTGAAGCGTGTGCGCCCCAGTCAGAACCACCGGTGAGGAAGCGCTGCTGTCCTACATTATAGAGATAGAACTCTCCTGCCTTGACGTCATTGTTTTTGAATACATTGGCCTGACGCTCTGCGTGGAAGTTCTTGCGTTCGAAACGCAGCGACTTGAGCAAGTCGTTGAGTTGGCCTTGTGATGTGCCTTCCTGGAAGAATGCCTCTGCCTCGGCAGTGTTGATACCCTCAGCTTGTGCCAATGCTATGGTCTTTTGCAATGCAACAAAATCGTTGGTGTTGATTGACTTCACGTTGTCGAACGCTTTTTGCAAGTTGTCGAGTGCCTCATGCTGTGCTTCCATATCATCGCTGTTGAGAGCTGCTTTGGCGGCAGTCAGAGCCTCTGCGAGTGCAGCCTGGAGTGCTCCTGTGGTCTCGGAGCTGTATGACTCTACCTCCGGAATGAGTTTCTCCAGTTGAGGCTTGTAGATATTGATGACAGGATATGCCTCTGGATATTCAAGTTTCTGTAGTTGCAGGTCACTGAAATGGAACCAGAATCCCAATGCGCCATCGTTGACATCACCAAACTGATAGACCAGTGTCTCGCTGTCCTGCTCGGCAGTGAATTCAAGGTTGGCTGTTGTCTCTGTCTCTGTGCCAGCGAAGGGGATGGTATAGGTGGCAAGGATGTCGCCGCCTACATCTATTCCAGAGTGGCTGGTCCACAAATCATAGAAGTTGGCAATATATGTGCGCATCTCCACGCCATGCCATGAGTTGTATGGGCTGTTGGTGTATTTGTAGGTGAAGTTGTATGTCTCACCGGGAACGGTGGGCAACTTGACCATCAGAGGCTCATGTCCTCCAATTCCCTCGTAGTTGTTGATTTCATTCATGCCTGTAGCTTCGTCATAGGAGATTTTGCCGTCGTAGACCACTGTGTGGTCGGGGTTTGTCTCCCAATTGTTCAGGTTGCGGTAGTCAACAAATCCCTCACGGGTCTCTGCGTCTTGGAAGGTGCGGGGACCAATCAACTGGAAGCTGCCGTTGGTATATTTATAAAGGTTCTGATCGGTGGTGTTGAATACGAGTTTGCCCTCATAAACGGTCATACCCTTGCCGCTGTTGGCGATTTCCTCGCCATCGGGGCTAAGGAATATCTGTCCGTCTTCAGCCACACGCACCTCACCAGTCAGTTGGTCGCGTACGCCTGCTTCACCCATGTCGGTTACCACGGGAACAAAGTCACGCACGAGTTGGCCGTCCTCATAGATTTTGAAACTGTAGAGTTTCATGTAGCCGCGTGAGTTGTCACGGCGGTTGCCATCGGGACCGTCGGTGTTCAAATCAAAAATATACATGGTGTTCACGCCATCGTCGGCCACTTCGTCATCATTTCCTGCGGTGATGCTGGCGGCTGGCTGGGATTCTCCCTGACGGGTGAAGGTAACAGTACGGCCCTCTGCAGTGACAGTGATACGGGTATTCATCGGTATCTCGTCGGTTCCGGGTTGCTCATAGCGTCCGCCACCCTCGAAAGTACGGCTGAAGCATCCCTTATCGCCAGCTCCGTCCTTATCAGAACGATAGAAGACAACGAATGCGTTGCGTTCCCAGTTTCCGTTGCGCGCACCAAAGATGGCCTCCCAGTTCTGGGCAGTGTTCTGGGTAATTTCCACATCGGCCACCACCTTGGTGGAAGACTTGTGGATGTAACCAGTGTTGATGAATCCGGTTGACGTGCCCAAACGGGTCTCGATATACTCGATGACCGCTTGCTGTACGGGCTTGGCTACGTTGAGGTTGGCTACATTCTCGTAGATACCATAGCGCTCATACTCGCCCATGTTGTTTAATACGTAAACCTTACCATCGGCTTTGTTAAGCACATATGGGTCTGAACCCGTATAGCCAGACAAGTTGTCGATGACTGTCGGCACGGGTGTGCTCTGTGCAAAGGCGGTACTGCCAATGAACAGGCAAGCAACAAATAGTAAAAATTTTTTCATAAAAAAGGATTTTAGATAAAAATTTAAAAATTCTGGTGTAAAATTAGTGCTATTTTTACTTTTGAGTGGAAAAATACTATTCATAAAAGGACAAAATACAATCAATCCTCACAATCGGGGTCAACAGAGGTGTTGGTGTCGGCTTGTGGGAATGCGGTGATGCGCAGACGTGCTGTCCCCATAGGCACCAGACGGATGGTTTCTTCCTCCCCTGAGCGGGGGGCAAAACGAGTGGGAAGCACATCGGTCATGCCAGTCTGGTCGAATCCCCATGAGGGAATTCTTCGCCCCTTTGCAGTAAACTCAATGGGTACATCTTTCAACGTGAAGGGATAGTTGTTTGAGGGCCAGTCTTTGTGGCTGACGGTGAAGTCGACAGGCATGTACTGGTCATCCACCACGAGTGAGTAATTCCATGGTGAGTCAGCGAAAATCTCATAGGCAGGCCATAGGCTCTTGTCAACGTTCTCCTGCCAGTGGGAGTCGTCTTGCACAATTTCAGGGTCACTGCTGTCGCGTTGGCCGTAGCGTTCTTCTATGCGTAGCGAGAGTGTGAGAGGACCATAGTTCATACTCACGCTGCCTTTGTTCTGCACCCATACATGTGTGGAGAGTGTCATGGGCAGCGTCAGCATCACTTGGTCACCTTCTTGCCACTCCCTTTCTATACAGAGGTATTTCCCGGATTGTGGTTGTTCTTCCACGGTGATGCCGTTTACTGCCACCGAGGCTTCCCCAGCCCATGATGGGATGCGCAGGTAGAGGGGGAAGCGGACGGACTTATCCATCGACATTTTCAGACGTATTTGCTCCTCAAAGGGATAATTGGTCTCCATGCTGAGTTTCACATCCTGTCCGTTGCCTACCTGTGTGGTCGTTTCACTGGCGGCATAGAGCATGGTGCATAGTCCTCCGTCGGCGGTTCCCATAACAAGATGCTCTGTGAAGTAAGGCCATCCCATACCATGGTTGTGTTGGCAACAACGGCTGCTGAATGGACTCATCGACAGCATGCCCCTAAGGCTGTTGTCAATGCTGGGGGCATGATTCTTGCCGTCACTTACGGCCATATTGGGAGAAGTGATGTATCGCAGCGCGCGCATATCTGCTGTTAATGCGGCGGGTAAGGTGTTGAATGCTACTTGTTCGCAGTGTTCTGCCCAAAAAGGGTCGCCTGTGATGCCCATCATGATTTCATCGCTGGCCATCTGTTCCACCACGGCACATGTCTCGGCTCCCTGACGTGGGTCAAAATAACCTTGTCGGGCATTTTCGTCTGCTCCATACATGCCACCTGGCACCTGACCATAGTGATGGCGCATGGTTTGGAAATTGCCATAAGCTGCTTGGAGCATGGCTTCGTTGCCACTATATACATAATAGGTGGCGGGTTCACGAAATCCTTGTGCCACATTGACTCCATGCCAGTTGGGCAGGTCGTCACTCATGGTCCAGTCTACGCCACAGCGGTGCAGTTTGTCTATCAATGGCAGGATGGTGGCATCTCCTGTCTTGTTGTAGAGCCAAATTACACTCCATTCATTATCCCCACCTCTTTTCTCCTGCCACAGACCTTTCAGGAAATGTTCATCGGGTATGGTGAGTTCCCATTTGAAATATTGGGTCATGGCTGTCAACACTCGCTCATCACCACTATGCTCATAGTAGGTCTGCAAGGCCCAAAGCATGGGCATCTTGGCCCACAACTCTGGATTCTGGGTGTTGCCGTCCATGGCTTCTGGACCAATTATTCCGTTGGGCTTCACATTCTTCAGCACGGCGTCAAACCACACTTGTGCCTTTTGTTTCATTGCCTCGTCATCGAGGATATAGGCCAAAGAGGAGTAGCCGCGCAACCAATAGGGCACCTCCTCCCATCCATGGTCACCTCGGTCGCTGAGCCATTGGTTGTTGTTTTTGTCGAGCCACGCGCTTACCGTTCCCAACTGTCCGCAGAGTCCGTCGCGCTGGCGGTTCAACACCTCTTCCAACCATCCACAGGGTCGAATCTGCCCAACGGGCAGTTTCCTCAAATACCCTCCATGCAGAGGTTTGCGGAAGATACTGCTTTCCATCATGGCTGGTCTCTCCACCACCATTGACACTGTCTGCTGTGCCTTGTTGTGTCCTGCTATCATACT
Source organism: Prevotella sp. (assembly GCA_017961115.1). Lineage (GTDB taxonomy): Bacteria > Bacteroidota > Bacteroidia > Bacteroidales > Bacteroidaceae > Prevotella. The sequence goes on along the minus strand of JAGCXX010000118.1, from coordinate 6,391 downwards.
TAGGACAACGATGCTCCATATCCTTATTTTATTCATCATAGTAATTCAAGTTTTGCATTTCCACATTTTTCAATGTAATGTCCTAATAAAATAAAAGCAAGCAAATGAATCATATGGCTTAACTGCTTTAACTAATTCTACGGCAAATTGAGAATGGTTTTCCCCTTCATGATATATATTCCAGGATGTGTCGGATGGGATAACAGCATTCCAAATAGATTATAAACCCGACCATAGGTATCATCATCTGTTTGGATGATTTCCACCGCATCAGGATTATTGGGACAGGTAAGTGTCAGTCCGAAATCAATATGACCACCGCCAGCACCCTTCGGCAGCGACACGGCCAAAATGTTGTCACCTTCACGCAGCAATGCCTTATGTCGTGAAGTAAACGTGCGCGTGGCGTATTCGTTGTCGTTCCATCCAGAGAGGCTCCACAGTGATTTCCCGTTCAGATAGAAATGTGGATTTTCGTCGTAACTGCATGTCAGCGTCACTTGGCTTTGTGCCAGTGCGGCAATTTGGTCATGTGAGAGAGTGAAGTGGCGTCGCACAAGCAAAGGCTGCACCTCACTTGCCCAAACTGTGACACGGAATTGGTCGTAGGAGTTGCTCAAAGGTCCATATCCGTAAATCCAGTCGCTTTCATCAACACAATGACCTGCCCAAGACTTGGGGACTATTTCTTCCAGTTCCTCATTGCTGTTGAGCAGATAATAGACGCAGGGCCATGGACCATTTTCCATAGTATCCAAAAGAGTGTAGGACGTTGTCTGCGCAGACAAGTTTATCCATAAGCTCGTCATCCCTGCCAGAATCCAAATTAGTCGTTGGTTCATATTGGCTAATAAGTTAAACAATGCTTGTTTTTATATGCCACAAAATTAGTCTAACCTGAAAAAGAAGAACAAAACTCAGCGTTCAAAAAAGAAGAAAAACAGGTAAAAACGCCCTGACGGGCAATGGATGAGCGTTTTTTTTGTTGATGTGTTGTAAGAATTATCAGAAAAGCATTAATTTTACGGCATGGAAGAAAACAAGAGAATCGTATTCATTGATTACATCCGCGTATTGGCATGTCTGATGGTGATGCTGGTGCATGCCAGTGAGAACTTCTATGGAGCGGACTCATCGGGTCTGGCGGGTAGCATGTCAATGCTTGCCAACGAGTCTAACCGCTTCTGGGTCGCCTTCTACGATGGTGCTTTGGGCCGTGTCTCTGTTCCCTTGTTCATGATAGTTTCGGCATTTCTGTTGGTACCCCTGCGCAAAGGACAGACGATGACAGGATTCTATCGTCGGCGATTCTTGCGCATCTTGCCGCCTTTCATCTGTTTCCTGTTGCTCTACACCTTTTTGCCTTTATGCTGGGGAGGTATGACATGGGAGCAGTCTCTCACCGACTTCAAGTCATTGCCTTTCAACTTCCCGTCTATGGGAGGGCATCTGTGGTTCATGTACCCGCTCATCAGTCTCTATCTGATTATACCTGTTGCTTCACCTTGGTTGGAAAGGGCCTCTGCACGTGAGGAACTCATCTTTTTGGGTATTTTTGCTTTCAGTACCCTGATGCCCTGGCTTCACCGTTTTGTGCAACCAGAATTGTGGGGCGAGTGTTTCTGGAATCAGTATGGTATGCTGTGGTATTGTTCGGGTTATTTAGGCTACTTGGTCTTGGCTCATTATATACGTGTGCATATTCAGTGGTCCCGCCGGCAAAAACTGACCATCGGTATCATTTGTTTCTTCATTGGGGCAGTGTTTACAGCATGGAGCTTTTGGTGGAAAGGCCAGCCCGGACTACTAATAGAGACACCGGCTTTGGAGTGGTCATGGGAGTTTTGCACTCCTAACGTGCTGTTGGCTACCTTCGGACTTTTCCTGGTCTTCTCCTGCATCCGTTCCACGAAAGCACCGGCCTGGATTGATGCATTGTCGCGTATGTCATATGGTATGTACCTGATGCATATGCTCTATCTGGGACCCATCGCTACTTGGATAATCGGTGGTAATCCCGCAAATCCAACATTGCCAGTTTGGCTGGCCATACCCGCCATAGCCATCCTTACTTATATCTGCGCCGCAGTCACCACCCGTCTGTTGTCGCTGCTTCCTGGAAGCAAGTATATTGTAGGGTGTTAACATGATATCATTGCCTTTAACTATGAATATCCGAAGCGCTATAACGAGATGCCTATGGTTGGCTGTCTTTTCAATGACATGTTGCCTGACGTCAAATGCACAACTGACCGTTGTTTCTGAGAGGTACACCACCAGTGAAGGCCTTTCAGACAACTCTGTGCTGTGTGCCTTGCGCGATAGTTACGGGTTTCTATGGGTGGGCACTGAGAACGGACTTAATTTCTTCGACGGCCTTCGTATCAGGGTTTATCGTGACATGGTGACATCGGAAAATCCCAACGAGACCAACACAGTTATATCACTTTACGAGCATAAGGGCGACATCTGGTTTGGCGGGTCATCTGGACTTTATGTATTCCACCGTCGGCAAAACTCTTTTTCCAGATTCTCCCAAAAAACCAGATATGGTGTGATGATATCATCAGCGGTCACCAAGGTGATGAATTCTGATGATGGCATGATATGGATTTTGACTTACGGACAAGGCATCTTCAACTATAACCCAAAGACTGGAGAATTGGCTCAAGACAGTCGTCACGACAGTTTCTTCAGCGATATGATAGTGGGCGCAGACGGATTGATATACGCAGTCACCTTGTCGGGCAAGCTGGTGGTGTTCAGAGCCGACGGTCAGTTTGTGAACAGTTATGATGTCCTGGACAGTCAATTCAAAAAGGACCGTATCAGTATTACTGAGGCTGGAAATGAACTATGGCTGGCGAGCAATACAAGACTGATGCGGCTGAACAAAGACAAGAAGACTACGGAACTTGTTATGGATACTCCCAATATGGGAGCCATTCATGACATTACCACAGACAGCAAGGGCAATCTCTTTTTTGGAAGTGACAATGGTGTCTACCAATACAACCCGCAAAGTTCTCGTTTGGAGCATATGGTTCAGTCAGGAAGCAGTGGCAACAGCCTATCCGACGATATGGTCAATGCTTTGGAATGGGATACCGACAGCAGCTTGCTCGTTCTTACACGAGCAGGTGGAGTAAATGCCATCGCTATGCTGCAGTCGGGGGTGGAGTACGTCCCACTTCCCACACTCAACAACTCTTCAGAAACCAATTTTGTGCGGGCCATGTGCCGCACTCCGCAGGGTATCCTATGGTTGGGAACCGACAAAGGGCTTTTCTCCGCCAATTACGAAACAAAGAGCATCACGCCCCTTGCTACGGGAAAAATCCCCTACGAAGTATCTGCCCTTATGCTTGACAATGATGATTTGTGGATAGGAACCCGCCACAATGGTTTGTTCATCCTCAACACCAAGACGGGCGGTATCACCAGCCACACATTCTCCGACAGCGAACCCTATACCATTCCCAGCAATGAAATCAATTATATCTTCCGAACGCATTCGGGAGATATTTACGTGCTCTCCTCATGGGGATTGTCTCGCTATGACCGCAAAAATGCCCATTTCTATGGCTATGCCAGCATTAGTGCCATGTCTTCGTTTGTTTGCATGGAGGAGGCGTCCAACGGTTGGTTGTGGGCATCTTCGAGCAATAGGGGACTGTTTATCAAGCGCGATGCCAGCACCTCATTCGACGCTTTCAAGTCAAAAACTATTGGTCGACAGACGGTGACGGTCATGTATAGCGACAGCCAGGGAATACTATGGGCTGCCACTAATGGCGGCGGCCTCTATCGATATGACCATGAGAAGGGTGATTTCACACGCTTCGACACCGAGGGAACCATCCTTCGCGACCAGGTGGTGAGTTTTATCGAGGAAGATGACCAAAAAGTGCTGTGGCTGGGCACCTCGGCTGGCATCATACGCATGGGACCTTCACGCGATGCGGGCAATGTTCAAATCTATGGCTTCAGCCAGGCGGCCAACTTCTATAGGTTGCAGCGGTCATCGTGTACACATGGTTATGGATTTGTCTTGTTCGGAGGCAACGGTGGCATATTCAAACTCAAGACCCGAGAGATGACTCCTCAAACCAACTTGCGGAGGGTTTATATCTCCGGACTCACCCTGCCCAATGCGGCAGACAGCCATGCTGAGTTGCAAAGGCTGGGACTTGATGTGCCTCTTTATACCCGGGAGTCCATCAGTCTGCCTTATGCTGACAACAGCTTCACCCTGCATTTCCGGTCCACTCACTATAATGGCATGCCTGCGGCACAATATGAGTATATGTTGGAGGGATTCGACAAGACATGGGTGCAAGGAACGACTACGCCGGAGGCTACCTATGCCAACCTTGCACCAGGCGACTATGTGTTTATGCTTCGTAGTGTCGGACAGTCGGATGAGGCTGAAACAGCGCGTCTCCATATTACCATCCTATCTCCATGGTACCGCACCACACTCGCATATATCATATATGCATTGGCACTCATAGCTCTTTTGGTGGGGGCATACCACTTCATCCAATTCAGACTGAAACGGCGTTACCAGCGACAGATGCTCGATTTCAAGCAACAACAGGAAAAAGAGACTTTCCAATCGAAAATCAGATTTTTCATCGATTTGGTTCACGAGATACGCACTCCTCTTACACTCATGAGTTTGCCATTGGAGGCCATTGGCGATGAGGTGAAAGAGAAAGGTGATGAGTCGCAGATCAAGAAGCATCTTACCTCCATTCGCCGCAACATGAATTACCTGTTGGGCATCACCAACCAATTGCTTGACTTCCAAAAACAAGAGAATAGTGGTATCACATTGGTGCGCAGAAACACTGATATGGGTAACATGCTGCAGCAAATCTATGACCAGTTCAGCAATGCTGTGGAAGTGCAAGGGAAGCAGATTCAGTTGCAGCTGCCCCAGCAATCCGTCGTACTCCCCATGGACTACGACAAGATGATGAAGGTGATGATGAACCTCGTGGGGAATGCCCTAAAATACTCTAAGGAGGAAATCATTGTCCGTCTTGAACAAACAGAGAACGACGCACGCATTTCAGTCATCGACGACGGTCCTGGAGTGCCGGCAGAAGAACTTGACCATATTTTCGACCGCTACTATCAGATTGGAAAAGATACCGTGGCTGCAACTTTGGGAACTGGATTGGGACTGGCTTATGCCAAGATGTTGGCAAAAGCCCATGATGGCGACTTGACGTATGTGGACGCACCAGGTGGTGGGTCGTGCTTTGTCCTGACTGTCCCGCTTACAGGTGAAGTGACGGAGGAGGCGGAACCTATGATGGCTGCAACAACCGAGACGATATCAGAACCAGATGGCGCTGTGGCAACAACTCCGACTCACCGCATCCTGTTGGTTGAGGACAACGAGGAACTGCTGAAGTCTACCACAGAGTCGCTGCGGAAATGGTATAAGGTAATGAAAGCGCACGATGGACAAGAGGCTCTTGATTTGCTGAAGTATCAGGAGGTGGATGTGATTGTCAGCGATGTAATGATGCCACGAATGGACGGTAATGAACTATGCCGCAGACTGAAAAATGACTTGGCCACCTCTCACTTGCCTGTTATCCTGCTCACCGCCAAGGTGTCGGTTGAGGCCAAGGTGGAAGGCATGGAAAGCGGTGCCGATCTGTACTTGGAAAAACCTTTCTCCATCCGACAGCTTCACTTGCAGATAGAGAGTCTGCTGCGCCTACGCCAACAGTTCTACGAGCGCATGCGGGGCATAGACAGCTTCATGGCTCCTCAGCAAGAAGGCAAGGAAAACTCTCTCGGACTGAGCCAGCAAGATCTCTTGTTCATCGAGCACCTGCAGAAGTCTGTCGAGGAAAATATGCAGGATGAGGAATTCTCCATCGACACGCTGGCAGAGCAACTCCACATGAGCCGGAGCAGTTTCTATCGCAAGATAAAGGCTCTCACCGACATGACTCCCACTGATTATCTCAAGACAGCGCGCATGAACAGGGCAGCACGCCTGCTCAAAGAGGGATGTCGCAGCAGTGAGGTGGCCGAAAGAGTGGGATTCACCTCAAGCAGTTATTTTGCAAAATGCTTTAGGGCACAATTTGGCTGTCTTCCTAAAGATTATGCTGCTCAATAAGATTGAGGATTCCTATCCGTAAATTATTAATTGGGGTGCGATATTTAACGACTACTTTACATAATGATATACTTGTCATAATTCAGGACTTCCATATTCCATGACAGGCTTCCCAAAAACCGGAAGTCCGTTCTTGTCCCAAGTTATGTATTGCATCATCACACTCCTGTGCCACTCATCCCCCAACAATCGGTTGGCTTCATAAAGCATGATGTGCTGTTTGCCGTCGGGCGTGGTCACAAC